>JBGCFB010000099.1:0-6346 GCA_045106685.1 Bacteroidia bacterium | reverse complement strand
GATGTTCACGATTTTGAGATTCGGATCGTCTTCAAGGCGCTTCCGCAATTTTGAAATAAACACATCCAGCGTACGGCCAATATAATCGCCCTGGTCTCCCCAAACATTGCGGAGCATAACTTCACGCTCTACAGTATTGTTGGCGTGAGTGTGGAGAAGCATGAGCAAATCGGCCTCTTTACCAGAAAGTTCTACGACCTGCTTTTTGTGAGCAAGCTCCATGCTTCTGGTATCGAGCTGATACGCACCGATCGCAACGATATGAGGATCAATTTTCGGCTTTTGCTGCTTTTTCCATAGATAACCGAGTAAGCCAATAACAGGAAAAAGCGAGAAGATAAGCAGCATCGTTAAACTGCCATCCTGCGAGTTAGAACCGGAAGTAGCAACCGATGATGTGATCGCAGGTTTTTTGTCATCAAGTTTTGTAATCAAAAGACTGTAACAAGCCTTTTCCGGAATTCTGCCTCGGCACGGAAGCATCCCGTTATTAAGCGAATCTTTAACCTCGTAACTATATGCCACTTTATAGCTGCCACACTCAAGCATCTCGACGATATAATGATCAGCGATACTCGCGTTTTGAAACACATCATCGACAATGCTAACCAGTGCTCCAGGATCAAACTGAATGTCTGCACCAAACCGGATGCGATATTGATTGCTGTCTTGTTCGACGGGTAAGACCACCGACGTGCTATCACCGGAACTCAGCAAAACCCTGTGCCCGATCATTCTCATCGCCACCTCGATATGCTGGTCATTACTATCCTGACGCGCGTAGCCTTCACTGAAGCTCAGTAGCAGCGCGACAAATAGAAAAATGGATATGAGCGTATTTCGAATGGGCATAGTACAAAGCTATCAGATTTCGACTCGAATCAGAAACGGTTTTTATTCATTTTACACTAATTTACATTCAAAAAAGCCGATTTGAGCCCTTTTGTCATGCTTTTGTCCCCAGAAAAGATTACCACGATTCGTAGGGGAAGGGGGACGCGTTTTGCAAAATGCACCTACTTAGAAGCCTATTGATTACCCACATCTTTTCAGTTGCTCATATTTGCAGATGAATTGAATTTTTCCTTTGTGCCAGGCCATAAATGACCTGGCAATAGTGATAGAATTTAGGTGCTAAAGCCTCGTGAAATAGATTTATGGCGCTTTAGCACTTGCTTTTTTCATTATTACGTGGCCTTTCAAGACCACGTAATAAGATGTGGGTAATCGATAGACTTAGAAGCGAATGCTACTCACTAAACGTGGTAGGAAATTGTAAAAGCGGCTCATGATTCACCTTCCAAATATCTAATTCAAATAATTCGCCATTCAGGTCTAGATTGAGTGAAGCGATAACCGGGATACCATCGCTGTCATTAAAATTGTACGCGCTTGTTCGGGTACCAAACTTCCGATTATGCGCCACTTCACCAGAAGGAAACAATAATAAACTTCCCATCCCGCCATCATCCATTTCACTTACTACTATTTGTTTGTTCCAATCTTGAGGAATAGGATGTTGTGCCTTTTGAATGAGATGGCTAAGAAGGAGGTATTCTCTTTGCTGTAATTTTCTGGTTGGGTTCATTATTTTATTAAATTTCGAATAATCTAACACACAAAAAAAATCAATTTACCATGAAACACTTTTTCCTATCACTCTTTTTAATGTTTGCTTTTGTATCGCTTACTGCCCAGGAAGGCAATAAGGACGAAGGCGATTATGAAGCGCAATGGATGGATGTTCCTCAGAGTGAGATAGAGGGGTTTATCCTAGAGCAGTTTACCGAAGCAGGAGAAGCATTTGATCAAAAAGAATATGAGCAAGCTTTGAAAGCCCTCCAAGTAGTGCAGGAGGTCGTTCCTGATGATCCAGTTGTGATAGCCAATGTCGCAGGCTGCCTGATCGAATTGCAACGCTATGAAGATGCAGAAACCCTTTTGAAAAAGGCCCAAAAACTGGAACCTACTGCAACCTATATTTATAACAATAAGGGTGTGATGTATAGCAAGCAAGGCAAATACAGTCTTGCTATGGCCCAATACCAAAAGGCTATTCAAATCGATCCCAAGAACTACTCAGCCTATAATAATATGGCTAATGCTGCATTGAGTGAAGATAAACTCGACCTGGCCGCCAAGTATATGACGATGGCTTTGAAACGCGAAAAAAAGAGTGCTACGCTTCTCAATAATGCTGGAGCTATCGCCATGCGCCGTGATGCCTATGATGATGCGGAGCGGTATTTTCAAAAAGCGATCAAAAAGTTCCCTAAATACTACAAAAGCTATTTGAGCATGTCTGACCTCGAAGGTCGAAGAGAAAACCCCGATCAGGCAATCAAGTACATCGATAAAGCCATGAATCTGGCCCCTGGCCGTGCCGAAAATTATGCAGCACGTGGCGTCATGTATCTCCGACAAGACCGGTTCGCCAAAGCGAAAGTTGATTTGGAAAAAGCCCTATCTATTCAACGCAATAACAACTATGCTCGCCTGTATTATGGAATAACCCTGGGCAAGTTGGGAGAATATGAGAAAGCGCGTCAAGCAATCGAAACCGTTGCGAATGATGATGACTTTAGCGATGCTGCTAAACTGGAGCTGGCCAATTTGCACAAAGACGCAGAAAAGTATGATGCTGCCCTTGCTGTAATCGAAAACTATTTGCTCGCAAAGCCCAAAAACGCAGAAGCATGGCGTTTAAAAGGCCTTATTCTTTCTAAAATGGGTAAAGACCGCGATGCACAGATCGCCTATTCACGCGCCACAAAACTCAACGGAGGAGACGCTGTTTCATACATCAATCAGGCCGTTCCTTATTACAACAAGCAAGACTTTGCAGGAGTATTGAAAATCGTGCAGCAAGCAGAAAACAACAAGGTCGTAGATCTCAAACTAGCTGAAATGAAGGTAGTTTCGCTGATTAACCTCAAGCGTGAAAATGATATCCCAAAGGCGATTAAGGCGGCAGAACGCGCAGGCGCAAATGCCAGTCAAGTGGCGACGTATTGGGGGCAATTTCACATGACGATTAAAGGTGATTTCAATTCGGCTGTTCCATATTTCAGTGATGCGATTAAAAAAGATCCAAGAAACGGCATGGCCTATTATTACCGTGCTTTTTGCTATGCAAATCTGGGCGACCGCCAAAAGGCCAAAGCTGACGCCGCCAAAGGAAAGCAAGTAGGGGATGCCTCGGCGAAGTCTTCTTGCCAGAATTTGTTGGATCAGTTGTAGGATAGATGACAGAACCTTGCCCTCAGGATTCCTGGGGGCAATTTTTTTGGTAAGCTTCGGTATCTTGCCGCATGCATCGAAGGTTCATACTTCCGCTTATCGTTATTGCCCAGTTTTGCTGCACCTCTCTGTGGTTTGCGGGAAATGGGGTAATGGCTGACTTGGTCACCACGTTCGATCTCAGTGATAGTGCGCTTGGCAATTTGACCTCCTTCGTTCAGTTCGGCTTTATAGCGGGAACACTCGCTTTTGCCACGCTTACGATTGCCGATCGGTTTTCGCCTTCCAGGGTGTTTTTTGTGAGTGCGATACTCGGAGCGCTCTTTAACCTGGGCGTGATATGGGGTGGAAATACGATTGTATCACTCTTGGCTTTACGCTTCCTTACAGGCTTTTTCCTTGCCGGAATTTATCCAGTGGGCATGAAGATCGCGACAGACTATTTTGAAAAAGGTCTGGGTAAATCGTTGGGTTTTTTGGTGGGCGCCTTGGTGATTGGAACGGCCTTTCCGCACCTTTTAAAAGGTTATTCTGCTTCTATTTCGTGGGAATGGCTTATCGTTGCGACCTCGGCGCTAGCGAGTTTAGGTGGAGTATTGATGGTGTTATTCGTGCCAAACGGTCCTTACCGTACCGCTGGAAAGGGGGTTGATCTTTCAGCCTTCTTTCGCGTCTTCGACAATAAGAAATTTCGTGCTGCTGCCTTTGGCTATTTTGGCCACATGTGGGAGTTGTATGCCTTCTGGGCCTTTGTGCCTGTGATACTCAGCACATACAATACCTTACATCCTGCGGCTGGATTGAACGTAGCCAGGTGGTCATTTTTCATCATCGCTATTGGGGGAATCGCCTGTGTGATAGGAGGATATTTGGCACAAAAAATAGGGACTAAAAAAACAGCCTCTGTAGCCTTATTGCTTTCCGGAATGTGCTGCCTGCTCGTGCCATTTATGTTTGGCTTGGCGCATGCCGGAGTATTCATCGGCTTTCTTCTTTTTTGGGGAATGGTTGTGATTGCTGATTCTCCGCTTTTTTCTACGCTAGTTGCCCAAAACGCTTCTCCAGCTATAAAAGGAACAGCCCTCACCATTGTCAATTGTATTGGCTTTTCGATCACCATCATAAGCATCCAACTACTTGCTTTTCTAAACGAACACACGGATACCTATTTCTTTTATGCCATGCTAGTGGTGGGACCAATATTGGGACTTTGGGCGCTTTATGGAGAAGGAGCAAAAAGTACTGGTTGATTATTATCAGATCATTGCTTTTCGATGTAAATTTGGGGCCTCATTGGGATCAATGATTGAAGCGTTCTGTTCTTTGGTCGAGAAGGCTCCTTGACACAATCAAGGGTGCGGCTGGGATCCAACGAGCGAGCGCGGGGGATAGAAGCGGAGGGCTTGTTTGGCTCGTTGGCGGCTTTTTGGTTACTTTTTGTCCGAACAAAAAATAACAAGGCTATACGAACAGTAAACTGGGCTAAATAAAACGGATTCAACCCTTGATTCGCATGATTTATTATTTTACACATAACCTTCCACATTCAGGTCCATGCTTGTAATGAAATTCGGTGGAGCATCCGTGAAGGATGCCGCCGCAATCAAACATGTCGCTGCTATCATCCAGCAATTCCTTGATCAACCTACGTTGACCGTTATCTCTGCCTCTGGCAAAATGACCAATCACCTCGAGGTGCTTGCCGAGCTTGCACGCACCGGAAAAGAGCAGGAAGCCTGGAAGCAGTTGGCGTTTATCGAAGAATATCATACCGCGATTATTGAAGCCCTTTTTGAAGAAAAAAATGGACAAGAAGCGGTAAAAAAACAAGCTGCTGGTTTTGTCAATCAGATCAAACGCATCGTACAAGGAATTCTGTTGTTAGAGGAATTTCCACCTCGCACCTATGACCGTATCGTTGCTTTTGGAGAGCTACTTTCAACCACTATTTTTGCTGCATATCTTAAATCGCAAGGCGTTGATTGTCAGTGGCTTGACGCTCGAAAGCTGGTGCGTACTGATGCGACATATAAGGCCGCAAACGTCATCTGGTCGGTAACGCGTGAAACGATTCGTGCCGAGGTGCTTCCCATTGCACAATCAGGAAAGGTGCTTATCACGCAGGGCTTTATCGCGGCAACAGAAAGCGGCCATACGACCACACTCGGCCGCGAAGGCTCCGACTACACAGGCGCTATTTTTGCCCACTGTCTCGAAGCCGAACGCATGATGGTCTGGAAGGACGTACGCGGTATTCTAAATGCCGATCCGCGCCGCACAGACGACACCATCAAGCATGATCATCTCAGCTACGAAGAAGCTGTCGAAATGACATTTTATGGAGCATCGGTTATTCACCCAAAGACGATTAAGCCGCTATTTAATAAAGGCATTCCGCTTCAGGTAAAGAGCTTTGTTGATCTCAAAGAGGAAGGAACGGTGATCGGAAAAGGGCCAGGCGACCCGAATATCGCCTCCACGATTTTCAAAGACCTTCAGGCCTTGATCAAGATCACGCCTAAGGATTTTTCCTTTATGGATGAGAGTCATATGCGGGAAATTTTTAGCCACGTCTATAAGTCAGGCCTTAAAGTAAATCTGATGCAGAATACGGCGATCTCCCTGCTGTTCTGCGTCGATGACAAAGTTTCCTTACTGGAGGCTTTTATGGGGCTTGTCCTCGACGGCTTTGATGTTGAGGTGACGCACGGCCATGTGCTAAAAACGGTTCTGAATTTTTCAGAAGAGACATTGCTCGCCGCCAGAAGCGGCAAGATGACTCAGCGCTATGGGAACAAGCTTTTTGTGGTGGAGTAGGGAGGTTGCAGGCTCTTGAAAGACCCTGCAATAATGATAATAATAGGCGCTAAAGCTTCAAGAATATCCACAGGCAGGGTCTTGAAAGACCCTGCAATAATGATAAGAATAGGCGCTAAAGCTCCAAGAATATTCACAGGCAGGGTCTTGAAAGACCCTGCAATAATGATAATAATAGGCGCTAAAGCTGCAAGAAAAACCACAGGCAGGGTCTTGAAAAAGCGTGCAATACTGATAGGAATAGGCGCTAAAGCTACAAGAATAGCCACAGGCAGGGTCTTGAAAGACC
>JBGCFB010000098.1:0-19067 GCA_045106685.1 Bacteroidia bacterium | reverse complement strand
TTAATATTGCTGTCGCAGTTCCACACATACAGCAGACTACTGTAGAAAATCCAACATCTACACCAGAAGCTACGCCCGCACCGGAAAAAACGATGCCTGCATCTGCCGCGCAGGCAGTAGTGCCATCTCCTGACGTTACTGAATCTGGCCTTTCTGTTAACCCACAGACCAAGCCATCACGAAACCTATCTGCCTCTACTTCCATTACCAATTATAATAAAACACAATACACGACCCAGGATGTTGTCGCTTCTATCAAGGACAATGAACAAACAAATATCGGAGAGCAAAAAACGAAATATGACGAGTCTCAAATAAGCCCACAGTCATCGAATGCAATAGCGTCGCTAGCGCGTATCCAGCTATTGGAAGCATCATCTTTAATCGAAACAGACGAAGTGCCAGCGGAGGCTTTTGACTTTTCGATGCGCTTCACTCCGTACTGGAGCTTATATGGTGAAAGCGGCATCACTGCTAATCCCGACTTCGCCGGAGCAGGCGAAAAAACCTGGCACTACGCACCGTATATCGAAGTAGGCGCCACGCGTAGCCTCAGTCGCCGTCTGCGACTGGGCCTTGGATTTGCGTATTCAAGCTTCACAGGACTGAATCGTACAGCTAGTCGCACAGAAAGAAGCTTTGGCTTTATTGGCAATACCAAAACTGAGATTCTACATCACGACCAGAGCCAATGGCTTTCTGTTCCGGTCACACTGGAATATGCACTCCTCCCAGGCATCCGCCTGACAGGTGGTGGTCGCGTAAGCTATTTGACCCAAACACACGGCCTGCTTGAAACATTGGAAGAGGATGACCTCGGAATAAAATCCACCAATGTCATGTCGGTAAATCAATATATGGATGGCCTGCGTCGCTTCAACTATCAGCTTGAAGCGGGTATGGCAGTGCGCCTCACCCCTCGTTGGGAGATCCGGGCAAGTGCTATACAAGGTATTCGCTCGGTGACCTCGGCAGAGGTACTGGAAGGCGGAGGAAATGACCGCACCATGCAATTACGATTAGGAATAAGGTGGATATTGAAATAGGACACATGTAGAGACGTTGCATGCAACGTCTCTACGCCAAACAAAACCTCCATGTCATTTATAAAGAACGCATCAAGCCCAATAATACTTCTCACATGCCTCTGCATACTCGCCCTGAGCGCCTGTAAGCAGACGCTTCCACCGTCCCTTGATGGTGAAGTTGCGCTTACGTTTGATGGGACTATCGATAATGAGCCTATTCTTATCGAAGCTGGAAAGGAAGGAATGCAGCTCAATGCGGATTACCTGCGAGACGGTGTCGGGATTGATAATTATATCGGAGAATTTAGCCCGCTGAGCTGTAAGGGCTGTGCTGGCAGCTTGAGGTTGACTTTGCGAGGCAAGGTTTTACCTGCGTTGAGCAGCCCTGCTGAGCCTGTTTCGGACCTTGCGACCGGGACATATGACTTCGTCGGCGGCACTCAAAACTCCGCTGATCCAAAAGCGTTTCGATTCCGTGCTATTTCCAGTGGAACGCATCCGATGCAGCACGAATGGATTATGGATGGTGATACGATCCATGGCCAGGATGCGCCATTTCGTCGATTTAGCAAGACGGGCCATCAGCCTGTAATCCTGCGCACGACGGATGCTCAGGGCTGTATGAGTGAAACAGAATATCGCGTTCCTTCTGGAAACGGTTTCTGTGGAGATCCTTTTCGTTTTGAGTACCAAAAGATGGGGAGTGGCAAGGTGCATTTCCACGCTCCAACTGGGCTTGAACCTGATGACATCCAGGCAGTAACCTGGAACTTCGGTGATGGAGGATTTGTGGTTTCTGAGATTCAGCCAACCTATACGTATGCACGCCCTGGCATCTATCGTGTAAAGGTCGTTATTGTCGATAAAAATGGCTGCCTGCACTGTGATTTTCAAAATGTATACTCCGAGCCGGGCCAAAGTTGCGAAAGCTCAATTCTTGCGCTTCCTGTCGCGCCCGACGGTGAGCCTGGAAAGATAACCGTACAATGGTGGGATGGCGCTGGAAAGGCTTTTAGCTCTGATCATATTCAAGGGCAGCCTTCCAGCAGCTATTTCGAAATTCTCTCCTCCGAGCCATATGATGCCGATCCTGATGGCACGCCTACCTGGCGCATTGAAGCGCGCTTGCGCTGTACCCTGTTTGCCTCCGATGGCTCAGGCGAGACAATGGAGATGGTGAGCAATAAAATGATTTTTGCATTGGGGATTGAAGAGTAATTATTCATGTGATCATTATTCATGATCAACTAGAGCTGTTCATTTAAAAAATCGCAATAAAAATAAGCAACTAGCATAGTTGCCGGTGGCTGAGCGGAGCCAAAGCCACACCAGCAAGGAAACCTGTCGATTTTTGGTTGAGGGGTCTTCGGCTCCGCTCAGACCGCAAAATGATTTTTGTTGGTTTTAGCTCATTTGAGAAAGGGAAAGACTATTCTTTATTTCTGAAAAATGAATGAACACCCCTAATGACTAATGATCTAATGACAAATGTTTAATTTTGCGCATGCTTCAGCGTAACGTATCCCTAAAACCCTACAACACTTTCGGCATCGACGTCTCTGCCTCATTTTTTCGCAGTATCACACACGAAAAAATGCTCAGTGAATTTTTGATGGACAATGCACATGATCTTCCGCCTATTTTGATATTGGGTGGTGGATCAAATATGCTTTTGGTCTCTGATATCGAAGGCGTTATTCTGAAAAATGACATCAAGGGAATAGCGGTAGTTGAAGAAGATGAGCAGCGCGTTTTGGTACAAATTGGAGGAGGCGAAAACTGGCACAACTTTGTCATGCATTGCCTGGATCACGGTTGGGGTGGAGTAGAGAATATGGCACTCATTCCTGGCTCGATGGGAGCTGCTCCTATTCAGAATATCGGTGCGTATGGTGTGGAGCTGAAAGATGTATTCGAAAAGCTGGAAGCTGTGCATCTGCGCACAGGAGCGATCCAGACATTTGATCACGCGGCCTGCCAGTTTGGGTATCGTGACAGCATTTTTAAACGAGAAGCAAAAGGACAGTACCTTATTTCAAGAGTTTATCTTCGCTTACAGAAAGCGCCTCATACGCCTAATATCGAATATGCTGCGCTTCGTAAATCGCTCGAAGCACAGGATATTCAGAACCCTGATATCCGTCAGGTCGCCGAGCTGGTCATTGCTATTCGTCAGTCCAAACTTCCTGATCCCGCAGAGATCGGTAATTCGGGTAGCTTTTTTAAAAACCCGGTGATCGCCTCCGATCATCTCGCCGAGATTCAGCGCAATTATCCGAACATTCCGCACTACTGGCAAGAAGGAAGAGAAACTGTAAAAGTGCCCGCAGGTTGGCTTATCGAAACCTGCGGTTGGAAAGGCTATCGCGACGGCGATATCGGTGTACACGCCAAGCAGGCACTCGTTCTGGTAAATTATGGCAATGCCGAAGGCAAATCGATATATGATCTTTCAAGCCGCATCCTGGACGATGTCCTTGCCAAATTCGATATCACGCTTGAGCGCGAAGTGAATGTGATCGGTGATCTTGGGCAAGGCCATACATGACCTTGCAATAGTGAAAGATATTAGGAGCTAAAGTTATTAGAAACTATTTCACAGGCTTTAGCCTCTCTATTTTATATTATTGCGTGGTCTTTTAAGACCACGCAATAGGAGATATGTGAAATTGAAAGCCTCTAAATTTCTTCCCCACTGCTAATAGCATGCATTATTCCCATATTTTATTCTAATTTGCGGCCCCGCGCGAGTATCGATAATGACTTACAAACACAGAACACTATGACAACCCGGGCAGCAATTACGGCAGTAGGCGGCTTCGTTCCAGAATACCGACTCACCAACGCAGAGTTGGAAACCATGGTCGATACCAACGACCAATGGATTCGTGAGCGTACAGGAATTATAGAGCGCCGCATCCTCAAGGACGGCAAGGCAACATCTGATATGGCTGCAGAAGCTATCTTGGATATGCTCAAGAAGACCGATACCAAGCCAGAAGAGATCGATATGATTATCGTGGCTACCGTATCTCCAGATTACGTATTTCCCGCTACAGCTAATATCGTCGCCGACAAGATCGGCGCGCCGCAGGCTTGGGGTTATGACCTCGAAGCAGCTTGCTCAGGCTTTCTCTTTGCCCTTCAGACAGGAGCACAATTTATCAACTCAGGCTTGTATACCAAGGTCGTGATTGTTGGTGCTGATATGATGAGCGCACGTCTGGATTATACCGACCGTAACACCTGTATTCTCTTTGGGGACGGTGCTGGAGCAGTATTGCTTGAGCCTGACACAAGTGGTAACGGTATTCAGGATGCTATCCTTCGTTCCGACGGCAGTGGCGCCCAATACCTGGTACAAAAAGCAGGTGGTTCAAAACACCCTTCTACTCGAGATTATATCACCGAGAAGGATCATTATGTGTATCAGGAAGGTCGTACCGTATTCAAATTTGCTGTGAAAGGCATGGCGGATGTTACGGCGGAGCTGATGGAGAAGAATAACCTAACAAGTGACGATATCACCTATCTTGTGCCTCACCAGGCCAATAAGCGTATCATCGACGCGACAGCAAAGCGTGCTGGCCTTCCGGAAGAAAAAGTGATGGTCAATATCCAGCGCTACGGCAACACGACAGCAGGTACGATTCCGCTTTGCCTTTGGGAGTGGGAAGACAAGCTCAAGAAAGGTGACAACCTCTTGCTTTCAGCATTTGGTGGTGGCTTTACCTGGGGCTCTATCTGGCTCAAGTGGGCTTACGACCCGAAGTAAAACGAACTAAAATTTCTCCAATCTGAAATTGTCAATCGCTAATCTGCAATCAAAATAGACTGATTGCAGATTAGCGATTGATGATTGGAGAAGTCTGTTTCTCCTATGTGGGCGAAAACCTTTGCTTACGACCCGAAGTAGTAGCGAGACTCTTTTTTCAAAAAACGATTAGCTCGAATTTGAGTTTCATCGGATGGATAGTTTTTGACCTAATAGAAGATGCTTTTACTTAAAATGTTAACAACTCAATTTTGTTTCCATTTCCAATCGCTATTCTCTTATGCTTCATATCAACTGCAATGGGAGGAATGTGGTCAAGGTGATGAATAATAGCTGAGTTTTGCTTGCCAGAATTGATATCTTCAAATCGAATTTTGGCTTGGCCAGAATCCAAGTCGATTAGCTTGGGATGTTCGTATAAATCAAGAGCCTGATGTTGATTAATGGGGATTAAAGTTCCCAGTTTAAAATCAACGAAGTTCTTCTTGAGGAACCTCTTTTCTGAGATTGAATAAAGTCCAATTTGTCCAGGAAGTAAATTGACGGAGTCTGCTAATTCGTTATCAAATATCGGGTTTTCGCTCGTGGAAGAAACCATTACTAAGTCATCATCTAAAAATTCGGCTGAGCAGATTTCTGCTTTGGTCGGAAAATCCAAAGTTATTTTGTCGAAAATTGAATTGTCCTTTATTCCCTCACCTATTTCATACAGCTCGATGATTCCATATGGGTGCCAAATCCATCCTGTATTTAACAAGACAGTATTTGAAGGGTTAACTCTCAGCCTTGAATGAAAACAATCATCTGGGTTTCGATCATGTGTCTGAGTGATTTTTTCTCCAGTTTCAGCATCTTCAATTTCTAGTAAATTATACTCATTAGGACAGTATAATATCCCGTATTTATCATTCTGAAGCTTTATGAATTGGATTGGGAATTCATAAGCACCTGCCTGATAATAAGAAATATTCAATTCTCTGATTAGTTCTCCCTTTTTAAGGACAATGGCTTTCGTCCCTAGTTTTTCATAAATGATTGAATAAACCCCATCCTCAGATTGAATTACTGAGTCAAACTTGTAAGCATATCTTCTTTGACTATCCCTGAAATCCCCATTTAGGGAATACAAGTTTCCTCCACCGACCCAATCGATCAATTGTCCATCTTTCCAATTTAATGATCGGGGGGCGGTCTCAAATTCTATCGTTTTTCTTTCAATCATCGGATGGAGAGTTTTTGGAGGAAATGAGTCAATATGACCCAAGTAGTTACTTAAGATATATTGCCAAAAGACTTTGTTGAAATGATTCTGCAACGATCACATTTGAAATCGTAACAATCCTGGATAGGCTGTTTTAAGCTCCATTTTTTACCACAGCTAGGACATGACTTTGACGCCTGATCCTTTATTGTCTTGTTATAATTGTACAAGAAATAATAAGTCGGCACAGAGGTTGATTTTTCGATTTCTCTACATATCTCAATCCCTTGTTTAGAAAGCTGGGAGTCTGATTTTTGCATCTGATTCAATGCCCACCGTTCACCAACTCTACAATTCATTTGAAGACTATCGCAGGAGATATAATCGGTTTCCCAACTCAGAATAGGCATGTAACCGTGATCATAATAAACAGGAAGCCTATATAACGGAACTGATTGATTACAGCTTCCGCAGGTCAAGGGCGACTCGATTGTGACATAGTTTGTAGTTAAAATATAAAAGCTTGGCTTTTTACACCTGCAAGCCCCTTGGTAGTCGGCAGATGTTTTACCCAATGTTTTTATTTCCAGCTTCTCATCACAAAGCTTTTCAAGCTTTTGAATCTGGGAATTGACATATAGGCTATTGTACTTCTTTCTGAGTGATTTTCTCTCCAGTGTGAAAGGCATATAAACGATTTTCCTGCCCTTGATAAATTGGGATGCGATTCGGCCTTGAGTCTGTCCACTAGCACGATAAAAGTCAGTGAGATTATTGAATACCTCTATTATTTCATTTTTGTCGACTTTA
The DNA here is from genome assembly GCA_045106685.1 of Bacteroidia bacterium. Taxonomy (GTDB): domain Bacteria; phylum Bacteroidota; class Bacteroidia; order J057; family J057; genus JAUIGE01. Next base: position 12,253 of record JBGCFB010000098.1, on the reverse strand, counting down.
GAATTAATACAAATGGATACTTTTTGGATGTACATTTCTATTTAGGTTTTTGATAAAAAGCTTACACCAAAGGCGGGTTCATAATTTAGCTAAAAACAAATAAATATGAGGCTTTTCGCGATGCTCGTCAGATTTTAGGATATGAGGTATGGGGTAAAATGGTAGAGACGCGTTTTAACGCGTCTCAGGTCAGAAGGCGCTTTAAAACGGTGCCTCGGGCCAGATCAGAAGACGCGTTTTAACGCGTCTCTACACACCTGGTAATTTCAGCACTAAAATCCAAAAAGCCACCCTCCTGATGGAGCGTGGCTTTACTTTGTGGTTATCACGAGTTGTTCCGTTTTAGGTTGCTAACCTCTGTCAGCGCTATCGGCATAATGGTTAAGCGCTGACAGAGGTAGTGCAACGAATTGGAACAGCGTGCTATTCTTCTTTTTTAGCGTCTTCGTCGGCAGGAGCTTCTTCCTCCTTCGCTGGCGCTTCTGCTTCTGCGGCAGGGGTTTCCTCAGCTGGCGCTTCAGTTGCCTCCTCAGCAGGAGCGTCTTCTTTCGCTGCCTCAGCAGCAGGTGCTGCTTCTTCAGTTGTTGCAGCCTCAGTAGCAGGAGCCTCTTCCGCAGCCGGAGCTGCAGCTTCGACTGGCTTCGGCTCTTCCTTCTTCTTGCCGCTTGCCATGTCTCTCAACTCGCGAAGCTCTTTACGGAACGCCTTGATAGCCTGACGCTCTTTTTCGATTTCTTTATTGATCTGAGCACGTAGCGCATCGCCTTTTTTGCCTTTGGCAATAAAGCCCATGTTGTTTTCATACTGCTCAACTGTACGCGCAGCGTTTTCGACCTTGCGGGTTACCGCCATGATCTGGCGCTTCAGCGTAGCAGCACGTGCATCCTCAGGAAGCTCCTCTACTTTCGCACGTGTACGAGCCACAGAAACGCGGCTACGGTTAGCACGAAGGTCATCGAAGAACTTGTCAACTTCCTTACGGAACTCTTCCCAGATCTTATCCTTCTCTTTGAAAGGAACGTGCCCGATCGTTTTCCATTCCTGCTGGATAGCCTTGATCTCTACGATCGCAGCGTCCACGCTTCCAAGCTCATCTGGAGAGATGTTCTTCACGCGGCCGATAAGCTCCTTCTTCTCAGTAAGGTTGCGCTTCTCTTCCTCACGTTGTCCTGCAAAATTGTTGCGCTTCGCTTCGAAGAACGCATCACAAGCAGAACGGAAACGGTTCCAAAGCTTTTGGGAATGACGCTCAGGCACAGGCCCGATTTCTTTCCACTGCTTCTGTATTTCCTGCAGACGACGAGTAGTCTTGCCCCATTCTGCGGATTCTTTATAACCCTCAGCCTCTTCTACCAATTTTGTTTTGGCATCGAGATTCGCTGAACGCATATCATCCAATTGACGGAAGAACGCTGTTTTTCCACCATAGAAAGCATCACCAATTTCACGGAAATTCTTCCACAGATCGCTATTCTGATCACGTGGAGCTGGTCCGATCTTCTGCCACTCTTCCTGTAGTTTCCTCAATTCCTGAGTCGCGTCATTCCACTCACGTGGAGACTGAGACGTATAGGTCTTGAAAGCTTCCATCTTGGCGAGAAGCTCCTGCTTTGCAGTTGCATTCTCCTGACGCTCCTGCTCCAAAGACTCATAGTACTCACGACGGAGACTATAGAACTGGTTAAGGACGTCTTTATAATCTTCAATCACGCGCTCAAGCTCTTCCTTCGGCACATAGCCGATCGCTTTCCAGCGAATCTGAGCTGCTTCCATCGTTGTAGAAGCAACTTCCCAGGCTTCGCGATCTTCGCGTTTTCCTTCCGGAGGGACGACGGTCTTCATCTCCTCTAGAAGTGATTCTTTTTTCTTTAGGTTGATCTCACGATCATAGTCCAGCAATTCGAAGTGAATCTTACGTTGCTGGTAATATTGGTCAAGCTGGGCACGAAACGCGAGGTTAAGCTCATCCATCTTGTCCTTAGGAACCTGACCGGTTTCCTTCCAGGACTTCTGGATCGTTTTTACTTCCTCGTGGCGGTTCATGTCATTGGCCTCAACCACTTTCCTCAATTCCTCGATCAAGCCTTCTTTTTTCTCAGCATTGATCACGCGCTGCTTTTCCATTTCGGCCTGATACTCAGAACGTTTTTTGTTGAAAAGCGAAAGGGCAGTGCTGAATCGCTGCATCACCTCGGAAGGTAATTCCATGCGGGTCTGCATCTGATCGAAGGTGCGCTTCACCAATCCTACACGGCGAATGTTCTCACGAACCGAGTTTTGGCTGTTGAAATACTCCATGAGCAGGATCAATTCCTGCGGAGTTGCTTTGCCAAGCAATTCTTCCAACCCGTCAGGCTGCGTCATTGCCTCATCAATCATACCGATCAATGCCTTCTGGCCTTCATCTGCTTCCATCGGAACGACGGCAGGTGCAGCTTCTGGCTCTTCTGAAGTTTCAGCGTCTGCTGCCTCAGAGGCGGCTTCGGCCGTTTCAGCAACAGCTTCTTCAACAGATTCGGCTACTTCGGCAGCTTTTTCCTCTACTGTTTCTGTTACTTCTTCAACAGTAGCTTCGGCAGCTTCTGTTACTTCAGCAACTTTCTCCTCAGCAGCTTCAGCTACATCGGCAGCTTTTTCTTCTACTGATTCTACAGCTTCAGTTACAGTGGCTTCGGCGGTTTCAGCTACATCGGCAGCTTTTTCTTCCACCGCTTCCACAGCGTCTGCTACAGTAGCTTCTGCTGTTTCTACAGCATTTTCAGTTGCTTCAGTGAGGTCAGCAGCTTGTACTTCATTTTCCAACGCCTCACTAGTAGAGGCGGCAGCTGATTCAGCATTTTCTACAGCAGATGACATGTTTTGATCTTCTGGTAGCTCCTGATTCGGCTGGGTCGTTTCATTCGAGTTCATACAACGGTACGATTGATAGTAATGGGCGCGTAAAAAGAATAGCCCAAATAGGGCGTAATGTTACGGAATTATTCGGCAATTATCCATTTTCGGAGGCTTCTCCGCTTGTTTTTGCTTCGGGTTTCATTTGTGGGAAAAATAGCACATCCTGAATTGATTCCTGGTTAGTAAGAATCATAGCCAATCTGTCCATTCCGATGCCAAGGCCAGCCGTAGGCGGCATGCCGTATTCGAGGGCTCTCAAAAAGTCCTCATCGAGCATCATCGCTTCTTCGTCACCACGCTTTCCAAGCTCAATTTGCTCCTGAAAACGCTCACGCTGGTCGATAGGATCATTGAGCTCCGAAAATGAGTTCAATATCTCTTTTCCGTTACAGATCGCTTCAAAGCGCTCCACCAAGCCAGGCTTGCTGCGGTGCTTCTTCGCCAACGGACTCATCTCTACAGGGTAATCGGTGATGAAGGTCGGCTGAATCAAATTAGGTTCAGCTTTTTCTCCAAAAATCTCATCGATCAATTTTCCTCTTCCCATCGTCTCATCGATCGGCACATGCAGCTCCTTACAGGTTTTGCGAAGTGCTGCTTCATCCATTTCGGAAATATCTACGCCCGTAAACTCCTCGATAGCCTCATACATCGTGTATCGCTTCCAGGGACGCTTAAAGGAAATAGTGTTTTCACCAACCTGCACTTCTGTAGTTCCATTGGTAGCGATAGCGGCTTGTTCAAGCATCTCTTCCACCAAATTCATCATCCACTCATAATCCTTATATGCTACATAGAGTTCGATCTGTGTAAACTCAGGATTGTGGAAGCGGGACATTCCTTCATTGCGGAAGTCTTTGGAAAATTCATATACACCATCAAAACCACCTACAATCAGACGCTTGAGGTACAGCTCATTTGCGATGCGCATATAGAGCGTCATGTCGAGCGTATTGTGGTGCGTTTTGAACGGACGAGCCGCCGCGCCACCATAGAGTGGTTGTAGGATTGGAGTTTCTACTTCGAGATATCCTTTTGCATCCAGGAAGTTGCGGATCGCAGAATACATCGCTGTACGCTTGCGAAATACAGCGCGCACGTCCGGGTGCAGGATCATATCGAGGTAACGCTTGCGGTAGCGTTCCTCAGTATCGGTAAGTACATCGTGTACTGTTCCGTCTTCTTCTACTTTTGGGAAAACAATAGGGCGAAGCACCTTGGATAGCAAGGTGATCTCTTTAACATGAATTGTCTTCTCTCCAGTTTGCGTGATAAAGGCAAAGCCTTTTACACCGATAATGTCACCAAGCGAAATAAGCTTTTTGAAGACATTATTATACATGGTCTTATCTTCACCTGGACAAATCTCGTCACGATTGAGATATAGCTGGATGCGGCCATTGGAATCTTCCAGCCCTGCAAAAGAGGCTTTGCCCATGATGCGTTTGGTGACGATACGACCTGCAAGGCAGACTTCTTCAAAGCCTTCTTTGCCTTCTTCAAAATCACGCTGAACGTCAGCGGTGGTCGTATTGACAGGATATGTAGCTGCCGGATAAGGCTCTACTCCCAACGCGCGCAACTGGGATAATTCGTCCCTGCGGCGTATCTCTTGATCTGTTAATTGTTGTTCCATGAATTTCTGCTTGCGATCAAATCGGGTGCAAAGTTAAGCTAAAAAAAATCAGGCTTATCATCTTTTTTGTCTAAAATTGCGCTATTCTGGCTAGTCGCTCGTGCTGCAGGCACTAAGTCTGCAATCGATAATAGTAAATCTGTAATTGTATGTCCATGTTGAAGGGGGATTATTTGACTCAAAAAGGGATGGATTTTCAATGTTCTATTAATGATTATCACGGTTGATTTTGTATCGGTTGCTAACCTCTGTCAGCGCTTTAAGCATTGTGGTAAAGCGCTGACAGAGGTGGCAGCAACCCAATCGTGATAATGCTTATTTACGATTTAGGGCAGAAGGCATTAGGCTATATAAAAAGCAACAGCGCTAACGGAATTCATTTAATCCTTAACGAACATAAACCACTAAAAACTCATATGAAAAAGCTACTTCTACTCGTCTCTATACTTGCCCTTACCTTATGTTCTTTTGCTCAGGAAGCACCTAAAAAACCTGCTGGTGGTGATTGGGGAATCGGTTTTCGCATTCAGGGGTTAGGCAATATTTTGGTGGGTGATTTTGATAAAGACGTATTTGGAAATTCACAAATACTGGCTCGTCGCTATTTCACCAACCGTATTGCGGTGCGTGCCTCGCTCGGCATCAATGCCCGCAATGGAGAGTCGCGCTTCGCCTCTTCTATTACCAATCAAGTAGGTGACCGTAGCTTACGTACCGATAGTACCTATAATGTAACGACCTCTGCGCTTACATTTAGTTTCGCTCCGGGAGCGGAGTATCACCTTCAAAGTGCTGCTGCCCGTCTTGACCCATATGTGGGTTTTTCCATTCCGATCGGTTTTCAAAGTGCTACTACCACTGAGATCGATGATGAACTCAAGATCACTGACCAGGCCAATGGAGAAGTGCAATACAGCCGTGACCTCGCTACCAAGCGCGAGCTTGATGGTGGATTAAGCTTTGGCTTTAGCGCCTTGATAGGATTTAATTATTTTGTATCGAGCAATATCGCCCTGGGCGCAGAGTACAATCTTGGACTCATGATCAATAGCATTGGCGGTAATTATCAAGAGCGTGAGGTCGGTTCGGTCCAGCAATCCTCTGATCCTACCGATGTTATCAGTATTGATAATACCTTTACAGGACGTATAGAAGAAAGCGCCACCAATTTTAACCTCTCTACAGTAGGCGTAAACCTTTCTATTTTTTGGTAATCATCAGAATGAGTTTCAAGTTGAAAGTTACAGGTTTCAAGTTAAGCCACTTAACACAACCTGAAACTTTCAACCTGAAACCTGAAACTAAATCAGCACAATGGCTAGAACATCATTCTCTCATACAACTGAACGTGGCAACACCTTGCATGCAGATCTTTATGGACCAGCTAAAGGCAGGCCGATGGTTCTGTATGCGCACGGCTTTAAAGGCTTCAAGGATTGGGGCTTTGTTCCATTTGCAGGGGAGTTTTTTGCAAAAAATGGTTTCTCTTTCGTCGCCTTCAATTTTAGCCACAACGGGATTGGTCCTGATATGGAGAGCTTTACTGAGGAAGACGCTTTTGCAAAAAATACGTATTCGCTGGAGGTGGAAGAGCTAGGAGAAATGATCATGCTCTGCGCCGAAGGCGAAATCGCCGGCAAGCAAGCCAACCGTCGCCTGGGCCTTATCGGCCATAGCCGCGGTGGCGGTATCGCCCTGCTTGCAGCACAGAAGTCACCCGAGGTCGCAGCCGTCACAACCTGGGCAGGTATATCGACCGTGGATCGCATGGAGAAACCAGCCTATGAAAAATGGCGCCAACAAGGCTTTTTCGAAGTCGTAAATTCTCGCACTGGCCAAACCCTGCACATGGGAATGGATATGCTTCGCGACATTGAAAAAAACGGAAAATCTGCCCTCAATATTCCTAGTGCAACAAAGCACCTGGGGCGCCCTTTGCTGATGCTTCACGGATCGAATGATACTTCCGTGCGCTTCTATGAAGCCGAAATGCTCAATATCTATGCTGATCCCATTCGGTCAGAAATGCGTCTCGTCGCAGATGCTGATCACACCTTTGGGGTGAAGCACCCTTTTAGTGGAAGCACGCCTCCGTTCGATCAGGTATTGCACGATACGCTGGCGTTTTTTCAGGCAGAGGTGTGATCAAGGTAAAACCATTGCAGATTGCAGAATGACGATTTCAGATTGGAGAAGTTTTTTATGCAAAAGACATCTCTCCAATCTGAAATCACTAATCTGCAATCGTCATTCTCTCTCTTCATTACCGCACCAACACCTTCCCCGACCAAACACCATCTACAGTCGTGACTTTCACAATAGCTAGTCCTTTGTAGCTGGTTTGAATGCGCAGCCCATTTGAAGAAAAGGCTGTTTCGATATGTTGTTTTTGTCCAAAAACAGTCAGCAATTCCATCGACTGAGGCTTGATATTACCAGTCTCTATATATAAGGTGCCGTTACTGGGATTTGGATAAAAATGGAAAGCCAAATCAGATGGAGATGAAATGGACGTAACGGCGCAAGTCACGGTATCAGGCGATGAAGCGACATTGATATTGTTGAATACAATATCGCCTAATGTGACGCCTGCGACATTGCTCAGTTGATAGGTCATGGTTGTAACAGAAGTATCGCGTGAAGTGACACTTACTGGGTTGTCGTAGCATGAAGTTTGGCCGCGATTATTCGTTTTTACAAGCCAGGGAAATAGGCCGTTTTCACTGGGGCTGATAATCACCGAATCAAAATCAGCAAAGCCGCCCATCACTGCGCCTCCATCCGACGAAGGAAAAATCGAGGTGAGTATTTCGATATAGCCAGAACTATATGCTCGTGACCAGTCGATGCTGTAATCAGCCTTGATTTTAAAGGCCAGGCCAGCAGAACGGTTGGAGCCGCTGGGGAATGTATAACCTGCACACATGTAGCCTCCGTCGCCGCTTGGGGTTACCGCAGAGATTTCACCGAAGAGTCCTCCCCGATAATAGCGGGTCGTTTTCTGTGGAGCGCCATTGGCATCGGTGCGGATGGCCATCAGGACCGGCCCATTTTGGAAGGCGAGGCTATTGTAGAATAAGTCCAACTCGCCATTACTGCGTTGGTGGATGGCAAAAGGCTCAGGTTGGCTGGGCGTGAGCGAATGTGTATTGAGAAATTGTACTGAACGTGTTTGACCAATGCTGTCAAGCTTGGCAAGCCAGGAACCTTCCGAATTGAAGCGCGTGGAACCGAGTAGCCAAAAGTCTCCCGTGGATGATTCTGCTATTCCGCCTACCTTCATAAAAGCGCCGTTAAGCTGACTATTGATGGTGCGCGACCAAATCAGGTTTCCGCTAGGACTTATTTTTAATAGAAAAATCCCTTCAGCAAAGTTCACGTGTTCATAGGTGCCGTAGACCACATAACTGCCATCAGCCGTTTCTATAGCTCCTCGCGCAACGTGGATATCCGGTTCAATTTGAAATCCTTTTGACCAAACTTTCTGATCCTGATCATCGAGCTTTATTACAAAAACAGAATCAGGATCTTCCAGTGGTATATTGACTGTGCCCATCAAAAGCGCTCCGCCATCTGCAAGCCCTTTTATCGAACCCAATCGAAAAGAAGGCGGTCGAAACAGTCCCGTACTTTGTTTTGTTGCTCCCTGAACATCAAGTCGACTTACAATAAGTCTGTGAAAAAATGCGGCGGTATCATTATAACTATCCGCCACAAGGATGATGTCCCCATTTGCTGCCGGTGCAACAAATGATTCTATACTAGTCTCTGGCTCATATAAATATTGCCAGCCAGTTTGGGCATTAGCAAGGCTGAGGAGGCATGTGAAAATGGCTGTGAGTATCAGATTGGTCTTCATATAGGTTCGTTTTATGAAGGAATGGTCTTTTTGGGGTGGAGGTTAACAGGTGGCGTGGGCCAGGCGATGCGAGGGCATAAATGCCCTCGCAATAATAAAATTAGAAGGTGCTAAAGCCTCATGAAAAAAAATCAAGGCTTTAGCCCTTAAAGCTGATCATTATTGCCAGACCTTTTAAGGCCTGGTATCATTAAGGCTTCATGGAAAGAGTCTCGAAGCTTTAGCTCCTAATATCTATCACTATTGCCAGGTCTTTTAAGGCCTGGCACCATGTCTGGACCGCGTAAACGGAGCCACATCCAGCGCAGCAAACTGCTTCTCCCGCGCCTGGAAAAATCCCGTAAGGGCGATCATTGCGGCATTGTCGGTGCAATAGACGAAGTCGGGAATGTGGGCAGTCCAGCCTTGTGCATCACACATTTCCTGAAAGCTGCTGCGTAGCTCACTATTGGCGCTTACGCCTCCGGCGATGGCGAGGTGTTTTACGCCGTGCTTTTTTGCAGCATGCGAGAGCTTGCGCATCAAAATATCTACAATATGATGCTGATAGCTGGCGCAGAGATCAGCGAGGTGTTTTTGGAGAAAAGCGTCGTCCTTTCTGCTTTCTTTTTGTACCAAATAAAGCAAAGAAGTCTTGATGCCACTAAAAGAAAAATCGTATTCGCCCACTGTTGGTATCGGAAATGAAAAACGCTTCGGATCGCCTTCTTTGGCCATTTTGTCTACTTGCGGCCCGCCAGGGTAGGGGAGACCCATGAGCTTCGCTGCCTTATCAAATGCCTCTCCGGCTGCATCGTCAATCGTTTGTCCCAAAATCTCCATATCCAAATAGTCACGCACCAACACCAGTTGGGTATGACCACCCGAAACGGTCAGGCAGATAAACGGAAAAGCAGGAGGCGTTTCGGAGAGGAAATTTGCCAAAACATGCGCCTTCATATGATCAACATCCACGAGTGGAATCCCCAGGCCGAGCGCATAGCTTTTTGCAAAACACGTCCCCACCAACAATGCTCCCAAAAGCCCCGGTCCACGCGTAAAAGCAATCGCATCCAGCTCCGACTGATCGATTCCAGCCTCATCCAGCGCCTGCGCCACGACCGGCACAATCTGCTGTTGATGCAAACGCGAAGCAAGCTCAGGAATAACGCCGCCATAACGCGCATGATCCACCTGCCCAGCGATTACGCTAGAACGGATTTTTCCATCATCACAAACCGATGCCGCAGTTTCATCACATGAAGATTCTATTCCTAGAATAATTGCCATGGCGTAAAGATAGGTTTTTTGGGTGGTGGCTGGGAATATGTAATTGCTTGTTGTTCTGAAGGAGGGTGAATCATTGTATACAAGAGATTGTGTGCAATGGAAATTACCTTGCTGAAGGTTATTGAGATTGTTTGTTCTAGAATTATCTTGTCAATCGGAAGATGCCTAGTTATGTATTTGGTATTGAAATGGTAATTATGTGTCTTTTTGTAAATTTGTTGTGATATTTCTTTGATTGTGTATGAAATGTTACTATAATTGCAATGTGTAATTGTTTATTCTTGCACGCTAACCCATTTAACACACTGTTTACGCCTTCTTATTTTCATTTTTGTATACAAGCAAGCCTTGCGGGCATGCGATGTATATCGTGAATATGGCGACACTTATTCCATGTTATCATGCGTATTTGTCTAATATATACTATTGGTGCCCTTTTTTGCGCAAGTGCTGCATATGCACAGCAGCGCAAAATGCCGGTAGTTGACATTATGCCTGGAGAAATTCAGATGCTCGGCATTTTTAATTACGAAACGCCTTCTTCGTGGCGAAATGATGGTAATGTTATCGGTATTCAAGGCGCTGGTGGCGTAAGTGTCCAGGGCGTTCCTCTGCAATATCAATTAGCTTTTAATACATCACATCATAAAATTGATAATCCTGTAAATATTATGCGACTACAGTTCGATACAAAACGCTTTCTTTCTCAGATACAGCAGCAGATGCTGGCGGGAAAGCGATCGACTGTATGGAGGGAACAGCTTCAGGGCTGGCAGTTGGCGCAGAAAGCTCAGATGATGGAGCAGTTGCGTGAGCAAGGAATGGGGATGTCTGACAGCATGATCGCTGTTTTTGAAGGGCTTGCCTCGGAGCTGGAGCAAATCGATCGTCAGCTTGAGCAGGAGTGCTTTGCCGGACTGGAAAAACGCTGGGAGCAAGCTCGTCAGCAGTACGGAAATTTGGACGACTCGCTCCTGCTAAATCGCGCACTGGACAATTTGGAACAACGCAATAGTAAGGCGTATCATGAGTTGAAAGGTCTTCAGAAGCTCAAAAAACTAAAACAGCAGTTGCTCGCTCAACGCCAACGCGCCGAAAGCCTTGCAGGGCTTTTTGCAAGTCAAAAAGATCTCAAAGCCTGGAAAAATGTGCTGAGCAAAGACCATCGCGGTCTTTTGACAAATGCCAAAGTCCTCAAAAAGGCAGGCCTGATTTCGAATCTGGAAGCGCTGCTTACACGCATTCAAAATTTCTCTATTGGGCAGATTAGTCCATATACTTCAGATTTTACGCTGGGAGGCGTGCCCGTACGAGGCGTTGATTTCAGCGCAGGGAACGAGAATATCAACTTCCGGATTATACATGGAAATAGCTACGGCAGACTCCAAACGATTGGTAAAACGGATACGCTGAACTTGGGTGGAAAAGTCACCAGCGCAAGTCTAAAGCTGCGCAAAGGAAAGTCTGAACTTGGTTTTGAGTTGGTTCAAAAAGGGACTGATTCGCTATCATCACAGAAAACGATCGGAGCATGTACGGCTTCTACTTCGTTGCTACGCGATCGCCTAACGATACAGATGAATTCGGCTTTTACTCCAAGTCAAGATAACATTGAGCTTGCGGGAGTCCAGGGTGAAATCGCATTTAATCATGGCATCCATAAGGCCTCTTTTGGAGCTGTGTATACTGATAAAGGTTTTGTGAACCCGCTATCTCCCTGGCTGATATCTGGACAGACGCAGTATCAGGGAGCATGGGAATTGAATATGAAGCGCGTGCGAACGGCAGTCTTTGCGGAACGCCAATTGGATCGTTCTGCGCTTATTCAGAACCGTTTTCTATGGCTTCAGCAGTTTGGTTTTGAGGCTCAAATCCAGCCGTTTAAAAAGCCCAGTCTGAATCTTAAAAGCCGTATTGCTCCACAGATTTATCAGTCTGTAGAGGGCGATGAGATCATCAATCGAAATAGCACAGCATTCACCAATAGCATCGGAAGCGAATGTTCCTTTGGTACGGGTGATATATATATGGAGGCTCGCCACACCGGGCAATACCAGGACCAGGAAAGCTTCCAAAGTATGGGAGGAAGTCTTGGGATTCAAGGAATGGGAGGAAGTAACCTAACCCTTAGTCTGGACTATTTTGGAGCCGAATATTTTCCAGGCCTAGACCAAAGTTGGCAAGGTGCTATTACAGGCAATGTGCAACTATTGAAAGCGCTGGCGCTACAGGCAGATGTGCAAATACTGCAAGGTGAAGAGCCGCTTCGCTGGGGCGGAAGCATCGGTGCTTCGACCAGCTTCGGAACGAAAACTCCAATTCGCCTTCAGCTTCTTTACAGACAAACAACATTTAATCAAGCAGCTCCACAAATCACTACGGAGATGCAAAACCAAACTGGTCTTTTTATAAATCTTAGTATCCAACCTTTTACTCGATAACACCATGAAACACCTTCGAATGAAACTGATATTCAGTTTGTTAGCCTTCTCGCTTTTATGCCCTTGGCTTAAGGCAGAAGTCAATACCTGCGATATTTCTTGCGCGGTTTTAGATGGAACTGATGGGGTAGATGCTCCTCCGATTGCCTGGAC
>JBGCFB010000097.1:0-36074 GCA_045106685.1 Bacteroidia bacterium | reverse complement strand
GTCATATAAAAAGGTAGAAAGAATCTTCACTATTTAAGCAATAGAACAGCGTGAATCAAACACCAATTACGAAGACTATTATTCGGCTTCGAACCTAGAATTGAAGTCCTAGGCCCAATGTTCAAGGCTCTAGGTTTTTTACTTCGAACCTCGTGCCTAAAGCTTCGAACCTAGAATTGAAGTCCTAGGTCTAATGTCCAAGGCTCTAGGTTTTCAACTTCGAATCTCGTGCCTAAAGCTTCGAACCTAGAATTGAAGTTCTAGGTCTAATGTTCAAGGCTCTAGGTTTCCCAACTTCGAACCTCGTGCCTAAAGCTTCGAACCTAGAATTGAGGCTCGAAGCCTAAGGTTCAAGGCTCTAGGTTTTCTATTGCTGATCCCACCTTGCTTTATACCCACGTACATCCATATGCACAGTGCGTGTGCCTGGGTATCGCCCGACTCCACCTTTATTCTTGATAATGTGGTTTTCACAAAGATCGATGACGATCGCTTTGTCGGCTTTGGTGTAGCGCCCGTCGCGGTTAATATCGCCGATGTACATGTCGACGGCTTCGCCACGGATATGGCGGCTTTTAGATGCTCCACCGATTCGCTCATTATAGCGCGGATAACGATGACCATTCACGGCGGAGAAAGCATTCGGGTCGTAGCCTTTTGCTTTGAGCAGTGCGCGTAGTTCCAGGATTTTGTTCAAAATACGCTTATCGATTCCCCAGTAAATAGCTTGGTCAGAAGCGTAGGAAGTTTTGTGAAACATACTGTCTCTACTCATCAAATCCATGATCCGAATATTCCCTGCAATACGTCGGTAGCAATCCTTTTTTTGAATGACAAAATACCGCAGCCCTTTTGTGATGTTACGATATTTTGATTCACCAAAACCACCCGCTCGCTTATATGCAGCGGGAAGCTCAGCTTGTGATAATTCTGGAAATGAGGCTAAAATGTCAGCGACTTCTGCCTGTGAGTTGATCGCAGGATTTTCATTAAAACTGTCAAACCAAAGTCGCTCCGGATAGACACGTGATTTTGGATAAAAAATGTATAGGCCGCCTGACAGCAACAGCGTTATGCTGAGGCATATAAGGATAAGTCTTTTGAGGCGGCGTTTCATGCCCACAAATATACAAACTAAATAATTAGTTTAAAGGCCTTGATTCCCACTCATCACCGCGCCACTTTAGCCCAGCGATTTCGGTTCGGGTTGACGTGTCGCTTGAGGATGCGAACGGATTCTGCCTGTACGACGGGGTCGTCATTCATCGCCCAAAGGTTTTCCTGGGCGTATTTGTAGCTTTTTTTCAAGTCTACAATCGGCAAAGGATAGTCTGTTCCTGGTGTGAAGTTGAGCCATTGTTGCTCAAGTGGTGGAAGTTCCCACGGTTTGTGGATGGCGCTTTTGGGGAGATTGGCGAGCGCTGGAATCCATTTTTTGATAAATACTCCTTCCGGGTCTTGCTTCTCTGACTGGGAAACCGGATTGTAAATTCGGTAAGTATTGACGCCAGTGGTGCCAGCTTGCATCTGTACTTGTGGATAGTGAATGCCAGGCTCAAAGTCGAGAAAATAACGCCCCAAATGCTGGGCTCCTTTTTTCCAATCCAGCCACAGATTATGGGTCAAAAATGAGAGCAGCATTGCGCGCATGCGGAAGTTGACCCAGCCCGTTTCACGCAGACAAATCATGCATGCATCCACTAAAGGATAACCCGTTCGCGCCTCGGCCCAGGCCTGATAATGTTCTTCATTCCAGGCAGTGCGGATGCGGTCGTAGCCTTTATTCGTGTTGACAAATTCCATGGTATCCTCCATCTCAAATTTTTGGATAAAATGGCTTTGCCATAGCAGGCGCGATACAAAGGAGTCGAGGTTGCGCGTGTTAGGCGTTTGTTGCCGCTTGGCCTCATAGGCCTGAAAGACCTGCCGCGTAGAGAGGCATCCCCAGGTGATATAAGGCGAGAGCCGTGAGCATGACGTACGACTCGTCGAAGGCTTCGAAATATTTACCTGATAGCGGGCATATCGTTTTTGGAAAAAGCTATTGAGGTAGCGCCATGCGGCGCTTTCGCCACCAGGTTGGAACTGCGGATTTTGCTCCTGCCAGTTTGTGGGAATAGGTTTCGCCTGAATACCTGCTGTCAGTGAATCAGTAAAGCGAAACTTTGGGAAAAGCGACATGTCCACCTCATCCTGAGCGCCCATATATGAGGCCATCAATTGCTTTCGCCAGGATTTGCGATTGCGCAAACCTCGTACGACGCCGCCCGTCTGAAATTCGGTCCAGGTGATGCCCTTTTTACCAAACCATTTTCCCATCACAATATCGCGGTCATAGGTAATCTTAATACCCGTTTCCTGATAGGAGAATACGGTGTCAATGGAATGCTGAGTAGCCATTTTGTCAAAAACCGCTTCCACTTCCTCATAGCATATACAAATCGAAACCTGAAAAGGCTCCAGCCGCTTTTGCATATCCTGAAGCGACTCCCATACAAATCGCCAATGACGCTCGTCGTAATCATCCGAATGGACGAGCGATGGCTCAAATATATAGACTAGCACACAGGGCTTTCCTGCTGCTATCGCCGCAGCGATAGGGGCGTGATCTTGTAGACGTAGATCGCGTTTTAACCAAACGATATTAATAGCAGAAAGCACAGAGCGTTAACCCCGTGCTTTCGCGAATGTTTTTTGAATCTTTCCTTACATCCCAGGAAGCTTCGATGTCTTGATATCTGTAACTGTCTCGCGCATGCGCTTGAAGCCTTTTTCAGAAAGCTTGTAGCCTTCGGCGGCGAGTATATAGCGATCATTGATGATCATGGCGATTTGGCTTTCGCCATTCTTCTTGAACTTCTCATAGCGCTTTTGGCCGTTTTTAGTATAGGTTCTTTCCCAGCCATTATCGTCTTCCTTGTCTACTTTGACTTCAGACCAATCGGCCATTCCTTTGAGGATGGCACCCATGCCGCCGCTATCGATAAGCTTGATTTCGAATGATTCATCGTCATCTTCATACTCGGCTCCTGCTTGCGAAATCTGAAAGCCCATAACCCCAGAGGTTTCGCCTTCTTTGGAAACGCGTTTGAAGCCATTTGATTTTTCTGGCAAAAGGTCTTGAAGCTCACGGAAGTTTACGACTTCGACCTTTTCTCCATTAACTTCGATATTAACATCCTTGAGTGCGTTCTGGACTTCATCCATCGCTACTTTGAGATCTCTTTCAGCATTTTTTGAATCAATGGTAATGGTTGTTTTTCCATCTTTTTCAGAATCAGTAGTGATGGTGATACTATTGTTATCTCCATCGTTGTCACTCTCAGCAGTACAGGCAGCTAGGGCAATACCGAGTAGTGCTACAAACATCCAGGATAGATTTTTCATGGTTAAGGTTTTGTTAAAAATATAGGGCAAATGTGCAAAATCATTACTTTCGGGAATGAAAATATCTGTATGTATTGCGCTTTGCGTGTTGATGCTTTCCTGTGGTGAGTCGACAAGTAGCCGGATTCCTGATCATGACTCACCCCCCAAAATGTACAAAACGGTTGGAATCGTCGACCGACTAAGCCCCAAAATCGACCAATATGTTCCTGCTGATGCAAAAATTGAAGTGCTGGCAGAAGGCTTTTCATGGTCAGAGGGGCCTTTGTGGTTAGCAGATCAAAAGAAGCTTATCTGGTCAGATGTGCCTCGCAATATTGTCTACGCATGGACGGAAGCAGATAGCCTTTCCGAGTATCTAAACCCTTCTGGTCTTACTGGCGATCAGTCGGTTCCTGGGCAGGGAGGTTCCAATGGACTTATGTTGGGTATCGATGGCTCGTTGATTCTATGCCAGCACGGCGATCGCCGCGTAGCTAAGATGAATACCGATCCAGCCTCGCCTTCACCAGCATACACCACTATCGCCGACAACTGGCAAGGCAAGCGCCTCAACAGTCCCAATGATCTTGCCTATGGCCCAGAAGGGGTGATTTACTTCACCGATCCACCTTACGGCCTACCGAATAGAGAGGAAGACTCCACCAAAGAGATTAGCTTCAATGGCGTCTATAAAACAACTGAAACAACAGAAGCTATCCTGATGGATAGTAGTCTAACCCGGCCCAATGGTATCGCTTTTAATGCCGATATGACACGCTGTTATGTTGCCAATTCCGATCCTGAAAAGATGATTTGGATGGTGTATGATTTGGACGAAAACCACAACTTGATCAACGGGCGTGTGTTCTTTGATGCGACTGATTTAGTGGCTACGAAAAAGGGCTCTGCAGATGGTTTAAAGGTGAATAAGGCTGGAATTATTTTCGCGACTGGCCCTGGCGGGGTCTTGATATTTTCACCAGAAGGCGAGCACCTGGGAACGATTGAGACTGGGGAGCGCGTCGCTAACTGCTGCTTCAATGAAGATGAGTCGGTGTTGTATATGACTTCGAATATGTTTGTGGCACGGATTGCCTTGCGGTAGGGGAGCGTGTGGACAGTGGTCAGACGACTATAGTGGTCTGACGACTTGCGCGCGCGCGACTAAAGATTACATCTCGTTAGACGGAGAAATCAAAAATGCATCAACAGATTGACGATTCTTTTTTAAAAAATTGTAGCTTCAACCTTTTCTAACACGCTTTTTTATCGCCAGAAAACGCAAAAAATCGCCCCCAAAACCGCAGATTGCGCTTACTCCAGGGTTGGTCATACGATCTACCGGGTATCGTTCTCAGGTCCGCCTGGAAGATGGTAGCATCATCGATTGTGCGATCCGTGGGAAATTCCGCATCAAAGGCATCAAAGCCACCAATCCGGTGGCCGTAGGCGATCATGTCGACATCAGTATGCCTGGCGAAGGTGAGGAGTTGGGCTATATCCACACGATTCATGATCGGGATAATTATATCCTGCGCCGCGCTATCGGAGAGCCACACAAGGTGCACGTGCTCGCCGCCAATGTCGATCAGGCGATTTTGTTATACACCGTTTCCACGCCGCATACGACGACAGGATTTGCCAACCGATTCCTTATCATTGCGGAAGCTTTTCATATTCCCGTCCGCATTATTTTTAACAAAACAGACCTGATTAACACGGCTGACCTGAAAGCAAGGCACGCCGAAATCAAGCAGCTTTATGAGACGATCGGTTATCCTACGCACAGTGTAAGCGCGCTTGATGAGGGTTATCGGGAAGAGATGGAAGACATACTGAAGGATAAGATTTCCTTTATCGGCGGTCATTCAGGAGCGGGAAAATCTACCTTGATCAATCTGGTTGATCCTGATCTCAATATTCGCACGGGCGATGTCTCTGACTCAAATAGTAAAGGACGGCACACGACGACTTTCGCAGAGATGCATCCGCTCAGGACGGGTGGTTATATCATCGATTCGCCAGGGATTAAAGAAATGGGCGTGACGGTTTTTGATGACAAATATGAATTGTCGCATTATTTTCCTGAGATGCGCGAGCGCCTCAATGATTGCAAATTCAACGACTGTATGCACCTCAAGGAGCCAGGCTGCGCCGTGCGGGCCGCACTCGCCAATGGCGAAATCCATCCGTCTCGCTACAATTCCTATCTCTCGATGTTAGAGGAGGATATTGATTAAAAGTCCTCGCTGTTTGATGCTTGATGCTCGATCTTCGTTTTTTCCCAAACATGCTTATCGATTAGCTGATGGAAAAGTATTTGCTGCTTGATCCTATCAAACTCGCTTAGAGCTTTCGGAATACCAGTTCCTGCGCATACACATCCTGATACACAACATACCAACCATCTGAGCGCTTAAAGATATTGGCAATAAAGCTCATCTCCTTTTGTTTTTCACCGATAGAATCGATCATCTGTAAGTACCGTTCCCATTCGGTTGGAGGCACATGTTCTTTTTTAAAAAAGTCGCCGCTTTGCGTATTCATATTTAAGTCCAGCGCCCAAATTTGCTTTCCCACTACTTTATAAAAAACGGTAACTGACACCACTGGAAGCGGTATAAAAGCGCCACCTTCACTAAAAGAAATAAGGCCCAGTTTGATCGCATAACTATCACCTTGTGGCTCTAATGTGAAGAATGGTCTGGAATTGACTTTGATACACGCATCCAGAATCCCTTTGGTCTCTGTATGTACAATGCTATCATGTAGAACATAGTTCCCTTTTTGAAACTTGTATTGTTTCATGGCCTGATATGGGATCGGAAATTTGGGTTCATCTTTACTGTCAAATGTCTTTTCAAAAATAGGTGTAGCCTCCTTATTCTTCAGCTTTATATCATGCATGGAAAATATTTTGATACTAAATCTATAGACATTAAAATCCTGGTCCAGGTCAAACAAAAAGAGGCTATCACCTTGAATAAAACTCGTTCCGTCAAAAGGTAAATAGAAGGAGTAGCTGGTGCCATTTTCCTCGTCAAGTTGTGTGATATAGGTGTGATGATCCTGGGCCATCAGCCGCTTTACATGATCTACGATAAGCCATGAATCGCCCTCAAAGCGAGTCATACGATTGGCGCGCAGGCCGTTATAAGGATCGCTTGGAAACAAGTTGCGGTCATCGAGAAACATGATGTTTTGACCTGTTTCGAGTTTGCTGAATTTGAATTTGTTATGCTTGTGGGTTTTCTCCGATGGGACATAGCTTTGGTATCGAGTCTCCCCATCCAGATTAATAATTGTTTCTCGTACCTCTGTCGAATTTTCGTTTTTTGTCCAAAGAAGATGTAATTCTCCATTTTCCTTAAACTGGCCAATAATCTGTTTCCAGAGCTTCTTTTGGTTTTCCTGAAAAATATCAATGGTATAAGCCGTGTCCGTTTTTGTCGAATTTAGTGGAGTGATAACAGTAAGAACACTCGGCCTCATTTCGCTGTATTCCAAAAAGCCAAAACGTGTTTCATCTGAAAAAACAAAGGAACTGAGTGCGCCTTGCTTACTGGGGCGATACCGTTCGTTGGGAGCTTTATGAGAAACCAGTAGCTTCCAGTCTTTATCAAAAATTCTAAAATTCCGGTCGGCAGCTTCGACCACGATGGCGCCCGTCCAGCCTTGTGCATTTGTGCAGGCTTCAACTAAAAAGGCGGGTTTGCCTTCCAGTGAAAATCGGTGTTGATCAGGATCATTTTGACCCAGAAGAAAGGAAGTCAGCGATAATAATATAGTGATGAGACATGCAGGTAAGTAAATAGGTGTCATTGTATTTCTTATTTATGTTAAATGGTAGCGACAAGTAACATAAACGAGCAAGGAAATCAAAGCCATAAATGGCCTGTCTTATTTTTATGCCCTCCCTATTTCCCCAGCTTCAATATTCGAAAAGCACCCCTGATAACCAGCCCAAAAACTACGCCTCCAACAATCAGATCCGGAATGCCGGATGATAGGCCGTACACAGCAAGTGCTGCGATAATGACTCCCAGGTTGATAATCACATCGTTTGAGGTGAAAATCATACTGGCCTTCATATGAGCCTCTTCTTTGTTTTTCGCTTGTTGGAGAAGGTACAGACAAAGCCCATTTGCAATCAAAGCCAATGTCGATACGATGATCATGGTAGCGAAGTCGGGGAGCTTTTCTGCACCAAAAAATCTCCGTATAATTTCTCCAAAACCTAATGTCGCAAGTACAATCTGAGCGTAACCAGCGAATGTGGCGACGCTCTTTTTTCTAGCCAAAGAACCTCCGACAGCGAGTAGGCTCATGCCATAAACCAGCGCATCTGCAAACATGTCCAGGCTGTCTGCTACCAGTCCCATCGACTTAGAGAATAGGCCACTTATCATTTCGATGATAAAAAAGGCTAGGTTGATTCCTAATACTGCCCAAAGCAGTTTTCGCTGATTGCTTTGTGCGCTGTTATCATAGCCATCGACCTGTTCGGTGCTTTCGATCTTTTCTCCTAAGTCAAGTTCCGAAATAGCTGTTTGAATTGGGTGAATATCTGCCTGATGAAAAACGCTGAGTTTTCTGCTCTCAATATCGAAATCAAGTCCCACAACCTCACGCATTCCTTCTATTTTGAGACGGATGAGGTTTTCTTCTGAAGGACAGTCCATTTTTGAAATATGAAATACGGTCTTTTTCATAGGTTCCAATTTTACGACAAAATCAAATAAAATCATCCAGTAGCTACACCTAAAAAACACCACAGACCCAGCTAAGGGATCTGTGGTGCTCAAAGCATCGATAACAATGTATCGAAGTGGTGTATAAAGAACGAGTCTTAAAGCGCTTTCAAGTAAGCGAGTTTTTGCATTAGTGGTTTAATGCAGGATCACAACCTTCTTTGCCTTCGCATCTGCTCCAATACCTTGTACTTTCAAGAAGTAAACTCCATTGGCAATTGCTGAAGTGTTAATCCTTTGCTTCTCACCATTTCTTACTTTGTCAGATATAAGGACACGGCCTGATGTATCAAATAGAATTAACCTCGCTCCTGTTTTTCCCTCAAGACCATCAACAGTGATATAGTTAGAAGCTGGAGAAGGATATATCCTCAACGTAGTTTCAGCATCATTCACTGTTTTATTGTTTGTGCCAGGACTGGGGAATGTCAATCGGCAGATGCATTGAGGTTCGGTGTATTCAGAGTACATGCCATCATTACATATCGCCCTGACCCTCCAGGATGCACAGATATAACTCACATTCGGGATGTAAGCTGTACCAGTTACTGTAAATGGACCAAATATAACTGGTTGCTGTCCTGTCCCTTCCGAACAACAAAGCGGGTCATGAGCGGTAATCAGGATTTCGTATCCTTGTGCCCCTGCTACAGGGTCCCATGTCAAGCCTATTAGGTTATTCCGTTTGATCGAGCAAGTCGGGTTTAGTGGTGTCTTGCAGCAGTTTATTGTAAAGGTATCTCTATGTAAACAGTTATTTGGACCACGCACCTCCACATAATAGCTTTCATTTACAAAAGCCAACATAAAGTCACCTGAAGAAGTAGCTCCTGTACTTGAGCTCCAACTTATACTGTACATGCCACCGCTCAAAAGATTACCAGCATCATCTGTAACAAAAATCACAAACGGCACCGTCGGATTTGCACAGAAATCGCAATTGACTGGGGAAAATGATGTGCCATGGGAGCTGTTGTAGCTTTGGTACATACTGGCCACAGCCTGTGATGATATCGGAACCGGGATTGGGCCTCCTATGGAATCACAATGTGTGTGAATTTCTATATCCATATCGATACAGCATGTATCGATTACCAATCGACGTACTTCATTCCATTCACACAAATTCCACTCTCCATGTTTGATCATATACATTGCACCGCTGATTTTTGGCAACGTAAATGTGACGGTATTGCCTGAACTTGATTGGTCAGGATTCATGAAGTCAAGCAAACAAGGATCACCAATACATGCACTTGTAGCAGTATAAATCTGGAAAAGACTGTTTGTTGAAGGTGTGATATTGGTTACGGTTATGATGAAATTGTCCGCTGTACATTCTGTGGTGACTGTGAAACCAGGATCAAGTTCTTCGCAGCAATAGAAGAAGTTATCCGTCCATACACATCCGTTGCAGGTATTGGTAACGCGTACAGTAAAGCGGATGTCAGGAGTTGCAGGGAATGCCCAACCCGTGGATAGCACAACGCCATTTTCATCAAGCCATTCTACTAAAATGCAAGGATCATTGAAGCCAACAGGGTTTCCGTTTTCATCCTCTATCCATACAGGGTACCAACCATCAATACAAGGGTCACAAGCATCAGGGAAAGGAGCAGAAACTCTTCTTCGTTGACCTGTCGTTATCTTGATTTCTCGTAATGCTCTTCTCCGGTTGTAATCGCTACCACTTATGTTGCCATTTGCCCCGGATTCAAGTTCTATTTCACAGCAAGAACTTAAGTAAAATGAATCGCACATCACCTGGCAGTCGATGGTGATGTAGACAGTGTCGCTTAATTCGCAAACCCCAGCTGGTGCATCAAGACTAAAGGTATAAACGAAGCCATAAACAGTTCCATTTGTACTGTTATCAAGCCCTATTACCATTGGATCAGTCGCGTCTGGATCGAGAATAGTTGCACCTGGCAGATTGGAAGGAAGTTGTGTCCAGGTAATATCAGTTCCAGTTTGAGTAGGAGTACTTCCATTCAAGGTAGCTGTTTCAGCACAGACAGACTGGTCGGCCCCTGCGTTCGGCTGCTCTACAGTCGCATATCGGCAGATAGTAAGGTCAAGTGTATCAGCACATTGATCACTGTTAATACTGATGATGACTGTAAAGTCATAACAGCCTTCCACATCAAGCGAGAAATATCTTCCCGTTTGGGATGGGGCGGGAATTCCGGATGTTGGAGGCACTGAATTGATTATAACATCTGCTGACCAGCCTCCAATGTAGCCTGTCACATAATCCAAAATGTCGATATCGACGACTCCATCTGGTGCACAGCCGATCCCTACATCTCCAGTAGTAGTATTTACATCAGGTAGGCGAACAAAACGGAATACCTTTCGATCTACACAAGGACCCGATGAAGTATCGGTTTCCACATCAATATAGACTAACGTCGGCGCTCCGGGTCCTTGAGGTAAGTCCACATTTTGACAATGAATCTGCCCAGGCACCGGGGAGATAGCAACTCCTCCAGGTCCTGTTCCCCAATTGTACAATGTTCCACCAGGGTTCGCACATACTATCTGTGTCGAGCTTGGGAAGTCCCCACAAAAATAATAAGTTTCATCAGGCCCCAAATCAAAACCGGTTCCATTATTAATGGTGAAATTTATCACATCTGATCCTCCCTGGCAAAGGCTTCCAGCTGCTGGAGTGATAGCATATTGAAAGGTATAGGTTTCGCTCACTGCTGGTACGGGCATTGTGAAGCTTAGATTTGTTCCAGATTGAGTAAACCCGATAGTTGGACCTCCTACTTGAGTCCAGCTTACAGCAGCGCCAGCACAACCTGGGAAACTGCCATTATGGGATATGCCTACAGGCTCCGTAGAGCAATATACTTCATCGCTATCAGCAGATACCGGAGCTAGGTTTTCAGGGTTTACACCTGTGGATATCGTGGTTGACTCACATCCTCCATTTACAATAGTATAATTTACTATGTATCCTGTGCAGTCATCATCATCATTGCGTTCAAAACTCGCAACATTAGATCCGCCACCCGAAATTATGCCAAGGTCATTGTCAAAAGGTGTCCAGGTCCATTGCCCACTATCGCCTGGTCCAGGAGGCGGCAATGCAGTAACTGTTACTTGGTTACATCCTGTATTAGAAGCAGAGATAGATGTGGGCTCCACCGGGTCATCACCGATCAAAACACTTACACTATTAAAGGAGGGCCCATTCACGCAATCAGCAGAAAGTGTAAATGTATAGGTGCCAGGTATTAGGCCGCCAGCCTGCGTGACAGTAGTCTGTAGTGCATTGGGATTGGAAATGATGAATCCCGCTGGTCCTGTCCAGGTGTAATTGGGGTTAGCGTTTACACTTCCGGTCGCTGGCTCTCCCAGAAGGGTGAATGATCCAGCAGTATAGCATACTGTAATGTTAGGGCCAGCGTTGGCGGAGCAATCTGGTTGCGCTAACATAGTTCCTGCAAGCAGCATGCAACACCAAATCGATAGTATCGTCTTTCGCATGATTGATTGAGATTAATTGTTAAATGTTTGAGAAAAATTTCATCACCTAACTAGTATTATGGCGGATGAAATGCAGTCGCTTTTGGTTGAGATTATGTGTTCAGAGAAGCGATCTTATGCCCAAATCTCTCTTTTCAATCTTTACTGAGAAATAACAGATAATACGAAAATACGGACTTGTATTTTGCCCATATTTGTAACTGGAAAGCAATTATATCCAAACAAAAAACATGGCGCTAACTCCATACAGGAGCAAGCGCCATGTTTACATTACAATCTAGTAAATTGGTTATTCCGTTTAGTATTTCAGAATTTTCATATTCTCCTGGTCTCCATTTGTAATGATAGAAATGATATAGGCCCCGGTTGCCCAATTACTTGTATTTAAGGAGATAAGCTCTTGATTGTTTTCTAATGCATGATTCCCTTGATACACTACTTTTCCATGCATATTTCGAATAATTATCTCAGCTGATTCAACTCCACGAATAGCCTCAAAGCGAATTTGGAGACGATCAATACAGGGGTTAGGACTTAACTGAATGAAAGGCTTTTTCTGCGCAATCGACTTTGCCTGTCTGGCATAATTAATAACCGTCGAGGTTGCAACAAGCCCATCTACAGTTACCCCGGTCAAGGTGTCAGTAACAAGATCATCACAAAGGTATATGCCGGTCGATGGATCACCTATTCCATTTTGGAGTGCTGCCACCATATTGTCTACGTACGCTAATGGGTCGGTGACATCACTACTATTTATTCCCACGCCCAGATTTTGATTTGCCATATAGTCGCTGGAAATATCACACACCTGCTCTATTGGCGCAACAAGGCATTCATTAAGGAGATAGAGCTGCGAAATTCCTTCCGGATCGCCGTTGCACATATCGACAATAGTCTGAGCAAAAACATCTTCTGCAATCAAAACGATACCTCCATAGATGTTTATCAGTATTTCGGAATCTGTAATGGTATCACCTGAAGGTTTAACAAATCGAATGACAAATTTCTCTTTTGGGCCGACAGGAATATTCCTTGAAAGTATGACAGAGTCTGCTCCAAAATTTGAAATTGGATAGATTGAAGTATTATAATGTGTCGAGTAGACAATATCACAGCTCACTACTGAATCTGGAGTCGTCCATGATAATTGAATTTTTTTATTTGTGATAGCATCAATTCCAAGTGCAATACTGGGGGTAGGGGTTGAGGTCTGGCTCCAGGAGACCTGCATAAAGCAGAGCGCAGCCAAAAATAAGATTAGATTTCTGATCAAGGTCATCATATACTTTGAGTTTTCGTTTAGAAAATAGAATATTACTTTTCATAGGTAAACCTAGCCTAATCTGCCAGTAAGGCCAATTACAGATTTCAAAAAAATACGAACTTGTTGTTATGAAGGACCATAAGTTAATCGAGCTATTTAAATCTTTTGATAAAGCAACAAGTAAAAAATTCCTCCATTTTATCCAATCGTCTTACCCTGGCTATTCACAGAAAATCGTAAGTCTCGCAAATTTTTTAATGTCCTTCTATCCAGAATTTGAAGCTGAAGACTTAACCGAAACGGGAGTATTTGAATCTATTGGTTTAAACAAATCTTTCTCTAAGCATGAACTAATTCGATATCTGTCAAATTTGCTGTCAGCAGTAGAGGATTTTATCGCAATTGAAACATTGTTGAATTTCCAATATGCAAAAGGGGCATTTGTAGCCGATTATTATTATAAAACTCAAAATGAGGGTAGGCTCAGCAAGGTGTTAAAGCAGAATGAAAAAAAGCTTGAACATGCAACTACTGTAGATAGCACAAACTATTTTTATACGTACCTCAATGAGAAATTAGCGCATAATTATTCCAGGCAGAAGTGGGAACTAAATAAGGCTAATCTTCACCTCGATCATGCCCTGACAGCGATTAATCATTATTATTATATTGAAGTGCTGCAGGCTGTAATCTCTTTTTATCATCAGAATAAAAAACAGCCCGATAGAGATGAAATCCCCTTGCTGACTCCAATGCTAGAGTATCTGGAACAAAACAAGGAAAATCTACCTCCCTTAATAAAATTGTGGCTCCTTAGCTATAAGCTTACCCAACAACCAGAAAGTGTAGAAATCTATTCAGCACTCAAACTCAACCTACTTCGACATCTTCGAATTACCCCTCCCGTCGATGCCCATAACTTCACGATCATTCTGAATAATGCCCTTACTCAACAATTAAGCAAAGGCAGAAAGCGCTACGTAGAGGAGCTATTTGATATTTATCAAATTGAAATTCAAGAAGGATGGCTTTCTGCGAATGATATTATGGCACATAATATTTTTACTAATATTATTGTGATCTCATTGGTGCTAGGCAAGATTCAATATGCGTCTTCATTTTTGGAAAAATATCAACATCAGTTAATCCCAGAAGTGCGGGAAAATATTGTTACATATAACAAGTCACGCATTGCATTTGCACAAGATGACTATAGAGCCTGCCTGATTCTGACACAACAAATCGATTACTTTGATCACTCGGTGACCTTAGGTATTAAGCGTCTACAGACTATGTGCTACTTTGAGCTAGGCGACCTCAAAGGCCTGTTTAATTCACTGAATGCACTAAAGATGTTTTTGTATCGGACAGAAAAACTGAGGGATTCCCTTAAGACCCGAAATAATCACTTTTATAAAATAGTGTCCCTGCTTTCTAAGAATGCTGACAGAGTGCCGGAAGAAAAGGTAAAACAATCGATTCAGGAAATAATAGATGATAATCCACTTTTGCCAGAGCTGGAATGGATTGAGAAAAAGTTGAAGTGAGTAGTAAGTTCAGCAAAAAACTAGAGGACACTATTAAAACTTGCCCCCTCATTTTACATTATTCATCCTACATTGTACATTACAATCCCTCATTCATTCATTCCCTCATTCAAAATTCTACAATGCTCTCACTTCAAGGAAATGTACACGCACTGCTTATCGCTATTGATGCATACAGTGCGCCTGTGCCTGCGCTGGCAGGCTGTGTAAACGATAGTAAAGATGTGCAAGCCTGGTTGGAAACAGTGGTGCCTGAAGGTAAACTGAATCTGAAAACATTGCACGACCACGATGCCACCAAGCAGAATATCATCGATGGCTTTTTGAATCATTTGGGGAAGGCCAAATCGGACGACACAGTATTTATCCATTATAGCGGCCACGGCTCGCAAGAGCGAGCCCATCCGGCATTCAAACGACTCGAACCCGACGGCCTCAATGAGACGGTTGTCTGTGTAGAT
Organism: Bacteroidia bacterium; assembly: GCA_045106685.1. GTDB lineage: Bacteria > Bacteroidota > Bacteroidia > J057 > J057 > JAUIGE01. The sequence goes on along the minus strand of JBGCFB010000097.1, from coordinate 21,181 downwards.
AGTCGCCAGGTGATTGACGGTGTCCTGCACCGCGATCTGGCCGATAAGGAAGTAGGCGCTTTGGTGAAAAAAGTGGCCGATACGGGCGCACACGTGGTCATGATCTTTGACTGCTGTCACTCTGGCTCAGGCTCGCGTGACACCAAAAAAGTAACAGCGCGCCAGTCGCCTTCCGATATGAACAAGCCGCGCACACTGGAAGATTATATCTTTTGGGACGAGGCTACTTATGGAGATGGTTTCAAACGTGCCATCGAAGGAAGCGAAGAGGGATTCTCGATATTGCCGCAAGGAAAACATATCCTGCTGGCAGGTGCACGTAGTCGCCAGACTGCCAAGGAGTTAGCCCTTGGCGACGGTCGTCAGGGAGGCATATTTACCTATTCACTACTCGAAGTACTCAAGCGTAGTCAGGGCCGGGTTACCTACAGCGATTTGGTAGCACGTGCGCGTGCGATTGTGAATAATACCGTCTCAGACCAGGACCCTCAGCTCGACGTGGTCGGCGGTGCTGATCAGGACGCTTATTTTATGGGTGGTGATGGAAGCGCTCAAATTGCCGATCACTTTATGATGCGTTTTCGCAAGGATAAAAATGACTGGGTGATTGAGGCCGGCGCCTTGCATGGCGTCTCGACTGGAACCGGCGACGAAGCCGCAGGCTTCAATGTCTATCGCGAAGATGCTGAAGTGGGCGAAGACCCGCTCATGGTGGCCACAGCTACCAAAGTGGAAGGGGCGTATTGTCTTGTCGATTTTCCAGGGAAAGACACGGTTATTGGTACCCAACTCACCTACAAGGCAAAACTCATTCAAACGCCTGCCAAAAGAATTCGCGTGCGATTTGAGGCCGAGGAGGCCGATAATGCCTCCCAGCAAGCAGCTTTGGCTGGGCTGAAAAAGGCACTCGATATTGCTCCGGAGGATTTGAATATTCCTAAGGCAAAAGAATACGTCAACTTAGTCGAAGACGGCTCGCCGGTGGATTATCGCGTGTATGTGTACCATCATGAAGGTGCGGAACGCATCGCAGTATATAAAGACACGGACAACACGCCGCTGATCGGTCAGTTGACCGGCTTTAAGGATAATAATTATATAGGAATGGCCAATCGCCTGGCGGCGATTGCGCGCTGGAATCAGACCGCTACCCTCGATAATGCGTCGACTCAGATCAACGCAAATGACCTCAGCATCAATATCGAAGCGCGCCATCGTGATCCGGCTACAGGGGAGTGGACCACCTTTGAAAAGATGGAGTCAGCAGATCAAATGTTTGACTTGCCTTTTTACGAATATGAACCAACTGGAGATGAAAGCGGCGGTTCGCCAGAGCTCCGAATTTCAGTCACCAATCATAATCCAAACCGCACTTACTACTGCTCGCTCTATTATATGATGTCAGATTTTGGGGTTCAGAGTTTGTTTATGGAGCAAAAAGGTGAAAATGATGTAGGCAAAGTAGAAGAAGTTGGCGGAGGCCAAACAGTCTATGCGGTTTACGGATTTTCGATCACACCGAATGTCGATGAAAACTTGCGCAAAATGGGTCTCAAGCGAGACTCCAGTTTGATCAAACTCGTCGCCAGCACCGTTGATTTTAATGCGCGTTCGATGGAGCAATCTGGCTTTGGATATCCCAATACCATGCGCGATACCAAAGATGTCAGCGATGCTCTTAGCAGTACTATAAATGGCATCACTCATCGTGGCGGGCTACGCATTCGCCGTAGAGTCAAGGCCACTGATTGGACGACGAAACTCGTCACGCTCAATTCAATTCACACCGACGCAGGCAATGATGAAAATATGCTTGCACAGGCAGGTGTCGAAGTCAGCCGCCCTGATGGGACGAGCTTTGATGTCGCGCTCGCCAGTTCGACGACGGGCGCACGCAACACCGACGGTATGCGCATTCCGGTAGCCTTGCAGGCATGCAGCCAGCCGATGACCTACATCCAGGGTCGCAGTGTATCACCCAACATGGATGTGATCGAGCTGCGCAATGTGGAGCATCCTGAGAAGGTCACTGCCGAAAACCCGATCAGGATTTCCTTTAAGCAAAAGCTCGCCGAAGGCGAGACGCTCCTCGCAGTCAATGAGAAAGACGGCATCCTGATTCCGGCTATCGCTACGCGCGATGGTGATGTAACCACGCTGGAAATCACGACGCTTTCTCCTGAGATGCAGGCAACAGGTGAACGCAGCCTTGGCAAGACGTTCAAGCTTTTGGTACATAAAATCGTCGCTGGAATAACCGGCAAGGAATTCCCTTATCCGAAGCTTAGCGTTATCAAAATCGGCGCTGACGGTAAAGCGGAGTATGAACACGATATGGATGTGGTACGCGCAGCGATGAAAGATGCCTGCGATATCGTCTGTTTGGTACATGGCTTTACGAGTGAAGTGCATGAATCATTTATCGAAGCGACAGACGGCGACCCGGAAGGGCTTTTGCCATATCTCTATCACCATTATGACCTCGTTTTGGGGTATGATTATGAAACATATGGCACTGCAGTTCATACGAATGCGGAAGGCCTTCGCACCCGTCTGATCGAAGCCGAAATACGCCCTGGCGATCAGCAGCTAGACCTCATCGTGCATTCTCTGGGAGGATTGGTGTCGCGCTATTTTATAGAAAAACTCGGTGGAAAAGACATGACTCGTCGCCTGATCATGTGCGGCACACCAAACGGCGGTTCGCCTTTGACCAATATCAAAAATGCCTTCTTCCTCGGAGGTACGCTTTTGCTCAATGCGATTCCAGTTGTAGGCTGGGGCTTATCTGCTTTGGGATATATTTTTGGAGGACTCAGTTCGGTCAATGCACTCGATAAAGCGAGCGTAGCGATGAAGCCTAATTCTGACTTCCTGAGGTCGCTCAATGACGGACTGGAGGACCCGGGAGTGGCGTACACGATTTTGGCAGGAAATACGTCGAAAATTGTGGATGAAGATAAAACCAAAGTTTCCAAAATTCTGGATAAGCTCGGCATCGGTGATCCAGATTACAGCAGCTTGCTTGGACTTATTTTCGGCGGACCTAACGATATCGCCGTCGGTACGGAGAGCATCGGTTCAGTTCCGACCAATCGCACACCTGCACCCAAGGTGATCGAAGTCCCTTCAAACCACTTTGGATACTTCATCCCGGACGGAAGCTTGAATGAACTGAAAGCTGTTATTCGAAATTCATAATTATTCATTAAATCATGAGTCATTTATCTTTACCGACCACACGACAAATGACCTAATGACTCATGGATACTGACCACATGACTAATGATCTAATGACACATGAAAAATTATTCCTTATAGAATGCAATTAACGGAAGAGCAAGTACGACTCATTTTTGGCTTAAAACTTCGTCAGATACGTGCTGAAAAAGACTTGTCGCTTTTGGGACTTTCCAAAATCACAGGCCTCAGCAAAAGCTATTTGAACGAGATGGAAAAGGGGAAGAAGTACCCTAAGCCAGACAAAATTCTCGCGCTTGCTCAAGCGTTGGAAAAGCCGTTCGATGAGATGGTGAGCATGAAGCTCACCGGAAAGATGGCGCCTCTGGGTGACATCATTATGAGCGGTATTTTGAAAGAAATTCCGCTGGAGCTTTTTGGAATAGACGCGCATAACCTGATCGACATTATCGCTGGCGCACCCGAAAAGGTCACGGCCTTTATCGGAACGCTATTTGAAATTGCGCGAAACTCAGACGTCACCCGCGAAAGCTTTTACCTCGCAGCACTTCGTAGCTACCAGGAAAGTCGCGGAAACTACTTCCCGGATATTGAAGCCGAAGCCAAGAAATTTGCTCAACGCTACCAACTCGATCTTACCGGAAAGCTAACTTCTACAGACCTGGAAGAAATCCTCACGGAGGAATTTGGTTACTCGATTGATTATGATCGTTTGGGAAAAGAAGACTATCCCGAGGAGATCAGGTCGGTGTATATTCCATTGGAAAAGCGCCTGCTGATAGCGGGGATTGTATCTGAAACGCAGCGGGTGTTTATTTTGGCAAAAGAGCTGGGATACGCTCACATGGGCATTCGCCAGCGACCACTGACCTTTACTTGGATCAAGTTTGAGAGCTTTGAAGATGTGTTGAATAATTTTCACGCATCCTATTTTGCAGGAGCGCTCATTTTACCAGAAGACCGTTTAGTAGCAGATGTAAAGACCTTTTTCCAAAAAAAGACCTGGGATGCAGAAGCCTTTCTCAACATCATGTTCGAGTACACGGATTCGGCGGAAACCTTTTTTCAACGCCTCACCAATCTGCTTCCCACACACCTCGGTTTGGGTCAAATCTTCTTCTTGCGCTTTACCTTTAATGAAGAATTGGATGAAATTGTGCTTGCCAAAGAGTTGCATCTGAGCCGTAGTCATCGACCCCATTCTTTCAAAAATCAAGAACACTATTGCAGACGCTGGCTTAGTACCGGCATCTTGCTCAATGACCAGAAGCATTCAGAAATAGATGATGTGCGTGCAGGCGCCCAGCGAAGCATGTATCATGACTCTGAAGACGAATATCTCGTGCTTGCCGCCAGTAACGCTGATCCTTTTATAGACAAGCATATGCGAAGCGTGTGTATCGGCATCGAATTAAGCGAAGCTCAATCTGAGCATATCGCGTTTCTTGAGGATGATAGTATTGTCAAAAAGGTGGTTGGAGTCACCTGCGAACGCTGCGCAGTTACAGATTGTGAATCACGTGGACATCCATCTGTGATCCTCGACCAGAAGTCCCGCGATGCCGAAATCGAGAAGCGCGTCTACAGCCTGATCAATCGCAAAGCGTCGTCAACGACGTGACCCCGATCGTCTTTATTGACGACGATGTAGAGAAAAGGCATGCCTTTTCTCAAGTTCCCAAAGCATGCCTTTTCGCTACACGAAACGGAATAAAATCCTCAATATCATGAGATACCTCGCAATTATTTTTATATGTTTTGCTCTCAACGCATGCGGTAATCAGCAGGAGAAAACCCAAGTACAGGAACCTCCCGAGGAGGTTAAAAAGGTCGTAGATCCAGCCTTAGTATTTAGCATCGAAAGTATAGACAAGCACTCCAAAAGCTGTGCTACCGACAGTAATTCATGCGCGACGGTAGACATTACAGTGCCTTTGGCAAAAGGCACCGAAGCCGCTGACCCTATCAATGCGCGTGTTACTGGAGCGCTCGTCTCAGCCCTTAATGTCGGTGAGACAAGAGCGACTGGCCTTAATGAGGGCGTTGATGGTTTTGTAAATGGCTATGATGCTTTTTTAGCTGAAATGAAAGCCGAGGGCCAGGATTACATTAACTCATGGGCATTTGAAGCAGAAGGCCAAGTCTTGTATCAAGACTCTCAATACGTCTGCATTGAAATGCAATTTTATACTTACACGGGAGGTGCTCATCCTAATTCGTTTACCAGTCTTCTAACCTTTAACTCGAAGACAGGAGAAGAGGTGAATGTTCTGGCAACAGTCGCTGATACGGTTGCTCTAAAAGTGAAAGTTCAGGAGGCATTTCGCTTGGCTCGTAAACTTCCCAAAGATGCCGTCCTTCAGGAAGAAGGATTCTTCTGGGGAGGGAAATTTGCCTTCCCAGCTAATATCGGCATCACAGCCGAAGGCCTGTATTTTGTTTACAATCCTTACGAAGTCGCTCCATACGCATTGGGATCGACCGGATTTGTGGTCACTGAACCATAAATGTTTCATAATACCGACGCGACGCAGTCGCAGCGATTACGCGGTAACGACCTTGTGGAATTGTCTCATCAAAACGAAGGAGATAGCGTCCGCCGGATTGTAATTCGTCATAAAATCGCACGGCCCATTGACGGCCTTGTTCGTCGATAACGGTGAGGCGTATAGGCTGATCGGTGCGGGTAAAAAGGCGGATGTTGAGCTGATTAGTATTCGTGACAAAAGGCTCCAGGCTGAGGTCGGCGTCACGCGCCTCAGCGCGCACTTCGACAAGTCGTGAGCGAATGTTAAACCCAAATCGGTCCGTATGGACAAAGCGATAATAATACCGTTTTCCATCTTCGATGTCAGGATCATAAACGCGATAATCGCTTGCGCTTCCATTGGTGGCGAAGCGCTCAATCGTACTGAAGTTGATGCCATCTTCACTTCGCTCCAGGCGATGCCTGAGGGCATCCCGCTCAAACTGTGTGCTGGTTTCGATAGTGATAACACCGTCGACATAGCGTGCCGCCACTGCATTATAGGCCATGGCCGGAAAAGTGTTTCGCGTGCGAGAACCCGCTTGCCAGCGCCCTTCTACACGCATGAAAGCCAATGCAGGATCAGGACTAAGTGTGAGGTATTGCCACACCGAAGCTGACTCGCCAGGAAGGTCAAAAGGGATTTTGCGTTGCGAATAGGTGATGAGCGTATCGGAATCGGGCAGATATGCGACGCTGCGGCTCGGCGCATAATAAAATGCATCGAGCGGCTTGCCCTGGCGATTGAGCAAAATGAGGTAATCGCCTTGCCGCAAATCGCGCGGAATGCGCACCAGAAAGTCCGGGATTTCTTCGAATCGTAAGTCGGGCAGTGTGCCTGCGTTGGCGCCTTTGCCGAGGATAAATGCTTGCTGAGGTTCTAGCCAGGTATTGACTGGGAATCGCGCTACAAACTGGCGCGTGATAAGGGTGTAGCCCGCGAGGTTGACGCGGGACTTGGAAGGATTGAATAAGTCAATTTGGTACACCGGGTCGGTGAGGTAGGAGCCTCCCATATGGCGGAGGAGATATACGGGTTGGCTTTGTGCCCACATTCCTGTGAAGGATAGGAGGAGCAGGATAAGGAGTTTTTGAGCCTGATGACTACGTTCCAATACGAACCGCAGTACGACCTCTGACAGCGCTTCACTATGATGTTTATACTGATCCATCAGGATTAATTCTAATAAAATAGATGCTCTTTATTCTTCAAAAATCTAGAATCACTCGTCTGAATTCTCCAATCCATTATGTACATTTTGGATTGGAAATTAGTGAAAGAAGATAAGAGATTTTTGAAATGGATATACTCACACCGGCTTAAACGAATGTGAAATCCGTTCGATCCAATCCCAGCGTTCCATATGATTGCTGTACGGCGTCCATACGATCAACCCATAAAAGCTGTCTGGCGTTTCGACCGCGGTTACCCGGTAAAATAATTCGTGCTGGTCTCCAAAGAAGCTGGACTTTGCGATAAAGTCTTTTGCTGCAACAGAGGATTTTGGCTGATTGGTACGCCAACTTGACTCTCCACAAACAGTAAGAGAATCAACGAAGCTGCGCACGTCGTCTTCCATAAATCGCATAAATGCCGAAAGCTTCAGGCGCTTGTTGCGCACATCGCCAAGGCGCGCTTTAGGCGATGTGATACCCAATACATAGAAGTGGATATCGACATTGCGGTATTGCAATTCCGCGTAATCGTGCATGTCGCGGGTCTCGTTGAGGGCTGAAGGAAGCAGTACGGTGTACAGACTATCCACAGTCACCTGTTGGAAACCCGCAGGCACGTCGTTAGCGTCTGATTGGGTGCAAGCCATAAGGCTCACACAGATCAAAACGGGAATTACCCATAGCCTGCGCATGAGGGCAAATTAGTAATTTTTTTTACATGGGCTTAGCGATTGGCTTTTGGCGGTTAGCTTTTGGCCAGAAAAGTAGAGAAAAGGCATGCCTTTTCTCTACTGCCAGGCCAACAGCCATCTAATCATTCTCCAACGACTCCTTCATAGGCTCCCGAAGCTCAACTGCCGGAGTGTCTTTTCGTAGGCGCTGATTGAGCATTTCGACGACCAGTGAAAATGCCATTGCAAAGTATATGTAGCCTTTGTCAATATGCTGGCCAATAGCTTCCAATACCAACATGAATCCGATTAGGATCAGGAATGAAAGCGCGAGCATCTTCACTGTAGGGCGCTTGTTGATGAAGTCGCTTATTTTTCCTGCAAAAATAATCATGATGATCATCGAGATAACCACAGCCGCGATCATCGTCTCTACATGGTCGGCTAGGCCTACAGCCGTGAGAATCGAATCAAAGGAGAATACCATATCAATGATAATGATCTGTACGATCACGCTCATAAAGCTTTTTACTTTGGAAGGACGATCGGGTTCCTCAAAGCCTTCCAGCTTGCTATGCATCTCGGTTACGCTTTTTCCAATCAAAAACAATCCTCCCGCTAGCAAAATCAAGCTTTTGGCACTAATATCAATATCTATAAGCGGCAAAGTAAAGAGGGGTTTTGTTAAGCCCATCAACCACTTTATCCCCAACAATAGTCCGATTCTGAACAGCATTGCAATCGCTAGTCCGACTGTACGCGCACGCGGCTGATCCTCTTCTGGGAGTTTCCCTGCGACAATGGAAATGAAAACGATGTTGTCGATACCCAGGATGATCTCCATAAGGGTAAGGGTAAGCAAGCTTACCAATGCGTCTGGACTGAGTAGATGTTCAAGCATGTTGATTAGCTGATTTGATGATGTGTTGATTAGCTAATGAAAGGCAAGATTCGTTGATAATAAGACGCTAGCTTTCATCCTCAAATTAGCTAATCATCAAATCAGCTAATTAATAAACCAGCTAATCAATGTTGTGCTGAAAGTACAATTCTCGGTTTGTGAGGTCAAATGCGCAAAGCTTTCCTAAATGGCGAGCTGGGTTTTTGTACACACAACCCGCGTCAATATTCATTACTCTGTCTTGTTCAAAAGCGTCAAATAATGTTTTGATTTCGTGTTCAGGTATAGGCGTATGACCGTGGATGATATAACGGTCACCCAGCCAGTCATAATCAAGATCCGGATACCAGTTGCGAGACCAGAGGATCGCCTGCGCATCTTCCAAAGGTGGACGACTGCCGATCCCCACGCCAGCATGTACAAAGATGTACTGATCTATTTCGACAACGAGCTTGAGTTCTTTGTAAAAATTCAAATGCCGCGCAGGAAGCTGAGAAACGTAGCGGCATCCGTAGCTTTCAAGTGTCTGTTTTCCTCCATAGTAAAGCCAATTCGCACTATTTTCAACGTCTCCATCAATAGCATGCAGCAAAAAGGCCTCATGGTTTCCTTTCAGGGTGTGTACCTGAAAACCTTGCGCCTGCAGCGCAAAAATATAATCGATCACGCCTTTGGTATCTGGACCACGGTCAACAAAGTCTCCGCAAAGAACGAGCTGGTCCTCCTTCGTTAACTTCAGTCTGTCCTCTACCATCGTACGGAAGGTACGGGCACAGCCATGTATGTCGGAAATAGCCAGAATGCGCATGGAATATGCAATGATTGAAAGCACAAATATACCAGAATAGACTGAGTCTTATGCGGGCTTTTGTTGTAGGCCTGTTTCCTTTCGTTTTATTTGCACAAATAAAGGGAAAATGGATGCATAGCGCTAATGGTATATGACTAATGATTAATGCCCAATGAAATATCTCCTGCGTCAAGAAAAAGTATCTGACCATGCTGAAGTTGAAAGCCTGATCAAGGAAGCTTTTGCAGATGTCGAGCTAAGCGATCATCGGGAGCATGATCTGGTAACGCGACTGAGGAAATCGCCGTCATTTGTACCAGCACTATCGATTGTTGCAGAGTCTGAAGGTAAAATCGTTGGTCATATTCTTTTTACAAGAATCAAGATTGAGCACGAGGACGAAAGCCATGAGGCGCTGGCACTCGCTCCGGTTTCTGTCCTGCCTGACCATCAAGGTCGCGGCATAGGCGCTGCGCTTATCAAGGAAGGGCACAAGGTTGCCCAGAGGCTAGGTTTTAAGGCGAGTGTTTTGTTAGGACATGAAACGTATTATCCACGTTTTGGCTACGAGCGCGCAAGTACCTTTGGAATCAGTTTACCTTTTGAAGTACCCGATGAAAATGTGATGGCTTTCGCCCTTCAGGAAGGAGCCCTTGAGCATATGCGAGGCACGGTGGAATATGATGCAGCCTTCTTTGCGGGCTAGCGAGGCCATAAATGACCTCGCAATAATGGAAGACTTTAGGCGCTAAAGCTTCATGAATATTCATTGTCAGACGGAGAATGCTTGTAGCTTTAGGGCGAATTTATTCTACTATAACGAGGTCATAAATGACCTCGCAATAATGGAAGACTTTAGGCGCTAAAGCTTCATGAATATTCATTGTCAGACGGAGAATACTTGTAGCTTTAGCATTAATTCATTCTATTATTGCAAGGTCTTGAAAGACCTTGCAATAATTAAATCGCCTGGCTAAAAAGCTGAGCTTCAGGCTTTTCTCTCCAGAGACGCGCATCAAATGCCATCGCAGCATTGCGAAGAAACGGCTTGCCTTCTTCGGTAATTTTTACCCCAAAAGGCTTTACACGAATCAAACCATCACGTTGCATTTCTCCTAATCGGGCGAGGCCTTGATTAAGGCTTGGATGCTGAGCGTCCGGAGCTGACCAGTCCATTTCAAAACGGCACATCACGTCAAGCATATGTTGACGCAGAACGAGGTCTTCTTCGTTGAGTTCATGCCCACGGATGATCGGCAAGTGACCCTCCGCAATCGCTTGTTGGTAGGTCTCCACCTTCTTTTCATTTTGGACAAACATGCCCCAGGCATCACTGATGCTGGATGCTCCCAGGCCGATAAGCGTAGGTGTAAAGACAGGCGTATAGCCCATGAAATTACGGTGGAGCGTGCCGTTTTCGAGCGCTATTCCCAGCGAGTCGCTCGGAAGGGCAAAGTGGTCCATGCCGATTTCGATATAACCGAGCGCCTCAAGGGCCTCGCGGCCCTGTTCATAGAGCGCACGCTTTGCTTCTGCTTTTGGAAGGTCCTCTTCCGAATACGCACGTTGGCCCGGCTTGATCCAAGGTACATGCGCATAGCTGTAAAAGGCGATCCGCTCAGGAAGGAGTGCTTTCACCAATTCGATATTAGCCTCGATATGCGCAGGCGTCTGTTTGGGAAGGCCATATATGAGGTCAAAGTTGACGGAGGTGTAACCCGCTTCGCGTGCCATCAGCGTCGTATCGACGACTTGCTGGCGGGTTTGGCGGCGATTGATCAGCTTCATGATGTCGTCGCCCACGTCTTGCACACCGACGCTAATGCGGCGAAAGCCCACACTGTACATAGCTTCAAGATGCGCCTTGCTGGTGCTAAAAGGGTGCGCTTCAAAGCTGAAGGCGGCGTCTTCGGCGACGTCGACATGCTCGGTGATCCCATTGATCAAACGCACAATTTCGTCAGGATGAAAAAAGGTCGGTGTTCCTCCTCCAATATGCAATTCGCGCAGCTCCGGCTTCGTTGGGAAGCGCTTTTGGTACAAATCCCACTCAGCAAGCAAGGTGTCGATATAAGGCGACTCAACGGCGTGATTGATCGTGATCCGCGTATTGCAGCCGCAGTAAGTGCATAGCTGCTCACAAAAAGGCAAGTGGATATATAGACTTAATCCTGGATCATCACTCAGTCGATCCTCCACGATCGAAAACCAGTCAGATTCGGTCGGAGGAGTATCTTGCCAATATGGTACAGTCGGATAGCTGGTGTAGCGTGGTGCGGGTGTGTTGTATTTTTGTAAAAGCGACATAGAAGGCCTTTTCGATAAGTGTGCTGCGAATATTGCGATACAAAAAAGCGGACTTAACGACAGGCTTCGGATGAGGAAAATGGGGTTTGAGGCTGACTTTTGGTAGGGTATAAAAGGGCGGGTGCTTAAATGCCTTTTTCTTCGCTGCTCGATTCTGAGTGAGTTTTTAATTGTATATTTATACTCGTTATGGAAGCAAATATGTATCGTTCAGTCTTGAAAAATCTTAGCATGATACCTGAGGAATACCTTTCTCAGGTTAATGTTTATTTGAATTTTTTGTTGGATAAAAATTCTCAAACAGTCGATAATCGATCTGGAATTCTGGCACTAGCTGGCTCATGGTCGGATATGATCGAAGACGATCTTAAAGAAACAAAGGAAAGCGACGAGCAAATGTGATAATCTCAAGTTACTTCTGATCTCGGATGTCTGATGTCTGATGTCTGATGTCGTATTTAGTATTTCCATCAAATGGGCGAAAATAGGAATAGAGATGCTACATTAGATTTATTAAAGCCAAGTACTCTTCCTGAAAACATGAAACACCTCTCCATTCTATTCCTCATCACGCTCATCTGGAGCTGTGATAAGCCTGCCCCATCGGCAGAGAGCCGCGATACCAAAGTCTTCCAAACTGTCCTTGATAGCATCTATCAACAGCACCCAGATGCGGTGGGAATATTGGCACATATAGAAGCTCCCGACCAACAATTATCCTGGAGCGGAGCCGCCGGTTTTTCTGATAAAAGCAAAGCAAAAGCACTCGAAGTCGACCAGCCGGCGCTGCTCGCCAGCAATACCAAAACCTTCGTTTCGGCGGCGATCTTGCGATTGGTGGAAGAAGGCGAAATCGCGCTGGATGATGCGATCGACGGACTGATTTCTGAAAAGACGCAGACTGCCCTGGAGGCCGACGGCTATGCGCTGGATGCTATCCGAATTGTGAACCTACTTTCGCATACCAGCGGGATATACGATTATGTTTACGCCGATACTTTCTTCGCGATGGTGCGCTCGCAACCCAAGCATCGCTGGACCCGTGATGAGCAGATTGCGCTGGCGATGAGTGAAGGCGACCCTTTGGCGAAAGCAGGCGAAACCTACCGTTATGCCGACATCAATTATTTGCTTTTAGGTGAAATTATAGAGAAAAAAACAGGCAAGCCTTTTTATACTTCCATGCGCGAACTGCTTGACTATCAGGGAAATGGGTTTGGAAAGGCCTGGTTCTACACGCTGGAGGATGATCCAGTCGGAATAAAACCTATGGCACACCAGTATTCTGCTCATAGTACGATCGATAGCTATGATCTTGATCCTTCATTTGACTTGTTTGGCGGCGGAGGCCTTGCCGGAACGCCACGCGACCTTGCGCTTTTTAGTCAATCTCTTTTTGAAAATAAACTCTTCAAAAAGCCTGAAACGCTCGATCTCATTTACACCAAAGTCGCTACGCAAGACAGCCTATTCTCCAACTATTATTTGGGGCTGGCCAGTTCTGAGACTGCCGGTAGAAAAACCTACGGTCATGGAGGCTTTTGGGCCACGACGGTGCAGTATATCCCTTCGCTTAATGCCTCGGTTTCGGTGTTTGTGCTGGATAAAGAGCAGGGTGCTTTGAGGTATGTGGTGTTAGGGGAAATTCTGGGATCGTTGTAATTGTAGAGACGCGTTTTAACGCGTCTCCGATTCTTCGCCTTAGACACGTTAAAACGCGTCTCTACAGTCAGGTTTATTGTCATTACCTTTGAGGCGAAAACCCAATTGGGTTCTTGTACGCCAACTGCAATATGAAAGTCTCAGGCTTTACTTTTATTCGGAATGCGATTAAATATGACTATCCCATCGTGGAGGCAATACGTTCGATATTGCCCATCTGTGATGAGGTCGTCGTGGCGGTCGGAGCGTCAGATGATGATACGCTTTCGCTGATTGAAAGCATTGATCCGGATAAGGTGAAAATCGTTCAGACAACCTGGGATGACAGTTTGCGCGAAGGTGGTAGTGTGCTGGCGATTGAGACCGATAAGGCCTTTGCCCATATTTCAAAAGACGCAGATTGGGCCTTTTATATTCAAGGTGATGAAGTCATCCCTGAGCAATCGTTGGATGTGATTTTCTCCAAAATGAAAACGTACAAAGACACTGACGATGTAGATGGGCTACTCTTTCGATATCTTCATTTTTATGGGTCCTACGATTATGTTGGGACTTCGTCTAATTGGTACCACCACGAGATTCGTGTTGTTAAAAATGATTCGGCAATTTATTCCTATAAAGACGCACAGGGCTTTCGAAAAGGCGATAATGAGAAGCTGTCAGTCGTTCCGATAGAAGCCTGGGTTTACCATTATGGCTGGGTGAAAGAGCCAAAGGCGATGCAGGAAAAGCAAAAGTCATTCAATAAATTTTGGCATGATGATGCATGGATGGAAAAGCATATCGCTGATGTCGAGGCCTATGATTATAGTGAAGGCATGCAAACGCTGAAGCGCTTTCATGGAAAGCATCCTGCCGTGATGCAGGAACGGATTGCCCGAAAAAACTGGAATTTTGACTCAGACCTTTCCTTTAGCAAAATGAGCTTTAAGGATCGAGTGAAATCATTCTTTAGAGAAAAAATCGGCATCGAATTAGGCTACAAAAATTACCGCATCAAACGATTCTAATAACACCCCATGATCACCAGCAACATCCCCGGAAGCACCTATGTGATTCATGCCTTGCAAGGCTATGAAGCGCATGGTGAGCACGTGCGGAAATTGTTTGCAGAACATGAGCTGGAATTTGAGTTTGTGAGTGATGGCGACCTGAGTCTGATGACACAGGAGCAGCTAGTGAAATATTTTGTCCCTGATGTGGAGAATGTGATGAAGCGTGGGATGATTTCGTGTACATTAAATCACCTTTTAGCATACGAGCGAGCTGTTGAGCGTGGCGACCCGTACGCGCTTGTCTTTGAAGATGATCCGTTTTTTCTGGGAGATTTTGTAAAAGGACTAGATGGGCTTTTTGAGGAAATAAAGCGTCTGGAGCCTGGTTTTATCATTTCCCTTGAAAATACGACGCTTACATTTCCTTCTGTTTGGGACATTAAAAAGGGCCAACAATTATATCCTGCAAAGGTCGGCCGCATGGCTGGGGCCTGTCTGATCGATCAGGAAGGAATTCGCCGTATTCTCGCCGATATTGGTCACAAAAAAGTAAGCCTTGCTCCCGACTGGATCCACAATGATATGATCAGCCGAGGCGCCGTGCGCATGTACTGGGCGCATCCGCCACTGGTCGAACAAGGCTCTCATAACGGTCGCATGGTAGGCACGATTTCCACTAGTTCAAAATCATTTAAAGCCCGCATAAGATGGCTCTTTAATAAAGCCTACAAGACGACGATCCGCCGGCTATTTTCGCAGAAAAGAATTATTGATTAGCTGATTTGAGGATTAGCTAATTTGATAATGATCAGAACCAATTCTGTGTGAATCGTATTCCATCACCAAATCAACACATCAACACATCATCAAATCAACACATCTCCATATCGCTACACCTCGATTGAGCATCAATAATCTTATTGAGACCGATCTTGGCAATTTTCACCGCTACCGTTCCAATCCCGAAGTGACTCGTTATCAGGGATTTGGCGTGCTGAATAAGGAGGAATGTGCGGAGTTTATTGAGAGCCAGCTAGGGAAGTTATTTGGTAAGCCTGGTGAATGGGTCCAGTATGCGATTCGGCTTGCTGCTGGCGGCCAGTTGATCGGCGATTGCGCGATCAAACTAGAAGAAGACGACCCGCGCATCGCGCAAGTGGGAATTACGATTTCGCACTTAGAACAAGGCCAAGGCTACGGCAAAGAAGTGCTGTTGGGCATTATGCAATTTCTTTTTGGAGAAATCGGTGTTCACCGTATCGTCGAAACCGCTGATGCGGATAATGCCGCTTCTATCGCGCTGCTGGAAAGTTGTGGTTTTCGCAAAGAAGGCCATTTTATTGAGAATATATTCTTCAAAGGCGCCTGGGGAAGCGAGGTGCAATACGCCATGTTGAAACGAGAATTTGAAATAAATCAATCTAAATAATTTTTAGATTGATAATAATTTGGGTGTTTAAGTCGATATTGAAATATAAGTGCTTCGATGAACACATGCTATGATTGTGAAACGTGTATGTATCCTCATGTTGTTATGTTGCTCTTGGCTTATGGGGCAGAATCCTTTTGCTGATAGCATGCGGAGCCTGATCGCAACAAGTGATTTTGACTCGCTGTATGTAGCACATCATATTGAACTCGCCCGCAATTTTCGGAAGTATAATACTGACTCTTCCCAAAAGTACTATCTGAAAGGACTCAAATACGCGAAGGAACTTGAGCTCCCAAGTCGGAAGATGGTAGCCTTTACAGGATTGGGAATCATCGCTAAAAACGCCAGAGAGTTCGAGAAAGGAGTGAGTTATTATAATCAAGGGCTTACGATAGCAAAGAAGATCGGTGACAAGAAGCGTGAATCCGGCTTGTACAACAACCTTGGGACCTTACATTGGAGGTGGCAAAAACTTGATTCAGCGCTACTGTATTTCCAAAAATCATTGGACCTTAAAATTGAGCTGGGAGCCTTGTCGAGCATCGCGAAGGTGTACACCAATATGGGAAACCTTCAGGCTTCTAGGTCTGAGATCGAGTCTGCCAAAAGCTATTATCTCCGTGCTTTGAATATTTACCGTGAAGAAGGTGATGAAAAAGGGACTGCAAACCTCTACTTTAATCTGGGGAATGTTTATCTGGAATCGGGTCAGTTTGATAGCGCTCGAATCGTCCATGCCGAAGTCTTGGCGTTTAGTGAGGAGAGCAATGATACAACCCGGATTATTCAGCTTTTGCACAACCTAGGCTCAGCCAGTGAACTTCAGGAGGATTGGGATAAAGCACTTGAGTATTACGAAAGAAGCGTGAAGCTGCAAGGGAAAATCGATATGCCGCTCCAGCATATTCTGACCTTAAATAACATCGGGAATATTTATAGGAAAAAGGGAGCATACAGCCAGGCTATTTCGATCTACAAAAATGCCTTGAGCCTGAGTAAAGAAATCGCATCGCTGGATAATATACAGACCCTTAATAGCCAACTGGTCGATTGTTATGAGAAATTGGGCCAATTCGATTCTGCTTTGACATATCACAAGGCATTTAAGAAAACCCATGATCGCATTGAAGACTCCCGTAAAGACAGTGCAGTAAATGATATTTTGATCAAATATAACACCGCACAAAAGGATAAAGAGTTGGTAGAAGAACGTGCGGAAAATGAACAGAAAAGTCAGGAGAACCGTGTCCTTTTTATCGTTTCGGCGTTATTGCTGGCCCTTCTGGCTTTGGGTTGGTTCTCATACCGTCAAAAACAGCGAGCGAATAAGTTACTGGAGACCCAAAAAGCTGCAATAGCACAGAGTGAAAAGGAGAAGGCACTTCTGTTGCGCGAGCTGCACCATCGCGTGAAAAACAATCTACAACTTGTCTCCAGTTTGCTGAATATTCAGTCTTATCAGCTAAAGGATGAACAGGCTGCTATGGCGGTAAAGGAAAGCCAGGCGAGGGTAGAAGCGATGGCACTGATTCACCGCGACCTCTACCTCACCAATAACGACTCACGCGTCAATCTCGAAGTATATATTTCCAGTATGCTCGTAAACCTGCAGCGTAGTTATCATGTTGAGAATCTCGTCGTGGAAGAACATGTCGAGGGGACAGAAATCAAGGCTGATATTGCGATTCCACTGGGCCTTATTTTAAATGAAATAATCTCCAATGCGTTTAAACATGCTTTTGGGGAAGTAAAACAACCGCGTCTTACGATTAATGTGCGCAAAGAGACAGAGGACTCCTTGTATGTAATGATCAAGGATAATGGCCCTGGTCCAAAAGTCGACGGACCTCGTAAAGGCTCCTTCGGGCTGGAGCTTATTCGTTCCATGAGTCGCCAGATACGGGCTAAACACAGCACTCGAATCGAATCCGGATATATACATGAATTGAGAATCCCGCTTCACACTACCTAAACCAGTTTGCATGAATAAGCTTCGAGTATTAATTGTAGAAGACGAATTTCTCATCGCGCAGGATCTGAGCATGCGTTTGGAAAAAATGGGCTATGAGATCGTCGAGTTGTTGGACACTGCTTCTGATGCCATAAGCTTTTTGCAAAAGCATGAAGTCGATATATGCATTCTTGATATCAATATCAGAGGTGATAGGGATGGGGTAGAACTGGCGCACCAAATCAATAAAACAAAGCGTATTCCGCTTATTTTTCTAACCTCATACAACGATGAGTTGACAATGACGCGCGCCAAAGACGCGCGCCCTTCTGCCTACATGCTGAAGCCATTTAATGATATAGAGCTACACATGGCGATTGATCTAGCTGTGAATAATTTTGCTGCCGTGCAGCAGGATGAGCCTGCTTCTGAGGTGCTTGACGAAGATTCTTCCTCCGATAACCTGATGGTGCTCAACGAAAGCATTTTTCTGAAAAAGAAAGACCGGTTCCAGCGAGTCAAGTTTTCCGACATCTTATGGATAGAAGCTCAGAGTAATTATTCTACAGTGGTCACAAAAGAAGAAAAATATGTGCTCGCAATAACATTGAAGATCGTAGAAGACCGAATTAAAACTGACCACTTTTTCAGGGTGAGTCGGTCATTTGTGGTGAATCTACAGCATGTAGAAGCGATAGAGGGAAATACACTGCTGGTCTTTGGGAAGCAAATCGCAGTAAGTAAAAATAAGAAGGACTCACTTTTTCAACGTTTTAATATTTTGTGAGAAAAGAAGAAAAATTAACCAAATCCTGCTTGAAGTTTTTTGGTGATGATGAGTCAGTGGAAAAGCACAAGTGATGGAGCCGGATTTTTTTTCATCTTTACTCGATATTGTTAACCTCACATAAAACTCCTAACACAATGCTTAAAAACAAACCTTATTCCTACTTAACAAAGACAATAGAACCCTTGCTGTACACGGTATACTATGTCATCGATGTAGAAGAAGGGTATATCGCATGCGACCCTGTAATAGAGGAGCAAGACAGTACTATCTATGTAAAAATTGAACTGTCTGCAGAACCCGGACATGCGTCTCATGTCAAAAGTGGCGGACACGAACTTCCAGTCTATATCAATGGAAACCCCGCAGACGGCGAAATTACAGATGTGGTTGTCCTGGTTGAGTTGCTTTCTCCTGGCGAACCTCCCAAAGAGAAGGGTAAAGTAAAGCTGGCCTATGCTGACGCAGATGAAGATGATGGTTCTATCGGTGGAGGAGTCGCATAACACTTCGCCCACCTAGAGTTGTAATGATGCATCACGCCCTGTAGAATCAGGGCGTGATTTTTTTTACTCAGAAAAACCAGTCGTTCACTCAGAGATTACTGCACTTCACTCATTTTTTTTAGAAAATCCCCTAAGATGAGCCTGTTTTATACCAAGCGCACACTCAGCCTTACTCACACTAACCTCCTCACCTATACGCCTCTCAAAATTCGCTTGGCTTCCCGGTGCACCTAGCCTCAGCGAAATCTCACTACCTTATAAAAGAGCTCCCTGGACATCGTCTGGTGGGTTCTTTTCTTATTTCAAAGCCTGTACTCCGGATATTTACAGATCGTTGTATCTTCACTCTTCTAACGACTACCACCGAAGTACACTTATTATTCATGGCAGAGAGAAAATCGATTATTTTCGCGATTGACGATGAACCAGAAGTGCTCAAGTCTGTAAGGCGAGACCTGCGGAATCAGTACAAAGATACCTACAGAATCATGAGCTCTACCTCTGCGAGCGAAGCGCTCGAAGCGCTTGCAGAGTTGAAAAAGCGAGGCGAGACCGTGGCCCTTTTTGTATCAGATCAGCGTATGCCTGAAATGCTGGGCGTGGAGTTTCTGGAAGAGGCTATGAGCTTGTATCCTGAGGCAAAACGTGTCCTGCTCACCGCATACTCCGATATCGACGCCGCAATCAAAGCGATCAACGACGTCCAGCTTGACTATTATCTGCTCAAGCCCTGGGACCCTCCTGTCGAGAAATTATATCCAGTTTTGAGTGAACTACTCGACGACTGGCAAGCAGGACATCGGCCCGACTTTCAGGGAATCAAACTACTGGGCTATCAGTATTCTCCCAAGTCGCATGCGCTCAAGGATTTTCTCGCAGGGAACCTGCGCCCATACATGTGGATGGATATCGATAAGCACCCTGAGGCTGAGGCATTATTGGAGCTTCATAAGGCGGAGCGAAAAGATCTGCCACTTATTGTCTTTCAAGATGGAGAAGCCCTGACTGACCCTGCCTTGGCAGAAGTCGCTACACGCATCAATCTCTCCCCTGAGGCCAAAGAAGATATGTACGACGTCGTGATTATCGGCGCTGGCCCTGCTGGCCTTGCGGCTGGGGTATATGGTGGCTCTGAAGGTTTGAACACCTTGTTGGTGGAGCGCCGCGCGCCTGGTGGTCAGGCGGGAACAAGTAGTCGCATCGAAAACTATCTGGGTTTTCCCAGTGGACTGAGTGGTGCGGAGCTATCGCGTCGCGCTATTACACAGGCAAAGCGCTTTGGAGTCGAGTTTCTTTCTCCTCAAAGCGTCACCAATATCGAAACACAAGGTAGCTACAAGCATATCCAACTGGCCGACGGTAGCACGGTAAATACCAAAGCGGTGATCATCACGACGGGTGTCGATTACCGCAAACTTCAGGCGCCGGGTTTGGATGAGTTTTCTGGAAAAGGGGTGTATTATGGAGCCGCAATGACAGAGGCCAATTCCTGTAAAGATCAGATTGTATATGTGGTAGGTGGTGGAAATAGTGCAGGTCAGGGAGCGGTGTATTTGTCCAAATTTGCCAAAGAAGTACACATCCTTATTCGCAAGCCAGACCTCACTGCAACGATGTCATCTTACCTCATCGATCAGATCGATGCTATTCCTAATATAACAGTTCAAGGAAGACAGCAGGTGAAAGCCGCCCTGGGCGAAGATCATCTCGAATGCCTCGAAATTGAGCGGATGGATAGTAAAGAGGTGTATAAAACGTCTGCGCATGCACTCTTTATCTTTATCGGTGCCAAACCCATGACGGACTGGATGGGCGATTCGCTTATTCGTAACGAAAGAGGATTTATCCTTACTGGAAACGACCTCTCTAACCATACCAACTATGAGAAGGTGTGGAACCTGGATCGCAAGCCATTTATGCTGGAGACCTGCGTACCGGGCATATTCGCCGCAGGCGATGTCCGCGCCAATGCCATGAACCGCGTCGCCTCGGCCGTAGGCGAAGGCGCTATGGCCATTAAGTTCGTACACGAATATTTGGCAGATAATTGATAAGGTAGTTTCGTAAAAAAACGAACGCGAACAGGAATAGCAGTTGCACCTAAGCCCGTGATCATTAATTAATGATCACGGGCTTTTTGTGTGCTGGGCACACCTATGTTCTTTAAGGTTCAAGTCCTGAATGCACCCTGACGATTGGGAAGCATAAGCGAAGGCCAAGGGTGTCCTCTGCGAAGAGGAATCTGAAGGAAGGCCGTAGCAAAAACTGGTTTCGA
>JBGCFB010000096.1:0-16564 GCA_045106685.1 Bacteroidia bacterium | reverse complement strand
GTTCTCGTTCGTAGCGTGATCGATCAGTTGTATAAGCCGGCTGGTTTTGGAGGCTTTGCCGAAGCTTCCAGGGCGCTGTATCAGGCTATTTTTCCTCATTTTGACAATATCGAACAGGCGCGTGATCTCCTTATTTGCCCGGATGGGCTGATGGGATATGTGCCGTTTAGCTGTTTGCTGACAGAAGATATCGAGCTGGACGCAGCTGCGACAAGCAGCGTGTATCGGAGCTTGCCATATTTGCAAAACACCTATAGCACACGATATGCTTACGGTGCTGCTTTGCACTTTCAATCCTACAAAGCGAGTGCTTCAAATCGCATGCTGGCCTTTGCGCCGGAGTATGAAGGCGAGCGACGTCTTGCGTTTAATAAGCCGCAGGCGATAGCCATCGCAGATCGATGGGATGGAGACTTATTCCTGGCTCAAGATGCGCAGGAAACGCGCTTCCGCCAGTCGTTTCAGGATTACGATATCCTTCACCTTGCTCAGCACGGCGAAGCCAATCTGGAACAACCGCTTGCTTCTCGCTTGCGCTTTAGCCTTTCGGGTGATACCGTGCCGGAACATGACGGAATGTTGCACGCCTACGAAATCTACGCGTTAGAAATACCAGCCAAGCTGGTGGTACTCGCCTCCTGCGAAAGCGGCTATGGTCCACTCGCCCAAGGCGAAGGCGTGATGAGTTTGGCGCGCGCCTTTCGCTCGGCCGGAGCACAAAGCGTTCTCAATACCGCCTGGGAAGTAGACGGTCGCGTGGCGATGCCTTTGATGGAAGCATTCTACGACCAGCTCGCCGACGGCAAAACGCCCAGCCGCGCCCTGCGCGATTCGCGATCAGACTTCCTCCAGAGCGCCCCGCCAGAACTGGTGCACCCGCACTATTGGGCAGCATTTACCATGATCGGCGCCGACAAAACCATCACCCGATCGCAAGGATACCTGCCGCCGCTTTTGCTGTTTGTAGCACTGGTCGCGATTGCCGGATTTGGGATGACGCGCAAGCCTGC
This sequence comes from Bacteroidia bacterium, assembly GCA_045106685.1. Lineage (GTDB taxonomy): Bacteria > Bacteroidota > Bacteroidia > J057 > J057 > JAUIGE01. The sequence continues at coordinate 15,554 of JBGCFB010000096.1, read as the reverse complement.
GGCTTGATCCTCAAACCATTTATAAAACACACACTCAAAAGCAAAACCCCAAGCAAATCCATGAAGGAATTGCTTGGGGTTTTGAATACAAAAACGTGTGATATCTACATATCGTGAAGCTCGCTGCGCATGGCGCGGAATTCCTCACGAGTAAGATTGCCAAGATATTCGAAGTGACTCTTAATCGCCTTTACAATAGGAACACGATAGTACTTCACTCCATCCGGCCATTTTTCCGTTTCGATAAGCTTCGAAACTTCTGCATAATAGCGAGGGTGGATTCCTCTGAAATGGTGGTGCGGAGTTTGGTAATTCAGCCAACCGATTACGTTGGTCATGATCTTATCAAAAATGGGAGTCTCCCAATAGAAATCGATGGTCGTGTTGAGTGTGTGCTCATAAAAATCATAGCCTTCATCTTTAGGGCTGTGATCATCATCATAATGCTGTGTGAACATATTGATGTGCGCTATTTGAAAAATAGGCATCATCAGCATTCCTGCCATGGCCCAACCTACAATCCAAAAAGGGATAACGATATACCAAGGGGTTCCAAGGATCAAGGGAATACCCATAATCACAAAGAAGTAGCAGGCTTTAAAAATGGCCATTTCTGATACTGTGCGTGTCCAGCTTTTATTAGGAAAACGACCTAGTCCATGATAGCGCTTTAGACGTGTAAAGTCCGCCATCGGAATCCAGCTAATAAAGGTCAGCGCATACAAAGACATGACAAATAGCCATCGTGCTTGCTTATGCGTGGGCTTGATTTTAGACTTTGGAGAAAAGACCATTTTGACTTTTTCCGCTGAGTCGAGGTCACGGTCCATACCATACGAGTTCGTGTGTAAGTGGTGGTAGTGGTTGTGTTCCAAAACCCAGTTTGGAAGCCATATACCAAGTAGGAACATAGCCCTGCTTACGAATTTGCTTACTTTTTTATCCTTACTAAAAGCACCATGCGCAGCAGTATGCTGGGTAGTTCCGATCATGGTGAATCCAACGGCAAGGATAGGCGCAAGTATAAGAATACCCCACCATGACCATAATGCTGGAGTGGAGAACAATAAAACTGGAGTACCAATAAAGAAAGTCAGCGCAATGAAGAGGTTACGCCATAAAGGAAAGTCTGAAACCTTTCTTTTAGCTAGCTCTTTAACTTTTTTTCTATACTGAATAGATCCTTGAGAGATTTGTGCATACATATGATCAGATGTGTTTTTAGAATTTACAACGGGGTGAAAACAGGACTTCAGTAATTAGTGGTGCAAATTTCGTCTAAAAAGATTTCAAACGAAAGGATTCGCAAGTAAACATGAAATATAGGCTATATGTTTATAAATAGTCGTGAGACTGATAAAAAGCATCATAAATGAGATTTTACATATACAGTCATCGTTGAATAAACCCTACTTAACCGTTGTTTTAGCATTCAGCTTTTAGAAATACTACATCAGCGATAAGATTTTTTATTGTGGCTTTAGGGGGGAGCTTGTATGTCGGTGTATGAGGAGGTGACAATACCTGTTCAACCCCGTTTCAACTCAACCTTATATGTTTATTAAAAGATTACTGATCTTATTATTACTGGGCTCCCTTAGTTGGTCTCTCTCTGCCCAGGGCAAGACCCGCCATACGATTACAGGCCACATTGCGAAGGCCCAAGGAGGTGAAGTGCTTATTAATGCGAAGATATTTGATGCTAAAACAAATAAAGGTGTCCTCACTAACAACTTCGGATTTTTTAGCTTGACATTGCCGGCTGGAGAAGTCCGCCTGGTCGCCGCAGAATCAGGCTACGAAAGTCAGGAAGCTGTTTTTAATTTACAATCGGATACAACCATCGAGTTCAAGCTCAAATACTATCAGGTGGATGAGGTGGAGATCCTCGCTGATGAGGTGCGCACCATCCAGAATCAGACGGAGATGAGTACGACGACTATTCCGGTGGAGCAAATCAAAAGCATGCCAGCTCTCATGGGTGAGGTCGATGTTATCAAAGCCGTGCAAATGCTACCTGGGGTGCAATCTGGCACAGAAGGAACGTCGGGATTATATGTCCGCGGAGGTGGTCCTGACCAGAATTTGATCTTACTCGATGATGTGCCTTTGTACTACGTCAGTCACCTGGGCGGCTTTTTCAGTGTGTTTAATGCTGATGCACTCAGTAGCGTAAAGCTTACCAAGGGCGGTTTCCCCGCTCGCTACGGCGGACGTCTATCGTCTGTACTCGATATTAGAATGAAGGATGGGAATAAAGAAAAAATTGAAGGCGAAGGTAGCTTGGGCATCATCGCTGGAAAGCTGTCGCTCAATGGCCCAATAGGTAAAAAAACAACCTTTCTGGCTTCTGCCCGACGTAGCTGGATCGACTTGCTTATGCGCCCGCTTTCAGCGGGAGCGATCGCATCAGCGGGAGATGGTAGTTCAGGAAGTGTCGGTTACCAGTTTTATGATTTGAATGGAAAAATAACCCACACATTTTCAGATAAAGATCGCCTGTACCTGAGTTATTATGGAGGAGATGATGCGTTTAAAGGTGGCTTTTCATTGACTGAAGGTAGCCGCGCAGGAGGAGATTATTATAAAGAAAAATTCGACTCAGGCCTTCGTTGGGGAAACCGCTTGGCGGCATTGCGCTGGAACCACATTTGGAACCCAAAGCTATTTTCTAACCTGACTGCGACATACACAAACTATCGCTTTCGTACAGATTTTGGTTTTAGAACGGAAGAACAAGGTGGCGACACGGTAGCAATTTCAGATGGAAGGCTCAAGTACCAATCGGGTGTTCGTGATTTTGGGCTAAAATTGGACTTCGAATATTATCCTTCGCCTTCACATAGCTTCCGATTTGGAGCTGGTATTACGCGTCACCGTTTTGTGCCTGCTTTGCTAGGTTTTGAACTTAACGAAGGACAGACAAATACCGATACGACATTTGCAGAACAAACTGCTACGACCTGGGAGGGTGCGCTTTATGCGGAAGATGAGATCAGACTTGGTTCGCGATTCAGTGCCAATATCGGGGCGCACCTTGCATACTATCAGGAAGGTTCTCGCCAGTATCTCAGTCCACAATTACGCCTTGCTGCGCGCTACCAGCTCACGCCACATCTTTCAGTAAAAAGCTCATTCGTGCAGATGACTCAGTTCCTGCACCTTCTCACCAATTCCGGAATCGGACTTCCTATCGACCTGTGGGTTCCTGCAACAGATAAAGTTCCTCCTCAGCATTCGCTTCAGGCGGCTATGGGCTTCGCGGCGAGTCTTTGGAAAGATAAGTTTGAGCTTTCTGTTGAGGGTTATTATAAAAAAATGGACGGTTTGATCGAATACAAAGAAGGTCAAAGCTTCTTCTTGTCGACAGGCACTAGTCAGGATTGGCAGGAGCAGGTTGAGATAGAAGGAACAGGAGAGGCGTATGGTGTCGAGCTTTTATTACAAAAAAAGCGTGGAAAAACGACTGGCTGGTTGGGCTATACGCTTTCATGGAATAATCGTCAGTTTGAAAACCTGAATGGCGGAGAGCAGTACCCTTATCGCTATGATCGCCGCCACGACATCAGCCTCGTTGTTTCACACAAGCTCAGCAAGCGCGTCGCATTCGGTGCCAACTGGGTCTTTGGTACTGGAAATGCCCTTACCCTTCCCAATGGAGGTTACGGCTACGTGGGTTCTGGTAATACCTGGCGGGATAACCCTGCCTGGGGCAATTTTTCTCGCTTACTTGGCGGCGCAAGGGATCAAGGCGTTTCACTTTACGAAAATGGCCGAAACGGCTTTCGCATGCAGGCCTATCACCGCATGGACGTTTCTGTTGCTTTTACCAAACAAAAGAAATGGGGAGAGCGCACCTGGACCATTAGTTTTTACAATACTTACAACCGCCTCAACCCATTTGCCTATTACTATGGTAGCGAAGGGCAGCCTGATGGCACCCGTAAAGAGGTCATCCGCAAAATTGCCCTTTTCCCTATCATCCCTTCTATCAACTATAGCTTCAAATTCTAAAAACCATGAAAATTAGAACAATCATATTGCTCGCTCTCACAGGCTTTATCCTGGCTAGTTGTGAAAGAACACTGAATATTGATACGCCTGAGCATGAAACGAAACTGGTCATCAATGCTGTTCAGGAGCCAGGAAAACCGTTTGTGGTAAATGTATCGCGCAGTTATTCAGTACCGACTTCACTCCAGTATGAAGATCTTTTTGTAAAAGATGCTGAAGTAGAAATATGGGAAGATGGCGCCTTGCTTTCTACGCTCACCTATCGTGATACACTTGTTGAAGAGTACTGGCAATGGAGACAAGGGGAGCAACCGGACTTATTATTAGGGCAATATCAAAATGATGACGAGCTACGTGTTGAGCCAGGAAAAAACTATGAGCTACGTGTCAATCATGCCGAGCTGGGTAAGGTGATCGCCACGACCCAAACTACAGAACAGGCTATTCCAGATAGTTTTAGCCTGGAACTCGATGCCATCTCTGAAACCGACCTTGATGGGTATGTTTATAAAAATCACGTAGCCAGAATTTATATTACGGACACTCCAGGTGAAGAAAATTACTATTCAATCCAGCTCCAAGGTGTATATCCTATTCCTGGAGACACGAGTTTCAGAGATACTTTCCCTTTTTATAATAACGGGCGACTTGTCAGTTATACCGCAAACTCGGCTGAGTTAGACTCAGACTTTTGGGCCAGCGATGCAGGTGCAGACGGCCAACAGCTCAAACTGGAATACATGGTAAGTGGAGGTGCTGGCACTGTGTTCGTCGATAATGAGGAGATCACGGTCGAGCCTATTGAGCTGATCCTTACCTTCTACACCGCCAATGCGGATGCATATCGTTATCTGAATGGATTAGATAAACAAAGTCGCTCCGACCCTACCAATCCATTTTTTCCATCTGAAGCGATCGTAGTTCCTGGCAATATTGATGGAGGCTATGGCGCTTTTGGATCAAAATCAGAAGTAGTATTAAAGAAGAAATTTTAAGGAAGACTCTTGGCTATTAGCGCTTGGCTTTTGGCCGGAGCAGCCTAGAAAAAACATTATCCATTATGGAACTCGTAGATCAGAATAGCTTATTATAAATATATCTTATCAAAAAACACCCCGAATAACCTTATCAGATCATCCGGGGTGCAGTTCCTCAACCTTTGCCTACTGAGTAATCAGTGGGCATTTTTTTTTGCTGCTCTGAGTCAGGCCATAAATGGCCCGGCAATAGTGAAATATATTAGGCGCTAAAGCTTCATAAATTTTGATTAGGGCTTTCTTTTTTGTCTCCTTATTACAAAAAAAGCGCTAAAGCTCGCGAATATGATTCACGGTGCTTTAGCGCCTAATTACTTCCCACTATTGCCAGGCTTTTTAAAGCCTGGCAATAAAAAAAGCGCTAAAGCTCGCGAACGTAATTCACGATGCTTTAGCGCTTACAACTTTGACTATTGCGAGGCCTTTCAAGGCCTCGCATATCAGTTTACTTCAATTTCTTCGCCTGCTTGGCCCATTCGTCACGGCGAATACGACCAGGGAAAAATTCGATAGCATCATTTACAAGCTCTTCATCTTTCTTATTGAACTTTGCTACCTGAGCAAAGGTGAAGATTCCGAGGCTGTTGAGTTTTTCTTCCAAAAACGGCCCAATACCTTTGATCTTCTTCAGGTCATCCTTGTCTTTGGATGCTGCCTTTCCGATGCGATCAAAATCGATATTCGCTGCTTTGGTAGCGATACGTGCTAAGGTTTCGGCTTTTGACTCCTTAACTTTTTTTTTAGCAGGAGCTTTTTTCGCTACTGGAGCTTTCTTAGCAACTGCTTTCTTTACTGGAGCTTTTTTGGCTGGTGTAGCTTTTTTAGCAACTGCCTTCTTCGCTGGTGTAGCTTTCTTTGCAGGAGCCTTCTTCGCAACGGCTTTCTTAGCTGGAGCCTTTTTGGCTACAGCTTTCTTGGCAGGTGCTTTCTTCTTGGCAGGAGCATCAACCGGAGGAGTACTGTTAATCGCGTCACGCACGAAGCCACCCCAATTCAGGTTCATCTGACCTTCTTTGAGATTCTGGGCACGCTCGATGGTGTAATTCGCCATCGTCTCGACAATCCACTCAAAGTTAGCTGGACCTACAGAATTGAGGTCAGCATCAGGAGCTGGATTACAGAAATCGATCGCGATAGGAATTCCGTCTCTTACGGCAAACTCAACGGTATTCAGGTCATAACCCAATGCCTTGTTGAGGCGCAATACGTAGTCGTGAATAGTGGCGATCAACTTTGGATCATAGTCTTCGACAGTCTTGTCGAGGTAGCGCAAGTGGTGAGGGTTGCGAGGCTCATATGGCATGATGTGTACATGCTTCTGACCTACACAGTAGCAGCGGAAGTAACTTTCGAAGTCGATATTCTCCTGAAGCATCATGACCAACTGCTCAGTCTCGCCATGAGACTTAAACAACTCGTCGGCATCGTGCACTTTATAAACGCTCTTCCAACCTCCACCAGAGTGCGGCTTCATATATGCTGGAAAACCAACTTTGTCAAATAAACCATTCCAATCCATCGGCATAGCGAGGTTTGTGAATGATTCGGCTGTGGTATCATCCGGACGATGACTTGAAGGTAGCAGTGCAGTTTGTGGAACTGGCACACCCACCTGCATGGCGATCACATTGTTGAGAAACTTCTCATCAGCGCTCCACCAAAAAGGGTTATTGATAACCGCAGTTCCTGTTGCAGCAGCATTTTTCAGGAATGCACGGTAAAAAGGAACATCCTGAGAAATACGATCTACAATCACTGCATAATCTGTGGCTTCGCCCTGAATTACGCTATCGATATTCACAAATTCAGCGCTGATGCCTTTTACGTTCTTAGCATTGATACGCTCAACAAATGCTTCGGGAAAGCTGCGCTCCTGTCCGAAAAGAATGCCTATTTTTTTCATTTTTTCTGCTTATTATTAATAATTACTAATGAACAATTAATGATTGGGTGATGAATAAAAAGCTATCCATCGTTCATTATATATTGTTCATCGTCTATTATTTAAAGTTAATTCTGGAAAGATAATGAGGGAACATTTCCCTCCACAAAGGCCAATCATGTACTCCTTCGCGAATATCCAACCAGTGGTTGATGTTTTTCGCGCCTAAAATCTTCGACATATTCTCGCTGTCTTTGCGGCATACATCTTCTGTTCCTGCTCCCAGTACAATGTCCATCTCCCATAATTTTGGGTTGCCATTGTTGCCCATATAATCTTCAGGATTATTGAAGTAGGCGTTCTGGTCATAATAGCCATTCAGGAATGAGCGGATATTAAATGCGCCACTCAAGCTGAACATGTGGCTCACGAGCCAAGGGTTTCTCCAGGCAAAATTGGCTGCCTGATATCCACCAAAGGAACATCCTGCTACCGCTACTTTACCAACATTCGTATTGTGACGTACGCGGTGCACGATATCGTGGAGAATCACATTCTCATATGCATTATGCGTGCGCACCTTATCGGCAGGATGGATGGACTTGTTGTACCAACTTTCCTGGTTCATGCCATCAGGGCAGAAAATCTGCACGAGGCCTTGTTCTACATACCAGGCTACTGAATCGATCAGATGCCAGTTGCGCGCTTCATAATATTGGCCCGCAGTGGTAGGGAAAACGATGAGGGGATATCCACGATCGCCAAATACCAGCATTTCAAATTCCTTGCTGATCGATGGTGAATACCACTTGTGATGTTTTTCTTGCACAGTCTTGTTTTTTCAGTATCCAATACTTTTGATAGTACCGAATAATCTACAAATCCGAAATCGGCCGCAAAGGTACGCTTTCCTATTAGTAAACCAACACCTACCCAAGCATTTAATATTAAGTTAACCGGAAACGTTTTCGGTGAAATATAAGATAGGCCAAAGTGAATGAGCGCGCTTAGAAAAGCGATTTTAGTAAAATGAATCCATTCACCGAAGCTCAGAATCCATTCATCGAATATAAGGGCCTGTTCATTTAAAGCAGTCGCATCTTGCAGTCATCAAAAACAAGCAAGATGAGAACCCAAGTCACACAATTAATATTCACACTCAGTATACTGGCAGCCATCACAGGCTGTATGCCTCAGCGATACACACAGGATAGCTTTGCGCCTGAGGAATCTCAGAAGCAAGCAATACAGACACTTCCAGTTTCAGCAACCACGCTAAAACCCGGTGATCGTATCACAGTGAGTGTGTGGGGTCACGAAGACCTGGGAGTAGGTTCTTCGTTTTCAGTATATAACGCTACAGAAGAAACAGGCAGGTTCCTTACGATTGATGCTGCTGGCAAAATCACGCTGCCTTTGATTGGAGAGGTTGAGGTAATGAACAAAACGGAGAAAGAGGCCAAGCGCCTGCTCACCATTTATTTTGGTTCATACATCAAGCGTCCTGTCGTTGAAGTCAGAATGCTTGGCCTTGTTTACTCAGTGCTGGGCGAGGCTACTACACCTGGCAATTTTAATCTACCATCTCAGGGTAGAACGCTGGCACAAGCCATCGCTGAGGCTGGCGGCTTCTCGGATTACGCTGACTTGACAAGAGTATCTGTCTTGCGCAAAAGCGCTAACGGAGGCCAGGAAGAGCTGGTTCTTGATCTGGGCAAGCGTGGAGGCTACCAAGCTCAGGGCATGGCCCTTCAGGCCGGTGATATCATCTTCATTCCTGCACGCAGAAGCAAAGGCAACGACCGCTTCTTCGCGAGACTAGGCTCTTACCTTGGAGCGCTTGGTGCTGGTTTTCTTCTATTTTCTTCATTGTCAAAATAAAAACCATGCGCGATATCAAACTCATCGGAAGCCTGCTTAAGCGCAATGCCATACTCCTCGCAGTATGTATGGGCATCGGCTTGGGACTTGGTGCATGGAAAGTCTACCGCTTTCAGGCATTGTATCAGGCAAGTGCGACCCTTATGCTGAATGACAAAGAAAGCGGCGCTTCCAAGTTCATGAAGTCTTTTGAAAGCTTTTCTGTTACTGGAAAACTGCTCACCGAAGTAGAAGTGCTACGCTCTCGCTACTTGATAGGCAAAACGCTTGACAAACTGAATGTGAATATCCCTATCAGTAAGTCTGTTCGTGGCGAGTGGCGTGAGCTTTATCAGCGCAGCCCATTTAGCATTCAACTCGACATTATTGACCCAACATTTGCTGACAAAGCATTCGATATGACCTACAAGCAGGATGGAAACTTTTCGCTTTCTGTTCTGAAAAACGGCGTACCAGTACTATTTACAGGAAAGATAGAAGAGACGCTTAGCACACCTGCATTCAACCTTTGTATTTCTCCAAACACAACATACTTACAAGAAGCCCCCACTGCCTTACGCGCAGGACTTTACCGTTTTGAGTATATCAGCCGCGAGCGCCTCATCGACCATTACAGCGGACAGGCACTTACGATTAAGCTTATAGACAAAGAGGTTGCAGTCGTAAAGGTGTATTTCCGCCACGCTGTTCCGCTCAAGGCGCAGCATTTTGTCAATACCCTTTTAGCATGCTACCTCGACGACTTTATTACAAACAAAACAGAAGCGGCAAATAAGGCACTTGGCTTTATTAGCAAAGAACTTAATACTGTTTCCAGTGAATTGCGCAGCTCTGAGCAAAAGATTGCCGCATTTAAGCAATCAGAGGGCATTACAGAGCTAAGCCTTGAAGCCGATGACCGCCTGAAAAAACTTCGTGAGCGCGAGCTTCAGCGCACCACGCTAGCGATGGAGTTTGCAGAAATCGAACGCCTGTCAAAGGCACTTATCGCCTCCAATGCTTCGAAAGCACTTGCTGGCGAACTGGGCGTTGTAGGCCACGTAGCTTGTCAGCGTGCATTGGAAAAACTCCAAAACCTGGAGGCAAAGCGCGCTGAGCTGTTACAAACATTCACAGCGCTTCACCCTGACGTGCAACTTATCGATGACAATATCCTTACAGCGAGACTCGCACTCACCGAAACTGTGGGGAACACGCTTGCAGGTCACCTGGAGAAGATGCGCGAGCTGGAAACGAGCATTAAAGAGATTGAAGAAAAGATTCAGGCATATCCAGTTGCAGAGCAGCGCTTACTCGCTTTTCAGCGCAACTATTCAAGCAAACAAAAAACACACGATTACCTCCTCAACAAGCGTATCGAGGCAGGTATAGGTGCAGCATCTCAAATTAGCTTTCACAAAATCCTCGAACATGCCAGCCTGCCACGCCGCACCATCGGCATGAGCCGCAAGGTAGTACTCGCCATCGGCCTTATGGTCGGTACCGCGCTAGGCTTAATGCTTATTCTGGGCATACACTATATGCGCGGTCCGGTGATGCTGGAAGTAGAAGCAGAAGAGGCTATGACGACTCCGGTTCTGGGTGTCGCCCCTGCTTCAAAAAAGCTGGACGCTTACGTTGATCTGGCGACTTTGCTGACCGTTATCCAAAAGCAGCCTGTACAGGCACTCGCTTCATGGGGACGCAAGACTAAGCAAACTGCGATCATTGGCAAGCTTGCTACAGGCCTTGGTATTATTGGCAAAAAGGTCTTAATCATGTACACCAACGCAGGAGCTGAAGGCCAAAGCTTAAGTGAAATACTCCGTGGAGATGCTACTCCTACAACAGCTACTGAAGGTTACGATTATGTTAGCCTTGGCAATACAGAGGCTGAGCGCCTCGCAGTATTACATGGCACTGGCCTTGGCGAATGGCTACGTTCACAGACAGCGCAGTATGATGCGATCCTGATCGACACGCCGCCGCTTTCAAATAGCAAGCAAGCGCTACCACTTCTTACTATCGCCGACGGTGTGCTAAGCATTGTTCGCAAGGGAGTAAGCAAAAAAGCAAATCTGAAGGCGATGCGCAAAGCACTTATTGCTTCAGAAATTACTCAAAACGCTATTATCTGGACAGCATGAAAAAGCTCCTTCAAACATCAGCTTCGACTGCGCTTCTGGACCAGGGAATGGTAAGCGGCATCAATCTGTTGGTAACAGTATTACTGGGGCGCACGCTAGGTCTTGAAGGCTTTGGCGAATATGCCTTCGGTTGGATGATCGTATTGCTAGCGAGCAGCCTTCATCAGGCGATTTTGCTTACACCTATGAAAAGCCTGGCACCACAGCAAAAGTCGCTAGCTCGCTACTTCGCAGGTACGGTACAGCTACAAGCCGTTTGTATGCTCATCGCATTTCCAGCAATGTGGCTAGCAGCGAGCTTACTCGATTTATCGATTGCTTTTCCACTTGCAGCAGTAGCTTTCCTAAGCCAGGAATACATGCGTCGCCGCGCCTATGTAGCCAACAAAGCGAACCGCGCTTTCATCCTTGATATTATCGCATATGGAAGCTGGCTTACTGGACTAGTCGCTTTGGCATGGGCTGGTCAGCTCACGGTTGAAACGGCATACTATAGTCTTGCAGTGAGTTTCGGCCTTTCAGCCCTACTCGGAATGGTTCAGTCAGATTTTTCTGCGGCGAAGCTTTTCGCACCAGCTTTTGGAAACGTGTGGAAGCTCCACTGGAACTTTGGCGCCTGGTTGACAGGCACAGCTATCCTACAATATTTTGCTGGCAATGCATTTCTACTTGCTGCTGGCCTTTTGCTAGGCAATGCAGCACTTGGGCTTATTCGTGCGATCCAAACGCTGATGGGCGTGCTGCATGTATTCCTGCTTGCCGCAGAGCACATCGTGCCTGTAAAGGCCGCCGCACAATATGCGCTTCACGGAAGCAACGGACTTGAGCAATACCTGAAAGCATTGGCTAGTAAGGTTGCGATTCCAACCGTACTCCTGCTTGCCATCGTCGCAGCATTCGGAGAGCAGATGCTTACAGGCATTTTCAATATAACACAACCAATCAACGCTGGTCTCATTCCACTATTTGTCATCAGCTATTTAGGAACTGTCGCATCCTTCCCATTGCGCATTGCATTGCGAAGTGTTGCACATACACGTCCTTTTTTCATTGCATATATCCTCAGCGCAGGGTTGGGTTTGCTCCTGGCAAAACCGCTCATCGCTACTATCGGAATTACTGGCGTACCAGCAGGTTTTATCCTCAGCCAGGCAATCACATTCGGGTGCCTCTATTTTTCATGGAAGCATTTTACCTACAATCAGTCTTCTCCTCAACTTTTTAATAACTAATATCATGACAATCATTCACATAGTACTCGGAAAAGCGAACCCTGACCGTATGAATGGTGTGAGCAAAGTCGCTCACTATCTTGCTACTTCTCAGGCCAGCATGGGACTTGATATCAAAGTATGGGGAATAACAGGAACTCCTGAAGACTTACCTCAGGATCGCAGCTATGCTATCCGCCTTTTTCAAGCAGAAAAAACAGCTTTCAAACTTCACAATACGCTCAAAAAAGCTATCGCTTCTTTGGAAGGGACAGATACGATCATCCACCTTCATGGCGGATTTATCCCAGCCTTTTACAGCATTTCACTTCTACTGAAGAAGTACGGAATTCGCTATGTATTCAGTCCTCATGGCAGCTTAAGTCCATTTGCATTAAAACGTGGTTTCAAAAAGCGTCTCTATTTTCACTTATTGGAGAAAAAGATGCTTCAGGGAGCCGAGGCCGTTCATTTCCTTGGCGCATGGCAAGCAGAAGCATTTGATGAATTCATGCAGCTTTCCAGAAAAGTCGTCATCCCAAATGGGCAGGACATGAACGCATTGTATGCCAATCCTGTAAGCCCACGCCAATATAAAGGCGGCCCAATCTTCTCTTTCTGTGGAAGACTTATCAACCACTACAAAGGATTGGATCTATTGATGGATGCGTTCTATCGCTATCGTAATCTCGGAGGATCGGGCACCCTGTGGCTGATCGGTGATGGCAAGGACAGAGCGAAGCTGGAAAAGTATGTTTCTACCTACAAGCTGGAAGACAGAGTCGTGTTTTGGGGAAGTAAGTTTGGTGCAGAAAAGCTGGACTTACTGGAGGCTTCCGATGTATTTGTACAACCATCACGATCAGAAGGATTGCCTACCTCTGTATTGGAGGCCGCTGGTCTGGGATTGCCATGTATCGTGAGTAAGCCTACCAATATGGGCGAGGCAATGGAAGAAGCAGGAGCCGGCATTAAACTTGAAGAATTAAAATTTGAGCATATCGCAAATGCACTCCTCGATATGGAAAAACTGTACTGGGAAGGACGCCTGCCACGCATGGGCGCCAAAGCGATTCAGATGATCAAGGATACATACAGCTGGGAGCATGTTGCAGACACCATGGTTAAAAAACTTTACGCTTCAAACCATGCAGCCTAAGGCCATCGACAAACGCTGGATTGTAGCCATCCTGGTCATTATCATGACCTTACGGATCGTAAGCTATTTTATGCTTTCCGAGTCTGTGATGATTACGCGTTCCATCAAAATCGGCTTGCGAATTATCCTGAGCGCATACTGTGTTTTGCTATATCTGAAAGAGCGCAAATTTCAGTCCAGCACAGGATTCAAAACAGTGGCCGGCTTGCCTATATTTTTCTACCTGGCTTACCTCGCCCTGGGCATCTCCTCGTTGCTTTGGAGCAGCGCCGCAGGATATTCAGCATTGCAGCTTATCATGGATATCGAGTGCGTCATATTCGTCCACTATTTCTGGAAGCTGCTTCTTTTATGGCAAAACAGAATAAGCACAGAAACACCTCTATTACTGATCGGACGCGTACTGGGAGTAGCCACAGGCATCATTACAGTCGTATTCCTGATCGGCATGAATATCGACCCTGACACATTTTACAGAAGTACACACGGAGGCGAAATTGCCCGTCTTGGTGGTTTTATTATCAATCCGAATGAACTAGGCATGTTGCTGGTAATCGGTTGTGCAGGCATGTATATCGACGGGTTTAAGCATCGTTTCAACATTTGGAAAATGGTGCTGATTACGCTCATGGCATATGCACTTTTTCTCACAGGATCACGCTCTTCACTAGGCAGCTTTGTGCTGGTTTCGGGCATCTTCATTATGAGCCTGGGCAATTTGCGTTTACGCCTCGGCCTCGTGCTGGGAGGCGTTGCTGCGACGCCTGTTATTCTCAAGGAAGTTATTTTCAAACAAGGCAATGTAGAAGAGGTGATGAGTATGACAGGAAGGCTTCCTTTTTGGAGTGACCTGCTGACATATGGCTTTCCACAAGAACCATTTCTTGGTTTTGGCTTTATGCGCATCGCATATGCCGACAAGTTTGCAAGTCTGCACGCTTACGACGGTGCCATGACACACAATACATTTCTACAAGTCCTGCTCAATTTGGGGCTCATCGGGGCTTGTATTGTTTTTTTACAAATGCTCTTTACGTTCCATGCGGTCATTCAGGAAAAAAGTATTTGGGTAAAGCGTACCTTCATTGGGTTGTTTATTCCACTATTCATTAATTCACTTACCGAGTTTGGCATCTTTGGCGAGACCAATTACGGGATTATGTTTTACCTGATTTGTCTGTATATGATTAGCATTAAAATTGACAACAAATACGTGGCTCATGCTTAAATCTGCTAACTATATCAGAGCTGGTTATATTCTGGCATTCGTGCCTCCAGGTCCTATTCCTGCTGCTGTGCCAGAGTCTGGCGAGGAGGAACGGTTTGCGTATGTGAATAATCCCGACGGAAGCGTCCGATGGTTTTTTCCAGCAGACAGCGCAAACCCACTTTTTTTAGAACTCTATCAGCGCGCTAACTGGAAATCCCGTCTTTATCATTTCGGAATTAATACGGCCTTTGCACTCGGCCAACAGCACCGCTTGCTATCAGGCACTTTTCAGTTTGATCTCAAACAAAATAAACTAGCTCTTTTAGCAAAAGAAATGGGCTGTTCACAGTACGCTGTGTTCACAGGCACCGCAGGAGCTGATCGTAAGAGTGTAGTGGCTTTGGGTGATGATGGAAAGGCGCGGTATTTTTTAAAAATAGCCCATACCGAATCTGCCTTAGCCCTCGTCCAAAATGAACGAAAAGCGCTTGAGACACTCAGCGACATCTCGATCCCGGGCCTTTTTGTACCAAAACATTATCCCAACGACTATACCCATATGCTCGCGATGGATAATGCAAAACCTGAAAACGCAGGTCAGGCAACCGAACTTCGCAAAATACACGCCGATGTCCTTCAGGGATTATGGGCTACAGGTCGATCCACGACGCTCGCCGAAATGCCACTTTGGCACAAAACCGGCCAAGCCATTGAATCATTACAAAATCCAGCAAACCGAAGTGAGGCGTTGAACGCGATATTACCGAAAGACTTTGTCAATCGTCTGGCTACCTTGTTTGCTTCGACCGATACCACCGCAGATATTCGAGTAAGCCTCGCCCACGGCGATTTCACGCCCTGGAACATGTATACATCGCCGCAAGGCTTGCATGTATTTGACTGGGAGCGTTCCGACGAGCTGCCTGCTTTTTTTGACGCTTTTCATTTTATATACCAAAGCGAAATTCTTCTTCGCCGTCGTGGAGCGAAAGGAATTCGAGCTGCAGTCAAAGCGCTTCCAGCGCTTTTTGGCG
>JBGCFB010000095.1:0-6231 GCA_045106685.1 Bacteroidia bacterium | reverse complement strand
GATATGCTTTTGGGTAATTTTCATCCTATCCCCGAAGTGAAAAACATGCAGCTTGCAGACAAAAAAGGAAATCCCTTGCAGTTTAGTGGGGAAGCCGGTGATTATCGCTTTCAATATGATATCAAATCACCTGAAGATCGACTCGTGGCTATGCGCGCAAATCATTTGACAAAAGATGAGTTTATGAGCTTGCTGTACACGGCTTTTGAAACGATTGATAACAGGATGTCATTTGCAGTAAAAGGCAACCTTTCAGTAGGAATTCCTGATACAGCAAACGTCTCCTTTGAGCATACGAAAATGGAAGTAAACCCTGAGAAAATAACCTTCTCCTTCAGTGTACCAAGCAGTTATACACGTACGAAAAAATGATCACCCGCAAACTCACCTACCTTGCTATTGTACTTATGCTGAGCCCCGTTTTACAGGCTCAGCGAAAAACGCGTAGTGAAGCGGAGCGAGCGCGTATTTTGCAGCAGATCAAGCTTTCGCACAATTTGCTCAAAAACACGAATCAAAAACAGGACGAGTCGATTGTAGAATTGGCAACGTTGAATAATCAAATTCGACTTCAGGAATCTCTGCTGGAAACCTATCAGCGCGAAATCGTCACAGCTTCCATCAAAATTGATTCACTGGAAAGTCGACTCTGTGAGATCGAAGAAGAAGTGCAGCATATCCGAACGGAATATGCTCGTCTCGCAAATGTTACCTATCGTAAATTGGACTCCGAAAATCGATTGCTGTATGTACTTGGAGCGCGATCGCTGGGAGAGGCATATGCTAGAATAAGCTACTTTCGCCAGATCGCTCAATACCGTAAGCGCAATGTGAATCGCCTGGAAGCAGCAACAATTGCTATCCGTAGTGAGCAAAGCACATTGAATAAGCTCGTTGAAAACCGCAAGCAATTGCTGAATTCAAAAGCAGAGGAACTCGGCCAGTTAGAAGAATCCAAGGAGCAGCATAATAGCCTCTATTTTGCCCTTAAAGATAAAGAAGACGCATATCGTGACCGCTTGATTAAGCAACGTGATCGCCTCAGAGGAATGCTTACAGCAGCCGAAAAAAGAAGTAGCCGCCCTAAAAAAGCGACTAAGCCAGCGGTAGTGAATACTCCTAGTCCAGCTGTGGCAAGCAATGCCCCTGCACCAAAACCTGCTGCCCAGAAAACGAAAGCGCCGGTTAGAGCAGAAACTACGCCAGCCCTTACAGGGCAATTTGCCCAAAACAGAGGTAAGCTGCCATGGCCTATCAGTCGCCAAAAGGCAGTCCTTGCGGGTAAGTTTGGATCATCACGCGACGCCTTTGGAAACCGCGTTATGAATGACGGTATTTTCCTCCAAACCAATCAATATGAAACAGTTCAAGCTGTTTTTGCTGGTACGATTACTGGCGTTACACAAGTGCCTTTGAGTGGCTATTTAGTCATTATTGAGCATGGGAAATACCGCACAGCCTATGCAGGCTTGAAGAATGTAACTGTGAAAGTAGGGCAGGAGGTCAGCGCCGGAAACCCGCTAGGGAATGTTCATACTGATGGAAGAACAGGAGAAACCACGCTTCAGTTTATGGTGTACAAAGCTCCAAATCGATTTGAGAATCCTACTCGTTGGCTCAGGAGGTAGCTTAGTTCAAAGTGCAGAATTGAAAATTTAAAGTTAGGTAACCCCACCAAACACTTTTGAACTTTCAGTTTTCTACTATACACTTTCAATTTACAGAGAGTACCATAATTTTTACACCCTTACAGAAAGGGATAAATAGTAGATTTGTAAGGTGAAAAGAATCATATTAATTATCATTAGTCTGGCTCCCATTTTTCTCTGGAGCCAAATCGGAGGCCGAAGTCCTTTCGATTTTATGCGTATGTCAGCCTCTGGAAGAGTGGTGGCTATGGGCGGAGAAAATGTATCGATTATGGATGACGACATTCACCTTGGTTGGCATAATCCAGCTTTGGTTAATGATTCCATGCACGGTCGTCTTGGGCTATCTGTGAGCAACTATCTCGGTGATTTGACCCTGGGATATGCTGGCTATAGCCGTACGAGCGATAAGCTTGGGAGCTGGCATGCCGGCATCCATTATCTCAGTGCTGGTCAGTTTGATGGATATGACGCACTAGGCAATCCACAGACAGGGTATAACGCTGGAGAATACGCGCTTGTCGTAGGACTTTCCAGGCCGATAGGCCCATTCCGCTATGGCGCCAATCTGAAATACATGTGGGCTACACTTGCTTCGGGATATAGCAGCGCTACTTCTGCCCTGGCGGTAGACGTTGGTGCTTCTTACCAGAGCAAATCCAAGCTATTTATGGCTGGTATGGTGATCAAAAACTCAGGGCTGATCGTTTCCTCGCCTATAGTTACAGGTGAGCAGGAAGGACTTCCTTTAGAGTTGCAGGTGGGTTTTTCTAACAAACTGCGCTATATGCCGCTACGATTTTCAGTCACCTTCACCAACCTGGAACACCCTAACCTAATTTATGAAGACCCGAATGCGCCTCCACGATTTGATCTTAATGGCCAGATTATCGAAGAGCCTGATCCATTTTTGGACAACCTCGTGCGCCACGTAGTTTTTGGTGGAGAGTTTTTGTTGGGCAAAAGTCTTAGGGTACGTGGCGGATATCGCCATTTGCGTCGTCAGGAATTGAAAGCACTCAATCGCAACGGCCTTGCAGGCTTCTCCTTAGGCTTTGGCCTTCGTGTGGGACGACTAGCATTTGATTATGGCTATTCTGCTTTTGGTGTTTCCAATACCTTCAATACTCACCAGTTTAGCTTGCTTATGAGTTTGGGTAAAAAGAAGGTGAAGTCTTGATTTTTTAGAAACATTACGGCAGTAAAAAAAGCTCCGGTTTATCGACCGGAGCTTTTTTATGCTCCAGCTATTGGAATACATTTTTTTGGGCGTGGAACTTAGCGTATTTTTGGTGAGAGACGCATACTAAATCTTTCAATTTTGCCCCAAAAGTACATTTCCCTCAAGCTGGCTGTTGCCTTACTATGGCTAATTGCCAATCTTTCTTGTGCAATAGCACAATCCCCCGCACCGTGTCCACAATTAAGCCTCTTTACAGCTTCTGTCTGTGATAGTGGCAATGTCAATCTTGCAAACCAGGTACGCGAATATGCCGTTGTCGCTACCCAGGCCTATTATTATGATGCGAATCCTGCTCAAGGAAATGTAGCTCCTTTTGCTCAAACTAGCGTGGCAAGAGGCTATGTCCCTGCTAACGAGGTGGTAAATGTATCTGTGACTCAGCCTTCCACCTTTTGGGTTGTTGTAGTGAATGACACCGCTACCAATGCGTGTAGCGATACTGCAATGCTCCCAATTCTTATTAAGCAGAAGCCGTCCTTTACACTTGGAGTTGGAAATCCTGTTTGCCCTGGAGATACTGTTTATCCAGTTTCAGTTCAGAAAAATCAACCGGGAAGTCTTGTTTTTTGGCAAAAATTCGGAGCTAATCCAGGTGTTGGAGTAAGCACGTTACCAACTTACATCGCTGACGCTAATCTCACCGATGCCGTTCGCTACGATTCGATTATCGTATTTACATGGCTCAACGGCTGTCTGGCTGATCAGCAAATCTGGAAGCCTGCGATAAAACCTGCCCCTGGAATTCAGAATATCGGAGCATTATCGGTTTGTAGCAATGAGCCTATTGCGCTCTCGCTCCAAACTTCGCCATCGGTACCTTCCGCCCAGTTTCGCTGGAAACAAGGAGGAAATATTGCGGCGAATCTTATACAAGACACAATCACGAATCAGAGCTCAGCTTCTCAGATTACTACCTATACAGTCGTTCCGGTAGTAGATGGATGCGAGGGTTCAGAAGCGAACATTCCTGTTTCGGTAAAGCCTGCTCCGGCAGTCATTTCGGTCACAGTAGATAGTATTTGTAGCGGCATGCCGTTCAGCTATCAGCCCTTGAATATCGGCGGTATCAGTGCGGCTTCGTACACGTGGGGCCTTGTTTCAGGCTTTTCGCTTATGCCCGGCCAGGAGGCACAGGGTACGGGTTTGGCCTTTTCAGATTCGTTGAGTACCAAAAGCCTGACAGGCGATTTTACGAAGTACACAGTGTTTCCAACAGGCAGCAATGGCTGCGTTGGACCAGTAGATACTTTCCCACTTTTTATAAAACCACTGCCTTCAATTGCACGCACCGAAACCTTGTTTAGCTGTGTTGATGCAAAAGGTGCCTCCTCTTTCGACCTTGCAGCATACAGTCAGTTCCAACTTTTTGAAGATGAGACGTTATTAAAAACCATTTCTACAACAAACCTGACTACCGCTAGCGCTGATACCTTGTATTACAGACTTGCTGACGGAACTGCCTGCGGAGGCCGAGTCAGGGTGATTTTGTCGCCCGTCCAGAAGCCATCACAGCCAGTGTTTTCTTCTTCGTTAACCGTTTGTGATAATGATGTTCTTGAAGTATCTCCAGGATCAGGGAGGTTTAATTTTTATGATGCAAATAATGGAAATGCACTTGCTGTAGATTTGACAATGTTAAGATTGCCCGCAGCGTCATGTCCTGATTCTATATTAGTCACACGGAATGAGGCCGGCTGCGAAAGCACACCTTCCAAGGCCAGGATCACCGTCAATCCAAGCCCCAATATTATCACATCGAGTAATGGGCCTATTTGCGAAACAGACAACCTTCAACTAACTGCAAGTGGAGCATTTTTGTATATATGGACAGGGCCACAGCAGTTTTTCTCTACATATTCCAATCCCTCTATTTCAGGCGCTACGGTTGATATTGGAGGGCAGTATAGAGTAATTGGGGCGAATGGTTTTAGTTGTAGAGACACAGCCTATGAGACTGTCAGTGTATTACCGCTTCCGCGCCCTGGCCGCGATACCAGCATCACATTTTGTCGCCTCGATCCGGCTGCCAGCTTGTTTGATGTGCTGGGAGGTAATCCTACTACGGGCGGTGTGTGGGCAGGCCCCTCTGCACTCAGTGGAGGCGGCAATGGCATTATCGATCCTGCTACCAGCCTGAGCGGAACCTATACCTACTCAGTAGTGCAGACCGTTGCTTGTCAAATTACCCAAAGTGCAGTCGTACATGTTAAAATTGCCAACAGCCTGGAAGCAGATATTCTAGGCGATACGATAGCGCCTCTTGGGGGTAGCTTGCGCCTTGAGGGTAAGGGCGGCCAGCAATATGCATGGCAAGGCCCTAATAATTTTTCCAGTACCCTCCCAAACCCCTTGATTCAGTTTAATGATCCATTGGATGCAGGACGCTTTCGCCTCATCGTCTCTACGCCAGGAGGCTGTAAGGACACCGCCTACCATGATATTGCCGCACGCGATACCAATACCTTATTTCTCGATATCCGAACTGGCTTACAGGGAGCATTCGATCCGTCGAGTAATCTTATGCATGATTTCCTTCGCCAGCGAAATGCGTTGAGCCTTTTTGAGCCGTTTTCCGCGCGCGGATGGGCTTTGACCTCAGGTGCTGGGAGTGTGCTATCATCGGCATTTTTGATAGCGCCTGGAGCAGAGGCGCCTGTAGATTGGGTGCTTGTAGAATTGAGGCTTCCGTCGCATCCAGACAGTGCTATCAGGATTATTCCAGGAGTGCTTAGGCGTGATGGAAAGGTCGTGGACGTCGATGGCGCTTCTTTAATACGCGTCGATAATAGCTCCACGGGCGATTATTTGGTGGTGGTTCGTCATCGAAACCATCTGGCTATTAGATCGCAGTTTTCTCAACGGTTGAGTTGGAGGCAACCCGGCCTTATCCGATTTGATAATCCTGCCTTTCCCGTTTTGGGTGATCCGCATGCCCGCTGGATACATCAGGGTAAGGCATACCTCTTCTCCGGCGACGCCAACGGCGATGGCGAAATCCAGATCGTCGACGACCTATTCGAGTGGAATCTCCAGGTTGGACAAGGCGGCTACCTCAATGCCGATTATAACCTCGACGGCCATGTTCAGAATTCTGACAGACTATACCTCTGGGCACCGAATGTGGGCAGAGGGACTTTTGTGCCTTAGGGAATCTTATCATGGGGAATCAATATTTCAAAAGTCCCACCTGGTTTGTACTTTGGTGTACTGTTGGTGTTGAGGTAAGCGAAAAAGTCCTCTCTATTCGATTTTTTTCAAAAAAATCTCCAATCACTAATCTGCAATCACCAATCTGCAATAAAACAGGTTCGAGGCTTTAGGTTCAAAGTTCTAGGTTTT
>JBGCFB010000094.1:0-50212 GCA_045106685.1 Bacteroidia bacterium | reverse complement strand
ACTGCCTCTCAGGTTTTTTTAGAAGGAAAAAATATAAAGTTATTGGCGCTGTACAAAAAGATACTCCTCAGGCTGGTCGCGCTTTTTATTCCGGTTTTTACAATCGCATTCTTTATCGCGCCCTGGATCGTAGACTTAATTTTTCCTGAGAAATGGCAAGGTGTTGGAGAGATCGTGCAGGTGCTGGTTTTTATCAAATTTTTCCAGGTACTCAATACGCCTTTTTCTAAAACCTTCCTTATTCTGAATCAGCTCGAAATTCAGTTTGCGATCTTCGCCTTTGCGATACTTTTGCGCTTCTTCTCCATGTGGTATTTTCGTGATAACGCGATGGATATGCTCTGGGCTTTCTCCATTAGCGGAGCGGTGCATTATGCGATCAATAATGCCTGCATTTTTTACCTGATCAAAACAAAATCGACCTCATAATGCGGATCGCCACGATCACTTCCGGACATATTCCATCAGCCTGGGCTCACAGCATCAACTTTGTGCGGCAAGCTTCCGCATTCCAGCGGATCGGCCATGATGTGACGGTGTACAGCGTCTTGCGCGAACAGGAAAGTGCGGCTGTTGAGGGTGAAGACCTGAGTGAATTCTATGGCATCGAAGCAGTCAAATTCGCTTTTGAGAAAGAAGCCGGATGGCAATATTATATTGAGCGACCCCTTGTTCAGAAGCTGTTTTTTGGGTTTCAAAAAGTAAGCAAACAGCGCTTTTTTCCTTTAAGTAAAGGACAGAAGCGCATCGCAAAACGCGTCGCCGAATCGAATATCGACATGGTTTATTGCCGATGTTTTGATGTGGTGCCTGAGCTTGTTAGGCAAAAAGTGCCCGTCGTATTTGAATCACACAATCTCAAAATAAGCCCTCAACGCCCTATCGTAAAGCAGATTCTAGCCTTGGCGGATTCCGAATATCTGGGCGGCCTGGTTGTACTTTCTAAACCGGTGAAAGCAGTATGGGAGAGCTTTGGTTTTCCTGCTCATAAAATCCACGTGATGCCTACCGGCGTAAATCTGCTGCGCTACGCACCGGATCAGTTGGAAGGCAAGCGGTCCAGTATTCGTGCTTCGCTCGGTTGGACTGAGCAGGATTATGTAGCGGCATACACCGGTCACTTGTATCGCGGTCGCGGCATGGAATATATACTAGAGGCGGCGCGCCAGACGCCAGAGATCAAGTACCTCATCGTAGGTGGCAGGCCAGATGATGTAGCCTATTATCAGGAAATGGGGAAGGAGTTGGCGAATGTTCACTTTACTGGTCTCGTACCAAATGGAGAGGTTCCGGCTTTCACCGAAGCCGCGGATGTATTGCTGATGCCGTACACGCGCGATACGCCTACCTGGCGTCAGATGTCACCAGTTAAGCTGTACGAATACATGGCTGCAGGTCGCCCGATTATCTCTACGGATTTACCTCCCTTACTTGAGGCGCTTGACGCAGAAGAAGAAGCGCTTTTTGTTCCTGAAAAAGACGGAAAAGCACTTGTCGAAGCAATTTTACGTTTACAAGCTGAGCCGGAGCTTGCCAGGAAGCTTTCTGAAAATAACCTTGTCAGCGTTACAAAACATTCCCTGGCAGCACGTGCACAGCGAATTGTAGAAATTGGCCTCGGTCGGTAATCATCGCATTATGAAACATGTAATTCTTTTTTCGGAACTGATACTCCTTCTTGTAGGAGGAGGGCATGAGTGGAGAGTGCAGAGTTCAGAGTTGAAAGTGGAGAATGATTGGAGATTGCAGATTGATGATTGCAGATTGGAGAAGACGCTGCCTGATAGCATTGCTGTTCCTGAAGGATGCTCGGTTTTGGCACTGGATGAAGAATACAATCTTTTGCTACTGAATCCGGAAGAAGGGCTTGTGCATAAAGTACTCGCGCCGGATTATGACTCGATCATCACGGCGGGAGGTCGCGGGGTCCGTACCGAAGGGTTACTCGCTCCAACTGATCTTGAGGTGCAAAGCCGGCAGCGCATTTTTGTTCTTGACGAGGCGCAGCGTCGTGCAGTGATCCTTTCGGCCAACCTGCGCCCTGCGGAGGCAATCGACTTTCTCGAATCCGACCGCGGCGAACAAGGCCCCGACTTTCCTATTGATATGGCGGTTTCGCCTGCGGGTGAACTCTATGTGCTGGACGGCCTGAATGCGCAAATCTACATGTATGATGCCTATGGCAAACAGCGCCTTGCCTTCGGCGGGCAGGACTACGGCGATGGCGCCCTTTATACACCGACCGCGATCGACATCGACGCGAAAACACGGCAGGTTTGGGTACTCGATACGACTCGAAAAGAGCTTGTGGTCTTTAGTCGTTTTGGAGAATATCTTTTTTCAAGCCCATATCCATCGCCTTCTGATATTCGCAGCATTTCGCTTAGTGGTGATTGGCGGGTATTATTGGGTCCCAAAACGCTTGTCATTCAATCTGCCACAGCGACAAGTTTCAAAAAGCGCCTCAAATTGGAAGAGCCCTGGAATCAGTCGGTATGTATGGTAGGCGATCGCATGTATATTTTGCGCGGCAATACCGTGTGGGTGGAAACCTTATAGGTTTCCAATTTGATCCTGATCTCAAAACAGCAAAGACTTTTTACAACACACTTTCCAAAAAAGGCTCTAGCTCTCCAGGGCCAAGGCCACTTTTGATAATAGTGCCATCGGGTGCAAAGAGAATCCCATACGGAATGCTGTTCTGCATAAGCTTGCGCCCAAGCTCGTCAGTAAAGATGGCCTGCACCCAAGGTAAGTCATAGCGATCCACGTACTTCTCGACCCTACTATAATCGACTTCATTCATGACGAGATGCAGCACCGTAAGGCGATCTTCAAAACGCGAATGCGCAGCCTTAAGATCAGGCAAGCCATCGATTCCAGCCTGATACCACGTGGACCACGATTCGATGTAGAGATATTTATTCGGTTCCAAAAACTGCTTCAATGCAAGCGTATCCCCATCGATGGTTTGGATGTCGACTTCAGGCAAGTGTGTAGGCAAATAGGCTAAGGGGGAGTCGACTGGCTGGCTGGGGGAAAGCGCAAGCGATTTTCCATCTTCGGCAATCGCCTCTACACGATAATATTCACCATCCAATGCGACTGTAAATGGAAACTCACTTAGCGTAACCGAGGCTACGCCGTTGAAGATGGGCAAGGTATCTGCGGCAAAGGTGCCGACCGTGATATAGTCCACGCCGATATCGTTGAACTTTCGGTTTTGGTCCGCGTCAAAAACGCCAATACGTATTCCTTTACCGCCCTGACGGAAGTTTCCACTGCGCAAAGCGCGTATGCGCGCGTAAGCGACCTTGCGTGCCATATCCGAGGACATCTCGGTACCAAACTCACGTCGCCAGTCCATCCAGTGCGGCGGCGAACCATACTTAAAAGCTGGAACCGCATAGTCATCCAGCGTAATAGTATAAGGCAGCTCGTCATCTTTGCATGCAACCATACAGAGCAATAACGACAGCAACGATATGAGTACTCGCTTATTCACGGTGTAAAGTTATTCAAAAACTAAGAGTTTAGGTAATAAAAAACCTACCTAAATGTACCGTTCTGGCAAGCCTTTGTCCTACTTGAGCCAAGTAAGGATATATGTTAATTTCTTCATGCATCTTGCTTTCGTTAGGCGGTTACCAAAAGCTGTATTTTCTATTTTCCTCATGCTTTGCTTGTCGAGGCGCCACAAATTTTATCTTATGAAGTCTATTGTTACGCTCGCATTTTTCTGCTTTTGGTTTTTTCAAATTGCCGCTCAAATACCGAACCCTACCGCGAATTTTCATTTTAATGGCGATGTCATCGATGCTGTTTCGGGGCTAGCTTTTGATACGAGTAAAGCAGCATCTCAATTTATCGCTGCGCCTGGCGGGCGCGGAAGCGCGATCCAATTTACAGGCGGCTCCGGTCTGGAACTGAGCCCTGCGCCTTTTGCAGCGATGGATACCGGCGACCATACCATCGCATTTTGGTTCAGGAATGATGGATCGCTTTGGCCCACCGAGACGGTCTTTACCGGCCCAGGTTATAGCTTTCGCTACAACGGCTTCTTTGATCAGCTCGAATTTCGTTTTGCTCCGAGCCGCGATAGCGCTACACTCATTTTCTCAGTAACACCTGCCGATAAAGTGTGGACCCATCTCGTTATTTCCATCGATCGTGATGATTCCATGCGCTACTACCAAAATGGAATATTGCGAGCACAGAAAAAGATTTCACACTATAGCCATTTCAACCTGGGAGGCACAGGCGGAGGAACGCTCAGGGTTGGAAAGAAAGACGTTTCACTAGATGAGCTTTACTTTTTTGATCAAGCCCTCACAGCACAAGAAGCGCTTGACCTATATCGAAGCAGAATAACATCCATTCCTGTCCAGCACCAGGAAGACATCAGTATCTATCCAAATCCTGCTTTTAGCAAGGTCTTTTTCACTCAAAAAATCCCACCCAAAAGCTCATATCAAATATTGGATATGCAGGGCCGAACCATCTCCAATGGCTTTGTGGAAGGAGAATCGATTTCGTTAGAAGGAATACTTTCTGGACGTTATGTGATTGCATTGGAAGAAAAAGGCAAGCCTGTCTATTTGCCCCTTTTGATCCAAAAATAAGTGCCTCAAAATACGCGCGTATCTACATGCTCAATCTCGCCCTTATCGGTGCTGAGCCAAACGTGTAATTGACGAGGTGAAGATGCTGCCGCAAAGGCTTCCCGCTCCGTATGGCGATCGTCCTGCTCTTCATGAGCTAAGTGATGCTCGCCTAGGGGCACCTTTTGGTCTGGACCGGATAGCGAAAATGCGAAATGAAACAACCAGCCCGTCTGAGCGTCATGCTCCAAAGAAAGTTCTTGCGTCTGCATGCCCCAGTAATGTTGGGCTTCGCCATTTTCGTGCTGCACGAGTGCGACCCGCAAGCGCTGAATTACACAGGTTTCTTCCATGCGAATTTCTACTTTTCCGCGTAGTTGGGTCGCGGTTTGTTCTACTGATACGCAGTGAAGGCTTGCTTGCATGGAGTTTATTATTTGGAACAAAGGTAGCGTTTTTAGCTTTTTGCGATTAGCTTTTGGCTGGAGCAGCATATTTTTACTGGAAAAGAGGTTTTCCTCTTCATTTTTCAAAAACTGGATGCCTATTCGCCTTAGAGCCAAACGCCAACAGCTAATAGCCAACAGCATCAACAGTTAAAAAATAAGTATTATCGCAACTGAGTGTACAAATTCTGCTCTTTTGATTTTGTACCAAAACCTCATAACGAAAAGCCAGATATGCCACATATTCTTATCAGTAATGACGACGGAATCCACGCACCGGGAATCCTTGCCCTTATTCAAGTTGCTCGCGAATTCGGAGAGGTGACAGTAGTTGCGCCCGATAGTCCGCAGAGCGGGATGGGCCATGCGATCAGTGTAGGAAAGCCTCTTCGTTTAGAAAAGGAAGAACTCTTTGAAGGGCAAATCGGCTACGCTTGTTCCGGCACACCTGCCGACTGCGTGAAGCTCGCTACCGGCGTTTTGCTCAAAAAAGCTCCTGACATCGTTCTCTCTGGCATCAACCACGGCTCCAATTCGTCTATTTCATCGGTGTATTCGGGCACGCTATCGGCCGCCCGCGAAGGCGCGGTCCAGGGCATCCCAGCCATCGGCTTTTCGCTCTGCAACTTCAGCCACGAGTCTGACATGGAACCGTCGAAGGTGATCGTTCGCCGCGTGCTGGAAGAAGCACTAAACCGCCCATTGGCTCCCGGCCATTGCCTCAATGTAAATATTCCACATGAGCCTTTGGAGAACATCAAGGGCATCCGCGTTACGCGTCAGGCCGAAGGTCGCTGGATCGAGGAATTTGATGAACGTGTCGATCCTTTTGATCGTCCTTATTATTGGCTTACTGGCCGATTTGAGCTTCAGGATAAAGGCGTCGATACCGACCAATATGCTATAAATGAAGGCTATGTAAGTGTCTGTCCAGTCATGCACGACCTCACTGCACATGAGCAGATGGCGACGCTCAATCGCTGGAATTGGGAAATCCCAATTTGATGATTTGATAATGAACGATTTGATGATTCATGACTATAATTATTAATCGTTTATCATTCATTTATACAACCCCAACTTGTAAAAACACCCTTACTCATCGGCTTTTCAAATTCGATGAAAACCAGCTTATCCTCTGGGATTTTTAATGTACAAAACGGCTTTGTCAATTGCTTGAAAACGCGTGTTTCAGGATAGAAGGGCACGTTGAGTTCGCCCATGGACCAGGCATTAATGTCGATGACTTCGCCGCCTTGCATACCTGCTATTTGAACAAAATAGCGCCGTGATGAAACGGGTAGTTTCCCCACTTCTTTTTCCTCAACAGCGATATAGAATTCGTGAATTTTGTCTGCATACAATGAAAAAGAAGGATAGTGATCCCAGGCGCCTGCCAGATTGAGCGCCGGCATTACCCAAACAAGCATAACGCCTGCAATGCTCCAGCCTTTTGGTACAGTGATGATTTGGATATCATTTTTATAACAAGCCAGCCACACGACCACCATCATCGCGACATTCCAGGGATATACCACGATATTATAATTGGTACCAAAAGGGCTGAGGTACAGCAGAATGAAGCTATGACTCAGCAACACCAGATACACGCCAATATTGCGCAAACGAGGAAAGAGTAAGCATATGCCCATCGCTATTTCAAGCACTGGAATGAGATAGCCCAGTGGTTGGAGCTGCCTGAGCGTTTCGGGGCTTTTTATTTGAAAAAGGGTTGTGAGTATATCGCTAAATGTCAATTCGACAAAATTGGGATTGAGTTTATGGATGCCGCTCCACACATAGATGCCAGCCAGCAATATGATGACATAGTTTAGGTAGCCGCTTTTATTTTTCAGGACAAAAGGTAAAAGCAATAATATGTACACATACACCCAAGGTTGCCAGCGCATGTAGTCCTGGATCAGAAGTAAAAGAAGCAGTCCTAGTAATGCCCAGATAGCCGCTGGCCTTTTTGAAAAAAACACCCAAACAACCCCCAATACTAGGCCTCCTAACAGCAAAAAGTCAAAGGGACTTCCGATTATAGGCAGCGATTCGATTACGGGCAAAACAGGAAAACTCCGACCGGCACTGAGCCACAGCGGATAGGACAAGGTGACCCCCAGTAGCAAAAAAAGGCTTGTTGCTTTTCGGATATTTTGCAATCGACGCTCGGAAGTGAGTTCAGCCATAGGCCGGAAAATTACTGATTTTCCTGGCGCTTATTTCAAATTCAGGACATCGAGGCCAGGCTTTTTTTAATAAAAATATTAATCAGATACATTGATGTCCATGAATGCCATTTCTGAGTTAGCATCTCTATCAAAAGGGTGAAAGACACGGTAGAAATACGAGATACTACATACGAAATACGACATCATATTTTATAAGAAGCACCCTACATTTTGGGGTACTAAGGCCAAAAGTCACGTTGCGGTTTTGTAATATTGCGTACCAAATTTCCCCTTACTATAATCAATCAAACCGCTATGCGATTATTGCGCACGTTACTGTTCGCTTCTCTCCTCCTCCTTACCAGCCTGATTGCCATCCCTGCCAACGCCGGTGGCGGCATGTGGATACCGATGCTTTTGGAGCAACTCAACGAAGATGAGATGCAGACCATGGGCCTCAAGCTCACTGCTGAAGATATCTACAGTGTCAACAATTCCAGTCTGAAAGATGCGATCGTGAAGTTTGGACGCGGCTGTACCGGAGAAATCATCTCCGAGGACGGGCTCCTGCTCACGAACCATCACTGTGGTTACGGTACGATCCAGTCTCATAGCTCTGTGGATAACGACTATCTCACCGACGGATTCTGGGCAATGAATCGCTCCGAAGAACTCAAAAACGCAGGCCTTACCGTGACATTTATCGTGCGTATGGAAGACGTAACCAGCCAGGTATTGGCCGGCGTCAGCGACGACATGAGCGAGCCAGCGCGTAACCAGATTACTGCAGCCAATATTCGCGCTATCGGTCAGGAAGCTACAAACGGCACGCACTACGAAGCCGAAATCAAGCCTTTCTACCAGGGTAACGAATACTATATGTTCGTCCTTGAGATTTTCAAAGACGTACGTCTGGTAGGTGCTCCTCCTTCTGAGATCGGCAACTTTGGTGGTGATACCGACAACTGGATCTGGCCACGCCACACCGGGGATTTCTCGCTCTTCCGCGTGTATAGCGGCCCTGACGGCAAACCAGCCGAATATTCCGAAAACAACATTCCGCTCAAGCCGCGCCACAGCCTGCCTGTTTCGCTGAAGTCAAAAGAAGAAGGCGATTTTACTATGGTCTATGGCTTCCCAGCGCGCACCGAGCAGTACCTTCCTTCTTACGCGGTGGAGCATGAATTAGAGCGCAATTTCCCTACACGTGTTGATCTCCGTACCGAGATTCTGGACATCATGAAGGATTGGATGCGCGGCAACGATACGATTCGTATCAAGTATTCAAGTAAGGCAAAGGGCGTTAGTAATGGCTGGAAAAAATGGATCGGCGCGATTCGCGGTCTAAAGCGCACCAAGGCAGTGCAAAAGAAGCTTGACTATGAAGCTGAATTCACTGAGCGCATCAACAATAATCCAAAGTGGAAGAATGCTTACGGTACGATTTTGAGTGATTATAAAACGGCTTACGAAAAGCTTATTCCTGTCCACCGCCGTGAAGTATATTTCTTTGAAGCGATCTGGTCGGTCGAGGCGATACGCCAGGCGCGTATGGTTGAGCCGCTGCTGCTCGCACTGGAAGGAAATGAAGACATGAAGACGCGTATCGGTTCTTTTGAAGAAGAAGCGAAAAAGCGCAAAGGTCAGCTCAACGGCTATTTCAAGAATTACGACGCCCGCGTCGATATGGGCGTCATGGGAGCCATGTTGACGCAGTTTTGTGCCAATATCGCACGTAGCGAATGGCCTGCCTCGCTTGCCGAAGCCTACGATAAGTATGACGGTGACCTCCAGGCTTTTGCTGATAACGCTCGTGAGGAATCCTTCCTCGTGAATCGTGCCCGCTTCGAAGCTGCACTGGACAAGGCGGCTTCAAAAGAGAAGTCCAAGTGGCTCCGCAAGGACCCGATTCTCAACATCGGCCTTGACCTACTGGGCTGGTATCGCAAAGACGTGAGCCTTGACCTTTCTGTTGTAGAAGCTGAAATCGATGCCCTTCACCGCGAGTACATGCAAGCGCAGCGCGAGGTATTTGATGACAAGCGTTTTTTCCCTGATGCCAACTTTACGTTGCGTTTATCTTATGGCAAAATGGAAGGCTACACGCCTGACAACGGTGTGCGCTACCTGCCATTTACCACAGTAGACGGCATCCTCGAAAAAGCGAGTAATGAAAATATCGAAGACTATGTGATCTCTGACAAACTGGAGAAGCTCCTCAAGGATCGCACCTACGGGCGCTATGCGCAGGACGGCAAACTATGGACCTGCTTTGTAGCTTCCAACCATACCTCCGGTGGCAACTCAGGCAGCCCCGTCATCGACGCAGAAGGACACCTGATCGGCCTCAACTTTGACCGCGGCTGGGACGGCACCATGAGCGACATCAACTACGACCGCCGCCTTTGCCGCAACATCTCCGTCGATATCCGCTACGTGCTATGGGTGATCGAGCATTATGCTGGCGCCGGGTATTTGGTGGATGAGATGAGGTTGGTGGAGTAGGAAGGGTCCTTGCTACTCGATTCTTGATCTTCGCTGTTTGATCTTTTTTTCAGAATTGAGGATAAAATAATTAGAATGAAGAAACCCCGTCCTGAGCTTAAGCTCAAGGGCGGGGTTTCTTTTTGAGCGAAATCAGATTGGAAAATGCTGATTTCAGCTTGCAGAACTAGCGCCTTCAGCGCTAATTCACCACATGCTCGTCGAGTTCTTCGATGCTGCTTTCGTATTCGAAGGCGGTGTTTACTTTGAAGTAATTGCCTTGATCGAAGGTGTGGTTGTAGGCGTACTTAGCGAATTCCAGGCGGGTACTTTCGTACTCAAAAAGCTTCATGAAGTCGCGTACCTGATCGGCGCGTAGGCAGTTGCTCTTGATGATCTGCTTGGCGATGCGAAGCTTGCTATCTTCGAAGGTCTGAGACTCGATAGTGCTTTTTGCTTCGTTGAAAGCGGCGTCTTCCATCGGCCAGTCGCAACCGCGAGGGCCAGAGTAGCCTGGCATGTCATAATAACTCTGGGAAGGCTCATTTACGACGTCCACATCGTCGTCATAGCGATCGTGATGACTGCCGCTTGATGAAGAAGTCGTAGTCGTGGTGGTTGTCGTCGTTGTGGTAGAAGACGACGACGATGATGTCCTCACGACATTACCATCGGCATCCACCGTGATGTCGGCATCTTTGATATCCACGTCGATACCTACTGAGGTTCCGCCGATGGTCACGTTCAAGCTACCACCCGAACCCATCGGCTCGTCGTCATCGCCATTGGTTGTCGTGACGGTCGTGGTCGTGGTTGTCTCTGAGTGTGTATGCTCTACAGGCTCGGCCATCGGGCGAGGAACGGCGGCATACTCGATGATGTACTGCCCGGTCGATGGTGGCGGCGCATCATTGATCGCAACCTCACTGAAGTAACGCAGTACGTACCTTCCTTTTTTGTTTTTAATCACGCGCATGGTGACTTCGCTGGATGACTCAGGCATCATCAGGTTCTTGGTAATCTCTCCGAGTGCAGTGTTTTGGAACTGAATAAGCGCCTCGTAGTTAGGAGCGTTCAGGTCTGTAATTTTAACATTGGTCTCAGCCTGGCTATTCTGACGAACGCCATTGAGGACGACGTGGAACTTTTCGCCTCCACTCGAATAGATAATAAGGTTACTACTGTTTTGGGCAAAAATACCCATCGCTCCCCATAATAGAAGCAGTGTAATAGTCGCTCTTTTTAACATGTGTAAAAATTTAAGGTAAAAGGTAATTGATAGTGTCTTTGGCTGTCAGCCTGCAAGAAGGCAACATCTTAAAGATACAGGATAAGATACCAAACGCCTGATTTCAGCCCAGGTTTTACTGCAATTTGAAAGTGTGTTGGCTCACTTATCAAAAGCGTATTACTGGTCTTTTCGCGCGTTGTAGCCATAACGCTTGCGCGACGAACTTATGCGCTTATGAAATCCGGCTATACGCATACTCGATCACTGCCGTTTTATCCGTAAAATAAAAAATCGCTAATCGAATGCTTGTAAATCCATCTTTGGAAGTACGGCTATTCAATTAGCGATTAAAAAAGCAATCTGTTTACGCCGAAGGCACGGCAGTCATTAAGCTGCTTTCTGCTTGCGCCAGGCCTTAAAGCTTTGCACGCCCTTTGCCCAACCACGCTCAATGGCGGTAGGCTGGATTTTGCCATGTTTAGCTTCGTATTCGTCGCGCCAATCTTTGGCGTCGCCTGGGCTTCCAAAGGTTACTTTCCAGGCTTCTTTAAGACTGCGGACACGCACGATGTCCTGGCACCAGGCCGAGAACTCATGGAAGATAATATAGACAGGATTGTATGAATCTACTGGTACGGTAATGCCATACGTAGGTGTCTCTTCTTCACCCTGGAACGTACCAAAGATGCGGTCCCAGATGATCATCGCTGATCCATAATTGCGGTCGAGATATTTTTCGTTTACACCGTGGTGCACGCGGTGGTGCGAAGGTGTCACAAAGATGTATTCGATGATTGGGTGTACCCGGTTGATCAGTTCTGTATGAAGCCAGAATTGGTATAAAACGGCAATTTGGTTACAGATAAAGAACATAAATGGATCAAAACCCATCAATGCGATCGGAATAAAGAAGATAATCTTGACGTGCTGGGTCCAGCTAAGGCGGAAGGTTACAGAGAAATTATAACTCTGTGAGCTATGGTGTGGCACGTGTGTCGCCCACCAAATGCGCTGCTCGTGCGATACGCGGTGTGCCCAGTATCGAAAGAAATCAACGGTTATAAAACACAGTATCCAGCCCCACCAGCTTTGGCCGATGTACCAAGGAACGATGTTGTAGAAATAGAGAATGACAGCAAAAGTCAAGACTTTGACGAGTGCAGAACTGGCGATAACGCCTACTCCTACCACGACACAAGCCCAGAAGTCCTTGCCTTCGTATGCTTCTTTGTTTTCGCGATATGAGAGATACCACTCTAGCAGCACGAGTGCGAGCATCGCCGGAATGGCGAAGAGAATGATCGGAGGCAACTCCATCGCCTGGATCATTTCATATGTGTAGATCGGTTTAGTATCCATAAGATATTAGCTTTCTCAGATATGAGACTGCAAAGTAACGGCTTTGTTTGCAATAATGTATATCGAAGGGAGTGAAAGCGAATATGACTTTACTCAGGGTTTTGGGTAAAGGACTAAGTCATATTTTGATTAAAGGCTCTTTTTTCTAAAAAATGAAGACGCCCAATTTTAGAAAACCAGAGAGCCCATATACGCTTTCTACTCCATCAAACTTTACAGCCCATCCATGGCTTTCGGTGAAATCGATATGGCTGGCCACATCTGAAATCGTATAAGGAAGCAAGAGTTTATATTCAAGTGGCATTACAAAATAGCGAAAGTCGAAACTAAAGCCAGCATCAAGAACGACCTTCTTTTTTATGACATACTGAAATCCAAAACCAGTACCTCCGAGTATCTGAGTCAAGTTTTTGATCTTATAGCGGTAGGGATTTGCATAAATACCGTTTCCCTCTTCATAAACACGATCAATTCTTGCTCCAGAAAGGCCGCCTTGCCCTACTCCAACAGAAGCAAAAATATATGCTCCGTATGGTGCTTGCATCGCTCCGATTGCAAACAGTTTGCCCCTTAGCGTAAAATCGTGAGAATGAATTTTACCTGTTTCATTTATATACAAAAAAGCCAGATCTGGGTATAGCCTTGTATAATGGTGCCAGGTTCCCCAACCTAGATTACTAACCTTTATATTCTGAAAATTATCAAACGAATGAGCAAACTTTCTGTAGCCAAGTTCAAGTGTCATCCCTCGATTAACTACCAATTCAGCAGATATATTGATATCGCGATCCAGACTCCAAAGCACGGCATCGGTTTTGAGCATAAGTCGCTTTCCTAAAAAGCCTGACACCTGACCGTGTGACAGCCCAGGTAAGCCTAGCATGCAGGAGAGGACAAGTATAAAGATCTTATTCATCGGTTTCTGTGTTGTAGTTGGGATTATTATTCAGGGATCGGAAGCTGTCATATAAAATAGAGGCCAAGCGTGTATTGCCTGGAAAGCCTTGAATTTCTCTGATTTCTCGGAATACGGTTTCCCCCGTTTCAACATTTACGACAATGTTCAAAAAGGTAGCGTGGCCTTTTCTTGGTTTTTTACCTCTTCGGTTATCGATGATAATCATCTGAGCACCTACAAATGGCGTCCCCAGACTTTCACTAATATGCGCAAACTCCGCATCAATCACCGGAAGCTGCTCGACGTAGTCACTATTCGGCTCATGAAATTTGCGCTGTTTGACATTAACCTGCCCGACAGGCCGTTGCAAGAAGTTCATCAATATCATATGCTGCCTAAGGGGCGCAAGCGTGTTGAAATATTCAAGGTCTCGCTCTGTAATCGTTTCGGTATCGATGATGTCCAGTTTTATCTCATTGCTGCCAGCTGCTGTCTCCAAATGCTGAATAAATCGTTCCTTGTGTTCTCTGGAAGCTTGAATAAAGGCCGAATTTGAGACTCCATTTGCATAATAAAAGCCTGGATCAAGGCAGGCTATTCGGGTAATAGGATCACCTTGTTTCAGGTGATTTACACTTCGCTGAATATAGACTGAACCCGCGCAGCCCGTGCATAGCAGAATGGCCGCCAGGATGAAAATAAGCTTGTTTATCATAATGTATTCAGCTTGTTTTTTATATACCGTCCGTGAGTCTCCTTCAATAAAGGCAAGGCCTCTTTGTACTTAACCAAGGCATTCACTACTTCTCCAAAGGCTTCCTCAGCTTGTGCTTCCAGCAGCACAAATGCAGGAGTTGAGGCGTTTTTAGAAGCATAAAATTTGATCAATGACAAACACCAGTCAGATATGCGATTATCGGAACGGTCATGAAAAATGCCAACGAACTTGGCGTATTGCTGACCTGTGAGGTGTGTGGTATCAGGAAGAAACTGGCTGCCAGGGTATTGCTCTTCCAGAAATGAATACCAATATGCACTTCTGCACGTCATAAGCTCCAGGTATTCATTTCCTGGGTACTCCTGAAGCATTTGAAGCGATTCGTACAGCGCCCGATGGTAATTGAAGTTTTCAAAGTGGGACCGTATCACTTCAAATCGAGCGATATTGCGATAATACATAAACTCGGTAGGCTGCGTCAAGAAACTCTTTCCGAGATCTTCCTCTGGAAGGCTTCGCTTCAACCTCTTCACCCGATAGTCGATACTTGGATGAGTTCTCAAGCTATCAAGCATGCGTAATTCTCGTCTATTGAGGCGTTTGCGTCTAGGTTTCTTACGCTTAGCCAGTCTCGCTTTCTTGATGGAATCCTTTCCGGGCTCCCTCAATAAATCGGGAAAGTACAGCGCATCTGCTGGCAAAGTAACATACTGGTCTCTGTCTATATCTTTGAGTAGTATAAGCGCTGCCAAAGCATCTGAAGAGCGGTATTCAGTATTCTTTAAATATTCAAAGCCCAGAAGATCGGCTTCCAGCTCATACTTGCGACTATAGCGGTATTCCTTAAAAAGCCGCTCCATATCGAGTGCCCCTCTACCAAAGGCTTTTCCACGTCTGCTTTTCTTGTCCTTCTTGACCTTGACCCGGTTTGCCTTCGCTGCTCGACTGTACTTCTGGAGGCCATGCTGTTCTTGGATGTGGGCCATCTCATGGGCGAGGATAAAGGCCGCTTGCGACTCTGTTTCGAGTTTAGCCAACAAGCCGATATTGAACATGATAATCCCGTTACGCCATGCAGCGGCATTCGGTACGGCAAACTTGGTAGTATAGAGGTTTAGGCCACCAGTATACTTGGGGTTATGCTTAGTGATGTTGGTAGCGAGACGGTTCAAATATTGGGTTAAGCCCTCATTAAAGTAGACCTGCCCACTCATGAAAGTCTGGCGGATGGCAAAATTTGAGGTAATTAGGTATTCGCGGCTTTCAGCTTCGGTAAGTTCTCCTTCGGCTTGAACCTTGTCCAGGTCGCGCTTTAGTGTTTGTTTACTTGTTTCGCGAAAAACAGCAGGCACCTTTCCAGAATATCGCAGCGGGACATAGGTCGAGTCAAATTGGCCGAAGGCCGGAAGACCACATAAAGCTCCTAAAAACAAGTGAATCAAGAGGTATTTACAGTGCTTCATGGTATGTTATTTTAGCTCTATTTCGATGGGATATGTATAGTAACTCTGGGTGACACTTGTTCTAGGCGTGCCATTAAATTGGGTGTATTCGTTTCGTGAAACACTAAAATTCCTTTTCTCATCTTTGGAAGTGTACCCCGAAGTAACATAACCCGTACCGTCGGGATAGATCACGGCATCGCGTCCACCGATTTCGCGTACCCCATAAATTGCATCCTGGGAAGTTGAAAAGCGAATGATGTTCTCCCGTTCGAACGTGCTATACAGGAATCGCAATGCGATAATCACATCTTCACCTGTTCGGGAATAGGATATGCGCTCGACTCGATCAAAATTGTACACGATTTCCCGGCTCAAACGACGCTGCCCTTTGCGATAATACAGGTGAGTTCTGCGATTGACAGTGCGAAGGTCTCGCCATTCTCCCCACATGACACTGCTATCGGGACCAAAGGTTATACCGTCACAACGCAGGTCTGGATCGGAGGTAAAACGCTGAACATTAAAAGGTAAATCAAATGGCTCTCCCCAAAAATGAAAGCTCTGTTCAATAGGAGCATGATCTCCATGTTGAGTTTGTACGATAAATAATGATTCCCCATTTGTTGACCAGGCCATCTCTGTCACGTCTGGATACCCTGCCACCTGGTCTATCTTATTTCCTTCCATATCCAAAATAACAAGAGACGCTGGCTCTCCCTCCAAAATAGCCAATCTGGTCCGTTGGTAATTGAGCCGAGGCATCCTGCGTCTGGTAAGGGTGTCTTCTCCATACCAGAAAAAGCGCAAGCCGCCGTCTATCGAAGATCGGTAAATTTGATTCTTAGCAATGTAAAACATGGGAGTTTTACTCATTGGGAACTCATCTCCCTCTAGTGGAATTTTTTCTAATTCAGCCTTGCAGCCAGTGAATAGAAAAATGCCGATGAGAAAAATGCTCCCTAGGATGGGTAGGAGTACTTTCATGGTTGGTGTAATTATGACACCAAAAATACCATTTGTCTTTTAGTCAAAAAAGAGAATCACTTTGCCCTTACCTCTACAACCCCCAGCATATCATACACAGAAGGGTCTACCAGCATGATCTTACCAGTCGTTCGATAGATAATTTGGTTAAAATCATGATCATGGAAAAAAGGAT
This sequence comes from Bacteroidia bacterium, assembly GCA_045106685.1. GTDB lineage: Bacteria > Bacteroidota > Bacteroidia > J057 > J057 > JAUIGE01. The sequence continues at coordinate 33,697 of JBGCFB010000094.1, read as the reverse complement.
GATCAAATAGCTGATGTACATCCATGCCCAAAACATATATTTTGCCTACACAATGCTTTACCTTATAATCAGGATGGGCAGCCATAAGCGAAGCATACATTGCGGCATAGCCTACGCAGTTTGCCTGACCTGTTTGGATAGATACATTGGGGTCAGGATTGCATGGACCGGTGTAGAAGCTGAGCTTGTCGGCGACAAAGCTCAGGCTTTGGTCTGTCGGGAGGTTTGTTTCCTTTATGTCAATATCCGTCATGGACCGCACGGCTCTTTCACCTGTGGTTTGGTACGAAACCAAAGCCCTGAATAGCATCCCTCGTCCCAGGTAAAGAACCAGTATAAAAAAGGCGAAATAGAGGAGCTTGCGTTTCATGAAAAATGCCTTATCATTAATAACTATCACCGATGGTTTTGTATAAGCTGCTTACCTCTGTCAGAGCTATAACCACTATACTGTAAGCTCTGACAGAGGTTGTGCAGCTCAATCGTGGTAACACCTGTTAGTCCAACAAGCCTTTTGTTTTATCCCAAATCTCCTTGCCTTCTTCCTTAATTGCGTCTCCAGTAGCGTTTTTGCGGATGTTGGAGACGACTTTTGAGGCTTGTTCAAAAGTGCCAAAAAGCTCGTCGGTATAGGGAACTCCATTTTCCTTCATGATCTTTTTCCAGTCGACTTCGCGAAGCAAAGCCCTGATGTAGGTAAAGGCGGTTTTTGCTAAAAAAGTCTTGTCATATACGCCCGTAAGGGCTTCGCCCGCATCGCGAGATTCAAGATAGGCGATAGATTCGTCTATGCTTTTTATCTCTCGCTTAGTCAGCAAAGGGCTTGTGCGGAGCTTACGAAGCGAAGCGATTGTTTTTTCTTGTTCGCCTTTGTGGATATACAGGTAGACCTCCACCGACCAGACCAATTCATTCTCCAAACCAAGTGCGTGCGCATCTTCCAAAAAGGCTTCAAAGTCCTCCAGGGCTCGCTCGTGGTCGATGTCTCGCTCCATCATCAGGCGATCAATACCGCGAAGCAAGTGATTCATGCCATGAAAGCTGACCTGCGCTTGCTCATTATTTAGCCTGCCTTGCCCGAGTACTTTTTTCGTCAAATTGAGATCGATCTGCTGCTCGTCAAGCCATGCGATATTGCTGCTAAATTCTTCCTGTGATAGATATAACAGCTTTTTTTCTAAAAACAGAAAGCCGCGAAAAAACTGAATCAAAGCACGTGACTCATCAGCAGGCAGCAACTCTGGTTTAGTCTTATAGCATTCATAGAGTGCGATTTCCTCCCCAAGGCTTTGACTTACAATAGACAATGCACTTAGAACCGCATGCTCCGCATTTTGGGCGACGAGCTTCTCATCTCCTTTCATAAGCGGAGCTGCCGTTTCCCCGGAATCGAGATTCATAACCCGAACGGCTTCCTGCAAAGTCGGGAAGATGTCTTCGTCTGTTTCCTGGACAAAACTCTCCATAGCCTTATAATCCCGATAGAGCTTCAGATAATCGGCCAAGCCGAGTTCTTCCTGCCTTCCGCTGTAGCTTCCGATGGCCCTGGAAACGCGTTGCAATCCTTCGGTTACTTCTGGCGGTACTATGCCTTCTTCGGCGATGGAGGCGCGCAGTCCGATTTTGGCAAAACGGTAACTGTTGACCTTATAGGAATCCAGACTTGACTCCAGCGCCTTTTGGTCTTTGGCTAGTAATTCTTCATCGGTGGCTCCGCCGCAGGCACAGAGTAAAAAAGCAAGTAACAGAAGGGTGAGGTATTTCATGAGGTACTAAGATACCAATTGCTCCCCTTTTTCTAAAAACCACTCATACTCTACCATCTGGGGGTTTTGTTCTAAAAAATCGGAGAAATCAGCAAAAGTTTCTCCGCCTTTTTCTCTAAGCCGGATCAACATTTTGAGGGTTTTGAGAAAAAGCTCATTTGCAGGTTTGAGATAGTGCTGCTTGTCAGGGAGCCTCAATACATAGATGCGGAATGCGTGTGTATTGGTGATGAGCATTTCTTCATCTTGGAGTTCATAATATGCTTTGAGCTGGAGTCGCTTTACTCTTAGGGTAAGCGAAGCATCCTGAAATGCGATGGTGGCTACGAGGCTTAAAGCCTTTGAAAAATCTTTTCGTGCGAAGGCGATACTCGCCAGATTATACTGGAAAATATTCTCTCTGTATTCAGGAATCAGATACTCAGCAGAGTCGTGGAGGAACTTTTCAGCCCAGTCAATTTTACCTTGCCCCAGCGCAACAGAGATGATATTATTGAGACTATTATGCGGAATAATATTATTGGCAAATATCCAGCCCTCCTGCACTTCCATGAGGTATAACTCAAACAATTCGGCGCCATACCGTAGGCGATTCATGTCAGGCTGAGCTTTTAGGCCTCGATTTAAAAACGCGGTAAAGTTGCGCCCTTCGAGTGGAGGGATGTGTTTTATTTGGAGGCGAAGCTCACTTTTAAGTGCTTGATAATAGTCGAGTGAGCCAGGCTCCTCCAAGAGACGATATGCACAATACCAAAGGCGAACGAGTGGAGGTGCTGTTTCCCAGTTTTCCTGCACCTGACCTTTGATCGTATTGAGCATGCGGATTTCAGCCCAAGGTGTGTTTGGCCTACGATGATACGCCCTAACAGCTGCAGCTTGCAATACTTCAATGGCATAGTAATTATCAAGCTCGTCCAACGAGTCACGAAACATGTTGATCGCTGCTTCGTGCGCATTACGTTGAATCAGATGGTTGTAGGCTAGTTTTTTGTCCAAATACGAATAAAAATACCGAGCACTTTCTTCATGTGGAAGCTTGTCTAAATCTTTATTATAACGCTTTTGAGATTTGAGAAATGCAGACTCATTTTTTGCCTGGAAATAATACTCTGAAAGCAAGTGGCCGGGCATATAAGGAAAACTCCAAAAGGATTCAGTAACGACAAATTTTTCTAACAAACTATAGAGCTTCGACAGATAACGCGTCAGTTCATGTCGATTAAATGCTCCGCCTTCACTAAAGGAAGCGTGTAAGGTTTCTTCTGTGAGATTTTTGTCATTAAAATCGGGATAAAACTGGAGCATGCATTTCCCCAAATTGTAGACTTTTGGAGAGCCATTAAAGTAGGGAGACTGCAAGAATTTCAGAAACCGGTTACAGTCTTCAGGTGTGAAATTTTGGAGAAAATCAAAGACGCGGTGATTCTTCATAATACCCTTCGGTGTATTTTTTTGCTTTTTTGTACTTGAACCCCCATGATAAAGATGCATTCTTTGCTTTCAGGATGCTTCGTCCTGTTTTATTCTTTAAATGTTTCTCAAAGCTATGAAAAGAACAATTATTATTTGCCTTGCACTTATTGGCTGCCTTGCCAGTGCTAACCGTCTTCACGCTCAAACCTCCATCAATCTTGCTATTAGCAATATTGATTCTGCAAAAGTCCAGCTAAATTGGAACAATACCTTTGGTATAGATTCTATTTATCTCACGTATTCAACGATTTTTAGCTCAAAAACCCAAAAATTTGCTAGCCCCGTTCCAAGCTCTGCAATGTTTCCACGCGCGAATCCTACAGGACCTATTGAAACGTTTGATATCAAGATGATTCGTCGAGGAGGTATTATAGAGCATGATACAATCGTACATGCAAATGTCTATGGAGGCGTTGTAATTGTCGAAGACGATATTCTTTATGGGCCTGTCATTGATCATTGCGGATATGGAAATACCCAAGACACGGCCTTCTATTTCGTTCGTTATTGTCTCGTTGCTAACAAAGACCTTGCGTGTAATATTTCTAAACAATATCTACGAGGCGGCGAAGAAGGAGGCCCTGTAGATGAAGTCGATTACACAAATCATATGGTTCAGGAATTGGAATACATTCTATATTCTGAAGAAGAAGATGGTAGCGTTCAGGACTGTGAAGTGTATGATGGAAATACACGGAGAGCGAAAAACAAGCTTATAAGTAGCTTAGCAAGCATGAGTCCTAATCCATTCTCCGATATGCTTGCGATAAAATTTGACCGCGAAAGCGTGGAATCGCTTTCGATGGTCATCACCAATTTGCAAGGTGTGAGCATCTATAAGGAGCAAGCCATCACCACTGATGCAAAACGCATCGAGACATATGACTGGCCTGCGGGAATTTATATTGTACGCATACAATCAGAGGGCAACGTAGAGACTCACAAGTTGATTAAGTACTAGTGTGTTTATAACGTTCACACCTGTAGCAACGCCTGAGCCTTATGGTTCGGGCGTTTTTTTGACGGAATGGTATTTTTCTTAAAAACTGTACTTGAGGTACAGGTTGTTTAAGGCGACCTTAGCTATCGTTCTAAGCATCGGTGATAACCCCTTAAATGTTGTTCTCATAGCATTGGGATCAGCCTGATTGTTCAAGGCGCATTGAGGGCTGAGTGTCCAGGTCTTTTTGGCCTGGACATTTTTTTGATGCTCCTACACCGGGTCCTTATATGCCGAGCCAATGACGCACAGGTGGTCGAGTACTTCTGCAAATAGGTTATATGCATCTTCCATCTGCTGAAGGTTCGTGATGACCTCAGGAATTTCAAAAAGTAATTCGCTTACACCCTCACTAAACGGATCATGACTCCAGCTATCGTCCAGCCTGATCTCAAGCGAACCGCTATGCTGAAAGCGAAGCAAGTGTCGAATCAGTTCGTTGTCGAAGAAGTCTTTGAGCTTGCGTTCGTCATTGCCCTGAACGACATAGCTTTTGTCAAAAGCCGAATGCCCCACGATCACGTCCTGCATGCCCATCACCTTGCCCAAACCACTCAGAATATGCTCTCGCCTAACGGCAAACCGAAAACTATCACGATTCACAAATGGAGCGCGAATGCGCGTAAACCGCCGCTTTCCGCGTTTTTCAACACTAAAATAAATCTCCCAATTTTCATGATAAGCCCGAATCGTATCACTGCGACGGAGCCCTTTTCCTGGAATAAAGTCTGCATCAAAACGTGCTGCAAACTGCTTCCAGATGAGCTTTTTGTGTGGGCGAAAAATATCAAGTAAAGCCATGAGATTGATTAGCTGATTTGATGGTGTGTTGATTTGATGATGGGCAATTTAACGATGAACAATTTACATAAAATCAATAATCGCTCATCGTCCATCATTCATCAGTAAAACACTTTCTTAGAAACCCTTCCCACTCGCTTCCTTTTCGAATAAATAACCCTGGCTGCCCCATAGGAGCGGCGACCGTAACCTCCTTACAGTTTCCTGTTACTGAATAGGTTTTTCCAGTCCAAATATGCTCCCAGTTTCCACCGGGAATACAAGCCTTTACCTCCGTAGCATCAGGCGCCATCACTGGCACAACTAGCAAGTCCGCGCCTAGCAAAAACTGGCTGGCGACCATATCCCATAGCGACTTATCCTGAGGATAATGAAGCAGGCAATGACGAGCCAGCGGCATACCGCTTTGCGCGGCCTCCTGCATGAGCGCCTTGCGATAAGGTGCTAGCTTAGCGAACCAGCCAGCCGTAAGCGCAAAGTGTTCGCGCGTGATGCTATCAGTATAAGCCTGGATATTGAGTTCGGGCTGATTGCCCTCGTGGCTACGAAATAATGCCGTAAAGGCCGAAAACTCCATCCAGCGGAGGAGCAGTTCGTGGTCGCGCGTGTAAGCCAGCGGCCCACGTTTCAGCGTCGTGTAACCACCGATGTCACTGTGATTGAGGGCGTAACCTGTGAGGCCACCACTGAGCAGGCCCGTCACGGCGCTTTGAAGGCCGTCGTGTTTATCCCAGGTAACCATTTGATCACCCAGCCAGAACAAGCTACTATAAGCCGGACTTTTGCTATAACCCGCCCGACTGAAAAACATCAACTCGCGGCTGCTGTCTTCGTCTACAATTTCGCGGTTGAGCGCGGCCCAGGTTTCGGGATAACGATTGTGGTACAGCGCTGGATCGCTGCCATCGTGGAGGACCGCATCATAAGGCAATGCTTCACCAAAATCGGCCATCCAGCCGCGTATGCCTTGCTCGATCATTTCCGCTTTGATGGCGGCCTTGAGCCAGTCGCGAGCGCAAGAATTTGTGAGGTCTACGAGTCCGGCTGAGAAGCTCGTATTCGGAATCAGGTAAGGCTCACCGCTTTTGTTTTGTACCAAATAGCCTGCGGAAAGTGCCTCTTTAAATAAGTTCCGTTTAGCATTCGCTTTTTCATCGACATCCACCAAAAACGGATTCACATATCCCAGCAAAAAGATACTGTCATGCGCCAATGCGTCGCGCAACACACCCCAGCCAGGATAGCGATCTTCGTCGAGTTCCCAGTTCCACCATAACTGCTTCCCAAACGATGTTTTGCGCTGCCCTACCCAGTCCTGTAGCCAATATCCGGCAAGCGGAACCTTCGCGTCGCTAAGCGACTGATGAACTTGCTGAAACTTGGAGGAGCCGCCTTGCATCCCGACAATCGCGCCACGCTGCGTCCAATCTGGAAGCGGTTTCATGCGGCCGACATCGGCCGTGTGCTGGCGGATGAGTGACTGTGGATCGCCGTGCTGAATGCGGGCGCGCAGTGCTTGGTTTTGTGGGGTGAAAAGCTTGACCTGGACGCGCTTGTCTTTTCGCAAGTCAAACACACTATAGGCTGAATTTTCTAGAAAAAAAGAGCGTTTGTGATTGGACAAATAGAAGGGCACTCCTGCATAGCTGGTATGCCAGTCGCCGCCCGACTTTGCCACCAGATCGACGATCCCCGTCAACGGCTGCATGCCTCTTCCAATGCCTTGTTCCATACAAAAGATCGGCAAGCGCTTGCCCTTCATATTCACAAAGCTGAACTGCTCTCCAAAACCCACGAAGCGCTCTTGTTCGCTGGAAGCATAGGTGAGGTAAATTCGATTGGCCTGGCCTTCTTCGACCGTGTAGGACAATGCGAGTGTTTTTGCGCCTTTCGCAGTCAGCACAAAACGATAGAAAAAGGCCTCCTCTTTCCCACCAGAAAGCAAACCAGATATCGCCAGCGAATCCCCCATCGGAATGATCGCTCCGATCTCCTGATCACCTGCAAACCATTCGGGCTTGTCTTCAATCAAAAATGAACCCCGATGCTCTTCGATCGTTGCCTTGCCCAGGCCAGCTTGCACAAAACTCTCGCCAGCAACAGTCGACCAAAGTGGTTCATTCGGTTTGGAAACAGGCGTCACTAAAAGCCTGAACGGCTTTTGCTCAATGTGCACGATCAAGTCACCTACCGTATACTGGCTTTGCACGCCTTTTGCCACGAGGGAAATGCTCCCCGAAACCTGGCGCTGACGATGCGCAGTAAGCGCCGACTGAACGCCCCACCAAGCGAGGCCCAGTAGTATAGCGAGCAAGAGTATCCGCCCCGTCCAGCGCAATATGCGTTTGATGATTTTCATGATAAAAGGCGCATTTTTTGATATTTGGGGATTATGATCCCTGAATATCGATGTTTTTGGGGATCATAATCCCCAAATATCGATTTCTACCCCTTCACCAACTTCCCTCTCGCTACATTCACTCCCTTCCTACTTATCGTCCAGATTAAGATTCCAGCGCTTCCACCGGTAACGGATCGCAGGTTGATATTTGTGCGTCTTGATTGAAGCTTTTGAGAAAAAAGCTGCTTCCCTACCGCATCAAATATGGTCAACTCATACTCGGAACCAGCAGGGGCTTTTTCCAAATAAAAAACAACCTCATCCTGGGCAGGCTGTGGAAATACTTCGACCTTTTCTGTGAGAATATCTTTTTCCAAGCCGACAGTTCTTTTCCAATCATCATAGCGATCCTGAAGTGAATCGATAGGCTCTTTTCCAAAAGGAGTAATGTCGATATTGATATCCAGGTAAATGCTATCTCGGCGGTTGTCGGGTTTGGCGACACGCAAAAATGCGGACTGGGACGAGACACCCTCGGGGAGGCAGCGCGACTCTGCTCCTGGAACATTGGATCACTGAAGTGCTTCCATAAGGCGGTCGGCAAGTGTGCCTGTTGCACGCAAAAAATGCGCTTCCATCGAATCGATAATCTGCGGGCCGAGGAGAATATTTCCCTGAATGGCATAATACGTCCCCACACGATGCCCTTTCCAATCGAAGCAATTAGCACCTGTAAAAGATGCTGCCTGTGGATCGCTGAAATTCGTGCCCATAAAGGCGGCAGCGCCATATTGGCGCTGTGACGAATTCAGGTCGACATCATTAAATCGATTGCCTAGCCAAGTCATGATTTGATCTGGGCTCTCGCCCATAAGCATGCGATTGCGTGCATTGGTCTGGTTGCCAGCGCGCCAAAAACTCTGGGTATGTATTGCTCCTTTTCCAGGGATCAGATCGCTAATAATTACCGCTCCTCCGGCAATATCGTTTCCGTCCAGACAGGATGCTCCTGCACTTCCGACCTCACCTGTAACAGAATCTACTGCAACAATCGAGAAGGTATCTTGTCCTTTAACCAGCCCATTAGCGGACAATATCAGGGCAATTGATAAGAAAATCTGCTTCATCTGTGGTTTTTGGTTAATTTTATGGTTCAATTCTAACTATATCGCTTGATAAACATAATGCATCTAAACAAGACTATCACATTCTCAGGGTTGTTTATCCTGATTATATTGCTTGCTATGACGGCTTGCACTTCGCCTGAAGCTGAGCAAAATCAGGAAGAAACCAAAGAGGAAACCACTGCTCCGCCTACCGATGAAAAGGCAAACCGTGCGAGCCCCCCGAAGGTCTTTGAAGATAGTATCCAGGGAGTTTATGTACGTGTTGACTATTCGTCACCTGGTGTAAAAGGCCGTAAGGTTTGGGGTGAACTGGTGAAGTATAACGACGTGTGGCGCACAGGCGCGAATGAGGCAACTACGATTCTGGTCGATAAGCCAGTTTTAATCTCGGGTCAACCTTTGCCAGCTGGACGCTACGCTTTCTTTACTGTTCCTCAACCCGACCAATGGACTATTATTTTCAACGCTGAACCCGATCAGTGGGGCGCATTTGAATATAATAAGGACCAGGATATCGTACGCGTGAATGTTAAACCAGATCGTTCAGCGGAAGTACAAGAGCGCATGGCGTTTTTGCGAGGAAAAGAAAATACCGTAGAGCTTGCTTGGGAATATCTTCGAATACCTTTTGCTATTCAGCCTCAGCAGTAAGACCAGTTTTGTGTTTTGAGTTAATGGGTTTTGTGTTTTATGCTTGCCCATCTTTTTCAAAAGATTAAGTACACAAAAAAAGCCTCCGATCAGAAAGTTGATCGGAGGCTTTTTTTATCAAGGCTATCGCAAACTATCGGATCACGACCATCTTGTTTGCTTTGCGCACTACGCGTCCGCTTGCTGGATCGCGAAGCACAACGTCAAATACATACAAGCCTGCCGGAACAGGATGTCCTGCGGTGCTTTCGCCGTTCCACTTGATGTCACGGTAGTATGAACTATTGGCTAAAAAGCTACTCGTTAAAGTCCTAAGGAGTTTACCGTCGGCCGACATGATACGAACCTCGGCCTCGAGTTCTCTTCCCTGGAAATTGTGTCCTATAACAATCCCAATGTCTCCGTCAGCCGGGTTACCTGGACTAGGGAATCCCATGATTTCCGTGATGGCAAGCACAGCGTCCGAAGTGACGATAAAGTCGGTACTCGCTTCTGCAAGATTATTGGCTACATCCCAGACACGGATGGTCAGGGTGTGATTTCCTTCTTCAAGGTCTTTTAGCTGATAATAAACCGTTCCCGCCCGGTAATCATTCTGGGTAGCAGTATAGTATTCGTTCAAAACGATTGGCGACTCTTCATTTCCATCAAGGAAACTGATCAGTTCGTGGCCAATGCCTCCTGTGGCTGTATTGATACCACTCTCGTCAAACAGCTTGGCATACAAGTATGGACTTGGGCCAGTCGTGCCTCCATCTTTCCAGAATTCATCATTCATAAACAGTTGCACTGTAGGTCCTTCATTGTCTGGGTCCACGTTGGCAGCAGTTCCTCCAATAATAAGATTATCGTAAGCGCCTCCGCCATCGATTTCTTCATTATGGAAGTAAAGGCTGATTTTACCTTTTCCTTCCTGGTAAGACACATCTAATGGTGTAACAAATTCAAATGAGAATGCACCATCTACGACCGACACGTTTCCATTGAATATACGACTGTTCTGCCACTGAAAATCAAAACTTGGCACCAAGCGCCCGAAATATGTATTGGGCTTATCAAAAACTGTGATGGCCATGTCGCCATTGAAGTTAGGATAGGCATTGCCCTGATCATCCGTGATGACACCTTCTACACGAATTTTCCCAAGCGAACGCAATGTGTCTGGCACAGTAGGATCGAGTGGAATATCATTGATTGCTGTAATCGCGGCTTTGAGGCGAGGGTATGCCAAGACCAATCCAGGGTCTCCCAGGAGTGTGAAGTTACGGGAGTTAATATCGTTTCCGCTGGTTTGGAAGGTCGTGTTCTTGGTTTTCATCATGATCTCTCCAACCGTAGGCATGCGTCCTTTTTCTTCATTGAAGGTAAACGCCTCTTTATAGAAGTTTGTATTCAACTGCTTATTAGGATAAGAATATACCAAGCGAACTGTGGTAAACATCGCAATCGCCCCGCCATCTCCTTTTAGCAAAAACAACTCACCACCTGAACGGAATGTGTGATCATCCCAACGTCCAAACTCGCAAGTTGCGGTCACCACGCAGGGCTGACGTGGGCCATTTTTCATCGCTTCGATATCAGCAAGCGAAAGTAAGGTTGCATTAGACCATGCATTTTCTCCTCCGTGCCCCGTATAGTTTAGGAAAAGCGCTCCACGATCAAACTGATCGAGCATAGCGCGACGCGCATCAGGAAACTTAAGGCCTCCGGCAGTATTCTCAGAGGGATAATTATCGAGGTAGATTTTGTCAATATTCGTGTTCGGGCTACGCTGCTGAATAATCGGCGCGTATGAATCTGCCTGACGCATATGAAGGTCTCCATCCAATTCCTTATAATCTCCTACAAGCACCAGGCGTTGTCTCCAGTCACCAAAGTTTTCTGTCGGATTTTCTACATAGGCGATAAGCTTGTTAACCAAATCATTGGCTTCTTCGGATGTTTCTACTGGCAAGCGCCCTATAGGCACATCAATCGTATGTCCATATTCATGGCGCAGTCCGTAGCCTGCTCCTTCTCCCCAGTTCCCCTCGTTTGCTTCCATAAAACCAAAGAAGTCATCGCTGGTGTATGATGTCGTTGGGACATCGGACTCGCGACTTTGATAAGTGAGGACAAAATTGCGATGCTGCTCAGCTTTGGTGATATTTTTATAATCATAGGTTCCGTCGCCCAACAGGCAAACAGCCTCCGGCTGAGAGCCACCAGAACGATCATAGATCATCTTGATGTAATCACGGATCGCCGTAACATCCTGAGTCCCGGAGGAAAACTCATTATAAATCTGAGAAGGATAAACGATTTTGGTAGTCTGGTTATACTTTTCAGCATGCATCGCCGCAAGCTTTTCAGCCGCATCCCTAAATAGCGGGTGTGTGATGATCAGATAGTCAACGGACTCTTTTTGGTGTAAATTCTGATTTGCAACGGTGCGCCATGAAGCAGGGCTGGAAAAATTTGAACTAAAACTAAGCAAGTGACGTGGTACAGAGGCATCGATATTGGCAGTTGCTGTGCCACCGCTTACATTGAGTGAAAGCGCTTTAGGCTCAGTTGGTTCCGTTACGTCCCAAACTTGCGAATTGGAAGATGCATTCTGGAATGTTAGACTTGCTACAGCACCACTATCTACCCCGCTAGTCAATGTCATCAGGCGAGCATTTTCTCCAGAGAGATTAGGTGCACGATCATAGTCCACTTCAATCCAATCTAGCCAGGCCTCAGCAAGCTGGTCGCCAGACTTATCATAAGTAAGATCAAGGCTCAAAGCCCCATTTGTACTATTGGCAGCTACAGTAAACTCTTTTGCTGTATTGCGTTTAAAGCGAGCTTCGTAGCGATCTATTGACACTGATCCGAAAGGAAGATCGCCGGTATCTCCACCATTTATAGATACGCGCATGCGTGTACTTCGGCCTGAGCGTGCTCCTGCACGAATGGTAACGCGTACGGCTCCATTTGGGTCTATGTCAGGAAGGTTGAATGTAAAATTACGCTCAACAGTAAGGTCAAATTTTTCTCCCATCCAGAAGCGACCAGATTTGAGGATATTATACTGTTCATCTTCGTGAAAACGGGTACTTCTAAAACTAGGAACACTGTAAGTAGCAGCACCTGGGTCAGCCGCCATCGCTACTCGCTTTCCAGCTGTATTTCCTATATGAAGGAATACATACATAGAGTCACTATATAAGTTGTAGCTGTGACGAAATAAATTATTACTTGAATTGTAGTTCCAGACGTGAGGGCCTCTGGCATAAAAGCGAATGGCATCGCCGTTATCAAAACTACCATCATCTTGCCCCGTAACCTCAATCGACATCTCTGCGAGGTCGTCGTGACGATCTGTACCATTGAGTTGAGGGAGCATCCCTCCGTCATGACCAAACATTTGGATGTTACGAGGATCAATATTGTTCACATTGATTCCCATCTGCTGCAAGTAGCTTTGGTCTAGCTTGTATACACCTGTACTTGTCAGGGCTAGTTTATACCAGGTTCCCTGACTTAATACTGATGTTTCTGTATAACTACGCTGCGAAAGCGCAGTGCTACCAATGAGCATCAGGCCCAATATAATTGTCCAGTTCCAGAAATTTCGCATATCCTTATTTATAATGATGTGTTCCAAAATTACAACAAAACTAAGACCTGTTTTGTGTTAAAATTTGGTAGACTTTTTTTCAAACACGGTTCGAATGAGCTAACGTGTGGTTTTGATGAATCGTTGGGTATTACCCAAAAAGCAAAAAAGCGCTTAAGGTGTATGTCATTTGAAGGACTAAATTTATGTACTTTTAGCCTCTTAATTGAAATCTAGCCAAGAATGATTTTTTCAAAAGAAACATATACGCAGCGCCGCCAGACTTTAATGAACCGCGTTCAGACAGGTCTGATTTTGTTAATGGGAAATGGAGAAGCTCCCATGAACTACAAAGCTAATACCTACCGCTTCCGTCAGGATAGTACGTTTTTGTACTATTTCGGAATCGACCGGACTGGTCTTGGTGCGATATTGGATTGCGAAAGTGGGGAAGTCACCGTCTTTGGTGATGAGCTTACCATGGATGATATCGTGTGGACAGGTCCACAGACTACGATCGCCGAACAGGCAAGTCAGGTAGGAGTCGGCCGCACCGATACATATGCAAACCTGGGAGCACATCTTGCAAGTGCCCGAACGAAAGGACGCGAAGTTCATTTTCTTCCTCCTTATCGAGGCGAGAATATGATCGAGCTTCAGCGCTGGCTATATATCAAGCCTGCTGACGCCAAGTCAAAAGCATCAACAACCTTGATTAAGGCTGTCGTAGCGCAGCGATCGATTAAGTCTGCTGAGGAGGTTGCTGAGTTGGAGAAGGCAACTACTGTTACGTCGCGTATGCACCGCCGCGCGATGGAGGTGACTAAGCCAGGTATGCTGGAAGCGGAAGTGGCCGCACAGGCAAGGGCGATTGCGCTTGCTGCAGATGGCGACCTTTCTTTCCCGATCATTTGTTCAGTAGATGGGCAAACACTTCATAACCACCACCACCATAATATTCTGGAAGAAGGCAGGCTACTCCTTGTCGATACCGGGGCAGAAATTCCTTCACGCTATGTTGGGGACATGACGCGTACATTTCCTACGGGTAAGTCTTTTACACAAAAGCAGCGCGAAGTGTACCAGATCGTGCTGGATTCTCAGATGGCGGCCATCGATATGCTGGCACCGGGAGTTGCGTACCGTGATGTGCATAACCGATCTGCAATCGTGATAGCCCAGGGACTCTCCGATCTTGGTCTGATGAAAGGCGATCCTGCGGAAGCAGTCGCTGCGGGCGCACATGCTCTGTTTTTCCCTCACGGCTTAGGCCACATGATGGGCATCGATGTGCATGACATGGAGGACCTCGGAGAAAACTATGTCGGTTATAATGAAGAAATCACGCGAAGCGATCTGTTTGGAACGGCGTATCTACGCTTGGGCCGCAGGCTTGAGCCTGGCTTTGTGCTGACCGTCGAGCCAGGAATTTACTTTATTCCGGAACTCACCGACATGTGGCGCAACGAAGGAAAATTTGAATCTTTTCTTAACTATGATCGAATTGATGAGTATCGCGATTTCGGTGGTATCCGCATCGAGGATGATTATCTGATCACTGAGACTGGCGGCCAATTACTTGGTGAAGCTGCTCCCAAGACTGTAGAAGATGTGGAGACTGTGCGCGCCGCTGCGATAGGGTAAGGTGGCTTCGGCTCCGCTCAGCCACCGTCGCAACCGTTCCCTGAGCGGAGCCGAAGGGAACAGTGCCAACGGCACAGATCGAGGTGGCTTTCCCGATCTCGGGACTCAGCTACCAAAAATCGCTCATAAAAAAAACGAGTCAACCCATTGGGTTGACTCGTTTTTTGTGTGCTAAGTAGTAGATCTTACTTACCACCTTCAGCAGCAGCAACTTCTCCTTTGATACGGAGAGTCTTGTTGATACCACCTTCGAAGTTACCTGTTACAGTAACAGTTTTGTTCTGAAGACCTACACGGCCTTTTGAGTTAAACTCAACCTGGATCTCACCACTTTCGCCCGGAGCGATAGGCTCCTTTGAATAGGCTGGAGTAGTACAACCACAGCTTGCGCGTGCGTTCTGAATCTGAAGAGGCTCAGAACCGTTGTTTGTAAATGTAAAGGTGTGGCGTACAATTTCGCCATCTGTTACTTTACCCCAGTTATACTCTTCTGTGTTCCATGAAGCAGTAGATGCTGCCATGTTCTCAGCTTTCTCCTGGTATCCTGGCTTCTGTGGCTCTGGCGGAGGAGTAGTTGCTGGTGTAGCGGCAGGATTAGTTGCAGCAGTTGCATCTGTAGCAGGTGCAGCCTCGTCTCCACCTTCTGGTGAATTTGACTTATCACAAGAAGTCATTCCAACGGCCAAAAGTACGGCCAAGAGTGCAATCGCAATCTTTTTCATGTCTGATTTTAATTTTGTTTTAAATGAATGTGCAACAAAGATATAGAAAAAAATCTTACTACTAAAAGTTTAGTTGATTATTTTTCTGTCTTGGAATGATCAATAAGGCCTCTGCCTCGCTTGATGATCTTTCCGTCGCGCTTGAAGTCGTTGTGTAAGGAGTCCAAAATTCCGTTAATGAACTTGGAACTTTTAGGTGTGCTAAACTGCTTGGCAAGCTCAAGGTATTCGTTTATGGTCACCTTAATAGGAATCTCATCGAAATTCAACATCTCGCATATTCCCATATGCATGAGGATACGATCAACCCACGCAATGCGCTCGAGTTCCCAGTTGGCAGCCTTGTTGATGATCATCTCATCGAACATTTTGGCGTTTTTGATAGACTCATAAAAAAGTCCGTGTAAAAGCTGAATATCGCCGGAGAGCGTTTTTTGTGCTTCAACTTCCTTCAGTTGCTCCTCCGATTCTAGTAGGAGCTTATTAAATGTGACTTCAGGCGTGTCCTGTGAGGACATCTGTGCATATATAGCCTGCATGACTTTCGCCCGAATCTGCCTTCTGGTTATCATAGAACTTGGTATAATCATGGAATAATGACGGCACGAATATACAAGTAATTTTTAGGTCTGGGATAATATCCTTCTCGATAATACCTTATTGGACTTTGTTCTATTTGCTATTACTAGAAGTCGGACCAGTATCGGTCAGCATCGCCCTAAGAGACTTGCCGCCTTCAATGCCGAAGTCTAGTGTACGGATAGGGAAAGGAATGCTAATACCTTCATTATCATATGCTTTTTTCAACGCCTTGATAACATTACTACGTGTACCCAAAAACCCTGGTTGAGCGCAGGTATCAAGCCAGAAGTTAGCAGTCAGATTGATAGAACTACCGCCAAATTCTTTAAAAAACACGGAGATATCTCTGTTCTTATTCACTCCTTCTATGCCAGTAATCGCCTCTTTGGTGATTTTTTCAACCTTGTCAAGATCATCTTTATATGAAACCCCCACTTCCAGATCTACACGCCGCTCTCCACGAGATGAGAAGTTCACAAGTGGCTCCTGGTACATTTCCTTGTTAGGGATAAGCACCTCTTGTCCTTGAAAGGTTTTTATAGCAGTATTTCTTAGGGTGATGTCTGTCACAATACCTTCGTATCCATTAGACTGGATATGGTCCCCGTGTTTATATGGCTTACGAATTCCTACTAAAAGGCCTGAAATAAAGTTTGCTGAGATATCCTGAAAGGCAAATCCCAAAGCAAGCCCTATGACACCTGCTCCGGCAAGCAGCGAGGTGACAGCTTTATCCAGATTCAGAATGCTTAATCCTATAAAAAGGCCAATTGATAAGATAATAAACGAGGTCAAATTCGTAACCAATCGGTTGATAGCACGATTCTTTGACAGCCGCTGGATAATAGACTTGGCAGCCTTGCTTGCAAGCCTTGATATACCCCAGAAAGCGAGCACTACAGCGATTGCAACAACAAGGTTTGGAAGCAGCAGGACAAAAGATTCTGCCCAACCGTATAGCTTGTCTAATAGTTCGTTAATGAGTGTGTTGAAATCCATTGCTTGAGTTAATATGAGAGGAAATAAGAAAAACGGATACAGCGTAAGGATAACCCCAGTCTGCATCCGCTACCACTCATTTTAATTCATGTGTAATTTTGCAGGCTCAAGCTTTCTATTCAAGAAAGCTGAGAGCATCCAATGGTCTTTTTCAGAAGCAGCGATATAGCCTGTGATCATATCCTCGGTTCCATTGTCATAGTCACGATTGGAGTGTTCCAGTACGGCGCGCATCTTCATTACGAGAATCCGGATATCGCCTGAAATCGATTCTACCATTTCCGTATCAGAGAGGCCGTAACGAGTTTCTTTTATCATAGAAGCCTCAAGGTACTCAGAGAGGGTAGAGACTGGATGACTTCCTAAAGTAAGGATGCGCTCTGCAACTTCGTCAATGCGAATCTTTACGGCGTTATACATTTCCTCAAACTTGTTATGAAGATTGAAAAAGTGCTCGCCTTGTACGTTCCAATGATAGTTGCGCAGTTTTTGATAATGTATGTGTAGGTTGGCTAAAAGTTCATTTAGGGCTGCAACGGTCTGTTCAGTTTTATGATTTTGATTCAGGAGATTCATAGTATGTAATTTGAGTGGTTGGGATGGATTATGGGAGCGCAGGTGTGAGCGTATGGATCAGGCTGGCTTATGAGCGTTGGTTATTTAATGATGACTTAAGAGACTCAAAGCGTTTTTCAACCTTGTTCCATTCTTCTTTTACTTCATCATCAAGCTCTTCCATGTTATTGTCGATATCATCCTTCAGCTCCTCGTACGACTCGGCAATTTCTTCCCAGTCATCAGAAACCTCGTCATTGATATCATCGCCAAGTTCATCAAGTGAATTCTCCAATTCATCAATCTTCTTACTGGCATTCTTATTTGCTTTGGCTATTGAGCGTTCGAAATCAGCCTTCATTTTATTATAGTCTTCTCTGATCTCTGCGATCTCTTCGTTGGCTTCGGCTGAGAGTTCATTTGTCTCTTGTGTGATAGCATCTTCAAACTTATTGTAGCGTGCTTCGACATCATTCCAGGCTTCGCGGGATTCTATCGTAATATCATCGCCAAGGTCGTCCATGTATTGTTCAAAGTCCTGAACATACTGTGATTCATGACTATCCTCACATGCAGTAAGGGTAAATGAAAAAGCAGCAATAAGTACGAGGGTAATATTTTTAAAACGGTTCATTAAATATGTGTGATTTAGAGTGATAGAAAAGGGCGCTTGCCGAACAGAAAGTTCAGGCTAGGGAAAGCGCACATGCAGGAATGCATGAGTCGTGCGGTGAAAGGCACAACAAAAAAGGGATGGTCCAACGTTAGGCGTGACGTGAGGTCTTGTGCCAAGGGCACTAAGCGCAGGCAATCAAATTGCCGGGTGAATAAGTTGGACGGGTGTGTTGGTTGCTGAAAGCTAGAGCTGGGTGAATAATATATATAATAGTATGTGCTCTGCGATCAGAATATAAAAGGGCTAATTGCCCAAGCTATAAGCTGCGTAATAAATATTGAATACAGGACTATATGTGTTGTTGCTTAACATAAATAAGTGGTTGATTTGGTATAGTTAACGGCCTATACTAAAAAAGGTTACAAAAAAGTTAAATTAATTAGCTGAAACCTTTTTCTTTAGTATTCGTTAAAGAACAGTAATATGTCAACAAAATACACATTATGCAAAAATGACGCGTGCTTCTCTCGAAGCATATATATGTGTATGACATGCGCCTACTGACGGCGTTAAAGGGCATTTTTTTGAATTTTGCCTTAACAAATGATTACCAAAATCATTCTTAGTCAGTAATAAATCATTTCAAATACATTCTGCCACTTTAATAAGTGGCCTGTATGATTCTTTCAATCCGCTCATTTTTAATTAAATGGCATAAAATATCATTTTTAATACATGAATACCACATCATATGTTGTCCGTTTTTCAATTTTACTATTTATTCTTGCTCTTTTTTTGAGCACAAGCTATGCCCAGGTATCCTGGGTCACAGATGCTACTGTCCAGCATCATGAAAAGTTCCGCCCCGGCCAAACCATTAGCCTGATGGCTGAGCCTAACGATGTCAAAAAAGCCTGGAAAGACTTCTTAAAAGATCGCTACGATATGGATGTAGAAGGCTTGGGCTTTTTAACAAACAAAGATATCCTCACAGCCGAAAAGGTCATGCTGCCTACCATGCATGACTACACGCTCGATTTATATGCAGAGATCGTCCCAACTGAAAACAAAGGGATTGCAAAAACTCAAATGACGGTATTTGCCGCATACGGATATGACATGTATGTGGACCGCCACGAGCACCGTGAAGCTTATAAAGAAATGCGAGCTATGTTTAATGCGTTCTTAAGCGATTTTGTCCCAGCATTTTATAAAGAGAAAATCGAAGACATGTCCGATGGTATTTCCGATCTGGAAAAAGACAAAATCAAATTGGAAGAATACAATATTAAAATAGAAGAAGATATCGAGAAGAGTCTTGCAGAAATTGAAAAGCTCAAAGAGGATATTGAGAATTTAAAGAGTGAGCACAAGGAGAATATCGAAGAAATTGATCTTCTAAAAATAGACCTCGCCAAAGAAAAAGACAAGCTTGAGGCTGTCCAGGATCGCTATGAGACCAAAAAGCCTAACCCAAACCGATAGTAGGGGCAGCGCAATCTCAAACTCTTTTTTCTATACCACCACATCAAAAAAAATATAATGGAATATTACGAACATACAACCACAACAAATTCAAACCTGAATGCATATAAACCTGAATCTACATTTCACTGGAGTCGTCCACTTGCGATAAATTTCGGATTGGGTACTGGCCTAGCCATGACCTTGTTCATGCTTATCACATATTTGGCCAGCCCATCAGCCGCTGTGATCTTTCGCTACGCCAACCTCTTTATTATGGCAGGTGGTGCCTTCCTGGCCCTGGGCTCATTTTACAAACTTTATAGCAGAAGTAACACCAGCTACCTGAGTGGCCTAACCATGGGCATGGCCGTAAGTGGGGTCGGCGCAGCCCTATTAAGTGTCTTTACATATTTGACCCTAACCTTTGGAAATTCAGACGCAGCATCAACGATTGTAGAACTCCTTCCGATCGCCAATATTAACACTGCCTTTATCTCCTTTATACTCTTTTTTGAAACCGCCCTTTTGGGTATTGTAGGCTCATTTATTGCCATGCAGTTTTATAAAGACAATAGAGACGTAGCAGGCGATGCATAATAGCGAACATTGCATTGTAAGTGCCTTATCCCCTGATGATTATCACTAATCGTCAGGGGATTTTTTTGAATATTTACAGATATTGCAGGAATGAACTCGCCTCTTTTTTTCATTATTACCGGACTGGTCTTTGGGCTCTTTGTTCTGTATCGCACCAAATATCCTGCAAAGCCGCGCATCACCTTTGAGGTAAAAGAGCTTATTCGTAAAAAGCTTAAGAAAAAAGGCTTTGAGCTTATTCAAGTACGAGTGCCCACCGAGGCAGAATGGCAAGACAGCCCTTTTACCAAACCTCCACCTCCTAAAGAAATAGGCGAAATACTGAATCCAGCGATGCGAAGCCTGGGCTTGATGGAGTACCTCGTTATCGTAGACTTTAGAAATAAAAAAGGTGATTACAGAAATTGGCTCTACCTTCAGCGGAATTATTTTTCATTTAAGCCTGATTCGTTTTTTTGGGCAAAGCCACTTTCTGAATTTATATAGAAAGGGTACGAAGCGTTTATTAGGACTGATTGCAGGGTCTCTGTCAGCGCTCTACCATTATGCCTAAAGCGCTGACAGAGGTGAGCAAACAAAACGATTCGTGAAAATCACCATTCTTCCCTAACTTTCGACAAGGAACAATAAAACGAGAAAGATTATGGCAACGCTCACAATAGGTACCCGCATAAAACACCCATCATATGGTGATGGAATTGTCATCGACAACAGCATGGAGTCAGCCCACATGGTTGTATTCAAAAATCATGGAGAAAAGGCGATTGCCAAGGATTTTGAAGGAATCGAAATCATCGAACTTGCCCCACTTCCTGAAAACCGGATAGGTATGGGCGACCTGGAGCAGGTGATGACGAGTATCTTACGTAAATGGGGAGGAATGAGCGAGATCGTCCACATGGCTGATCGCTGGAAAGGCGGCACCCTCGAACTCAAACCCGCTGATCCAAGCATGAAATCAAAAGAGATACCCATGGAGACCTTTTTTCATAAAATCGTCATGGTAAGAGATCGCTTGCGCGTTTTGGAACAGAACATAAATTCCAACAAAACTCTCACTCCAGAAGAGAAGGTGCACATCCAGCAATATATCACACGCAGCTACGGCTCACTCACGACCTTCAATGTCCTTTTTGATTCAAAAGAGGATTATTTTAGGGGTGATAGCAAGCGGTAAAACCAGAACTATTTAAAGCCCTCTAACAAGCTACCACTTCACAACAGGCTCCGAGACGTTGCCTTCATTGCTCTGTATTTCGAGGAAATAGCCGCCACGCGGCAGGCTGCGCAAGTCTACCTGAAAACCACGGTTTCCTGTAGGATTTCCCGCCAACAAGGTACGCCCGCGAGAATCTGTCACGCGATAGCGAAACACCTTCGTTGGTGCAGGGAAGCTTACGTCGAGCACATCTGCTGTAGGATTAGGGCCTACTGCATACTGAAAGCGATGCTCAGCGTCAATCCCGTTAATTGTTTGGAGCGACACAAAATGGCCTTTTGTATGAGGCTTCAGATTCATCGTGGCGCCGGCCTGGCCGTTTTGTACCGTGACAAAAGGAACAAAACCTGCCGCGATAGGGCGACCTCTTAAAAAAACAGTCTTGGAAATTGCGTCGTACGCTATGGGTGCATAATCATTGGGGACTGGACTCGTCGCAGGCCGAACCAGGCTATCAGCATTCAGATCAAAATGGGCAGGGTATCTATAGACATATAGCTTTTGATCACCTGCCACAGGACGACCTATAAAGCCATCAAACTCTACATGCTCCGCTTGGTGAACTGTAAGGGTGTTTACATCTATTTCGAGTATGGCCGATCGAATCGCCCCTGTAGCATATTCGCCATAAATAAAAACCTGACCTCCCACTTCGGCTATATTCAGATTGTAAAGCGTTGCCCAAAATTGCGGCACCGTATCAGTCCGAATTACTGCCAACGTATCCTCCAGGTCCAAATCAACCACAGCAACCCGATCTCCGAACAGCACATAGGCACGATCGTCATGTACAAGCGTTTCAATAGGCCGCATAAATGCACTATCGAGTAGTTCAAAACGAGGCTGATATTGCAGTACAGGATTGACGACACGCAAAAACGGCGCCTCATGACTGGTCACCACAAGCATATTGTCCCAGACATCAACATCTATCGCTGGATGAAGACTACTACTATCAAGGCGCTGGTGAGTGGAAAGGTCATAAGAAGCAATACCGTGACGATTCTCTTTTGCCCAACTTGTATAAAGTTTGGCGCCAGAGTTTGTCATATTCGTTGCTCCGAGGCTATCTAACGCGTGCGAAGTCGCTGCAGGGTATGTAATGTAATAGGTGCTTCCACTGCCAAAGGTGTACAAATCCCCGGCTGGGGATTGGGCAATAAGCTGCCCAGCTAATATCAGCAGAAATAGGCTAAGGGTAATGAGGGCTCTCATGTGGTTGAAGGTTTAGTTAGGTGGATGACGTAGATATTTGGCAAAAAGCTGCTTTGGATTTTTCAGAAATGCCCAAAATCGACCTTTTCATATCTAATCGTTGCATGATAGTTTTGTTATTCGGATGATTAAAACCCAAAAACCACCTCTTATTACAGGTCTTAGATACGTAAGGCTTGGTGAGTTTATACTTAGTGGAATTATTCGAGGCCAGTAATTTTCAAATAAGAAACGAACGCTTTGTTTAAGCCACAGTCTTATTAGTCAATACCCTCGTGCTTTTCTTACTATAGTATGTAATCCAAGGTGGGTGTTTTAACAATGCTATTCAAAAAAATACACCGATCATGCAGCCCCCAAGAATTATTACATATACCAGTTCGAAGTTATTGCCTCCCTGTGTTGAGGTGGCAGGAAAGGTTTCATACCACGAGACCTGACTGCTGACGTCGAATGATAGCACCTGTAGGGCTACATTATGGACAGTTCGTCACACTGAAGTAATACCAACCCATACAGCAAGTACTTTTATCATCTGGAATTTACCCAAAATCAATTTACTATGAGACGCCTTATTACGCTTATTGCAGCGCTGATGTGCCTATTTGGTACAGAAGTACATGCAACCCACTTTATGGGATCTAACATGCACTATGATTGTATTACGCCTGACATCATACGTATTACACTTTCAACCTATTATGATTGTACAGGAGCAGCTACCACAGCGCCTCCGGGAGTGCCTAGTAACCCTTTTCTTCGATTCACTGGGCAATTAGGCACGAACTGTACTCAGCCTACGCTGAGAGGCAGCTGGACAACCCAGCATTACGTGGATATAACACCTGTATGCCCTGGTACGATTACGGGCTGTAATACTACTCCTTTTGGCCAGATGGCTCCTATCAACGGAACAATGGAGGCTATCCAGTTTGCCAACTACGATTTTGACTCCGTTACCTGTAATGTATATGGGGTCGAATGGTCTTCGTGTTGTAGAAATGGCGCAATTACTTCAGGAGCTGATAATCAGGGAATGTACCTGGGAGGTTTAATCATCGACCTTACTACAGCTCCTTGTAACAACTCCCCACGCTTCCTCAATCCACCTGTGGCATATATTTGCGCTGGATCTCCTGCAAGATTTGAGAATCAGGCCTACGATCCTGATGGCGATTCACTTGTGTATAGTCTTACCTCTTGTAAGCAATCCAATAATAATGGCAGCCCTTTCGGAGCACTATCTGTAAACTATAACCCTGGATATTCACCTTCTCAGCCATTGGGCCCCGGTTGGGTTGTTAGCCTCGACCAAACTACTGGTGATATCAATGTCATTCCACGTCCAGGCCCGGCAGTGATTGGCGTATTATGTGTAGAGGTAGCTGAATACCGTAACGGAAACTTGCTTTCTACTACTGTGCGCGACATTCAGTTTTTTGTAACAAACTGTACTGCCAATAATAATCCTCGTATCAACCAGCTTACAGTCCTGAGCGGTGCGAACCAGCGCGGCTTCTACGCCCTTGACGGTGCGGTAGGTGTGCCTTTGTCATTTAGTGTGCAGGTTCTTGACCCTGATGTTGCCGATGTCCTTACTTCAGATTTTGACACTGTAAATACCCAAATCAACGGCCTGACATATTCAACAAGCGGAACCAACCCGCAGATCATTACTGCCAACTGGACTCCTCCCGCTCCTGGTCGCTATGTGATTCGTCTTATTAGCCAAGACCAAAGCTGCCCACTACCAAGTACCAGTATGAAGGCCGTAGTTATTGAAGTGGAACCATATAGTGTTATTGGTAATATCACGAATACACCTTGTGACTCTACCAATGGCGCCATTGACATCACCGTTGCAGGAGGCAGCGCTCCTTTCCAATATCAGTGGAGCACAGGAGATACGACTGAAGACCTTTCAGGGATTTCTGCTGGAACATATTCGGTCATTATTGTTGATCAAAATGGAGACTCTACCAGCCGAACATTCCTCGTAGATGGTTCCAATATAAACCTCAGTGCTGTAGTTGTGGACACATCTTGTAATGCAGGAAGCTCCATTCAGCTCAACGTCTCAGGAGGAACACCTCCTTATTCATACCAGTGGACCACCGGAGACACATCCGCAAGTTTGATCGGTCTTCCTTCCAATAGTGGTTACGGCGTACTTGTCACTGATGCGACCGGCTGCCCCAAGGCAGGCGCCTGGTGGGTAAACGGTCCTGATTCCTGTTTCAATGTTGTGCAAGGTTGTGTCTATAATGACCTCAACGGAAACTGCGTCCAGGATAGCGGCGAGGCTCCTCTAGCAAATGTTCAAGTAGGTCTTTTACAGGCTGGAATTACAGTTTTAACAGATAGTAATGGTCACTACAGCATCGCAACGACGAATGTAGGACTTGACTCAATCTATGTACAGAATACGCCTTACTTACAGGCTTCATGTCCTGCAACTGGAATGGATACCATCCAGTTCGACTCACTGGGAATGGTGATCGACTACAAGTTTGGAATGGTCGCAGACACTACCAAAGACCTTGTTGCAATACGCTGTCCTTCGTGGGCTCGTCCAGGAAGAACCATGTGTGTATCCATGTTTGCTCGCAATGATGGTGGAAAGATCATGAACGGAACACTTCGCTGGCGCTATGACTCGATCTTCACCTATAACAGCAGCAACCCTACTCATAGTAACCATGATAGTGTCAACCGTGTATTGGAATGGGACTTTATGAACCTTCAGCCAGGACAGCGCTTCCATGTGAGTGTATGTATGACTGTAGATTCTACGGTTGGTGCTGGTTTCCCGTACACTGATACGCTTTGGGTTGATCCGATTGCCTGCGATTCTGTTCCTGGAAATAATGTCATGGTATACAGTGATACGACCACCAATTCGTATGACCCGAACGATAAGCAAGCTTCTCCTGCTCAGCGCATGGATGAAGGCTGGCTCATGCCTAATGAGGAAATGCTGACCTACACAGTCCGCTTCCAAAACACAGGTAGTGATACTGCATTCTATGTGATTGTGGAAGATGATATCGATGTCAATACGCTGGATATCAGCACACTGCACCTCGTCGGTGCAAGCCACCCTTACAAGACGCGCATTTTGAATAACCAAAAACTGGAAGTGCGTTTTGACAACATAAACCTACCAGCACTTATTCAAGATGAAGCAGGAAGCCAGGGCTTCTACACCTTTACGATCAACCGTAAGGCTGGCCTTCCTTATCGCACAGCGATACGGAACAGCGCCGCGATCTTCTTCGACTTTAATGATCCGATTATCACCAATTCTGTACTCAGAACGGTATATGACGATATGATCAGCCAGGGACCAGAATTCCCTGCGACTTGTACCAATGGCGTTACTACTATTTCTGTGACCCAGGGAGCAGCACCTTACACTTTCTACTGGCCAAGTGGCTATGTCGACATGAATAACCCTACGGGTGTTTCAAATGGACAGGTCGCCGGTGCTGGCAGCTATCAGGTGCGCGTCGTTGATGCTGTAGGTGAGGAGATTATGGTCAACTTTAGCTTGACACAGGCTCCTGATCCGAATGCAAACTTCTTCTCAAGCTTCCAGCTTGGAACCTCTTCTGTACGCCTTGAAGGAGAGCCAAATCAGCTTGCCTGGAATTGGGACCTGGGAGATGGCAATACTGCTTCAGGCATGATTGTTAATCACACCTATGCTACCAGTGCTATTTATGAAGTAACCCTCATCACAAGCAATGATTGCGGTCGTGATACGCTCACGCGCTGGATCGACATGACGGTTGGTATTGAAGATGATGATTTTGCAAAAAGTGTCACCATCTCTCCAAACCCGATGGCCAATATTGCTGAGATTCGCTTCGAAAATCCGCAGCAGCAAGTCTACAGCCTTGAGCTATATGACCTGCGCGGACGCGCAGTGCGCAGCTACCCGACTACCCAGGGCAACAGCTTTGTGGTAGAGAAGGGCGAGTTGCAAGCAGGTGTTTACCTCTTCAAGCTCAATGGCCCATACCGCTACTACGGACGCCTCGTGATCCAATAGAACTATTTTGAGTTGAGTGTTTCGTGTTCTGAGTTGACCATTAGCATATAAGAACACATTATTTTATAACTCTAAACACCTGACACTTAACTCGAAATTTATAGTAAAACCTCTTTTTTCTGTTACACATCCCTCAATCAAAATTCCTCTTTCTTTTCAGAAAGGGGAATTTTTGTTTTTGGCAAATAGTCCGTGTAGGTGCGTATTTGAATCCATCACCAAATTCAAAACCCTCATGGCAAGGTTGGTTATGAAAAATCTTTACCTGTTGTTTCTGTTACCCCTACTGATGGTGTGTGCTCATGATATGCGTGCTACGCATGTTATGGGTACGCATGTGTCGTACGAATGCATAGGCCGCGACACTGTCGTGTTTTATTTTCATATGTATATGGATTGTTACGGGTTGGTTGGATTAGGAGGGCCACCCCCAGGCCAACTCCCTATGCCCTATATCCTGATTAATCCCAAGGTACCGGGCTCTACCTGCACTGATCCTGTAACGATCTCTAATTGGCAACTTATCAGTTACACAGAAATTACACCGGTGTGTGCTTCAGTTATCACTGGTTGTCGTGTTTTCCCTTTTGGAGCCCCCACTGCAATACATGGGGCTTTAGACTACCTTGCAACAACTACTATAGACTTTTCCAATACAGGATGCACAGAATACGATATTAGTTGGCTTACTTGCTGTAGAAATGGTCTCATTACTTCTGGAGCTGCGAATGACGGAATGTTCTCGAGTGTCAATCTATCGCTTAATCCCTGCAACAGTAGCCCTCAATTTCTTCATGATCCAGATACCTACATATGTACAGGTAAACCTACTGTAGTAAGCTATCAGGCCTATGATCCAGATGGAGACTCATTAGTTTATCGACTAGGGCCATGTTTCGTTGGTAGAAATACCACTATTGGTTATGATCCGGGCTTTAGTCCGACAAGCCCACTCGGTCCCAGTTGGAACATATCCGTCAACTCCCAAACAGGCGACCTTTCGATCTTACCCAATCCTGGGAATCAGGTTATTGGTGTTATTTGTGTCGAAGTAGAAGAGTTTCGCAATGGTATTTCCTTGGGTACTACTTCCAGTGATGTTCAAGTTAACGTTATGAACTGCGGAGGAAATAACCCTCCGGTTCTGGATAACTTCAGCCTTGTGTCAGGAGCGATGAGTTCCCGTGATTATGTGGTGCAAGCCTGCGTTGGAAATTCGTTTAGTGTGTCGCTGCGAGCTTTTGAGCCTGACCTTGGCGATACCCTTACCATTGAAATTGACTCAACGGCGGTACCAGGACTAAATGTCGCCATGATGGGAACCAATCCCCGAATGATTGGCCTTAACTGGTCTCCAACGGCTATTGGCAGATTCCACATTCCTATCAAAGCCACCGATCAATATTGCCCGATTCCGGGTAAAGCCAATCGCACGATTGTCGTTGAAGTCAGCAAGTTTTGTATCGATGCTAATATCACCTACGCTGCCTGTGATTCCTCCAATGGCTCGATCCAGGTAACATCATTTTTCGGTGGGCGGTCTCCGTACCAATATCGGTGGAGCACCGGCGATACGACGTCTGGTATTTCAGGTCTCAAGCCGGGGCTATACGGCCTCACCGTAACGGATCAATCAGGCGACAGTCTCAACCGAACCTTCACGCTGCAAGGAAGCAATATGGTCATCACACCTTCCTTTATCCAACCCGGTTGCAATGATACGCTAGGCGCGATCAATCTTTCCATCGCAGGAGGCACCGCTCCTTACACCTACCAATGGAACACCGGCGATACCAGCGCTTTTTTACTCAACACCACAGCAGGAAATGGATACAGCGTAACGGTTTTTGATGCAAACGGCTGCCCCCGCAACGGTGCCTGGAAAATTCCCTATCCCGATTCTTGTTTTAATATCGTGTATGGGAAAGCATTTTATGATGTAAATAAAAATTGTCAGTACGATGCTGGAGAACCGCCTATGGCGAATATGAGAGTGCATCTACAAAGTTCATGGTCAGTCTTGACAGACATAAATGGGGAATATAGTCTGCCTTCATATCATGCTGATACTACGGTGTTTCTATATGCGGATACCACGAATCCATATAAGCGCCCTCATTGTCTATCAAATGGAATAGATAGTATTCGTATGGACTCTCTTGGAATGCTTATCAAACGAAATATTGCCTATGCAATAGATTCTGTACATGATATTTCGACAATATATTCTCCAGGTGGTTCCAGACCAGGGTTCGATAATAGGATTCTTGTTTTTGCACAAAATATTGGGACTTTACCTTCTGCTGGAACATTGATATGGAAGTACGATACGATGTTTAATTTCCAGCGAACTGAGCCCATGTATGATCGCTATGACCCTGTGAAAAGAACGCTCGAATGGGACTTCCCAAAATTAGCTTCTGGAACAATATTTACAGCGAGGGTTTATTCAAAAATAAGCCGTAACGCTAGCTTGGGAACTCCCATACATGACACATCCTGGGTTGTCAACGCATCAAATGACACGATGCTCGCCAATAATCGGTTTGTAATGCCACGTGAAATGACCGGCTCCTTTGACCCCAACGACAAACGCGCCTTTCCTTTCCAACGAGAAGACGAAGGATGGCTCCTGCCAGAAGAAGAAAATATCGTGTACACCGTGCGTTTTCAAAACACCGGAAATGATACTGCCTTCTTTGTTGTAATTAGAGACACGCTCGATGATAGCATACTGGATATCAATACGTTACAAATGATTGGTGCGAGTCATCCCTATACGATGGAGCTGCGCGACGATCGGTATTTGACGGTGCGTTTTGATAATATTTTACTCCCCGACTCTACCACAAATTTGGCGGAGAGTCAGGGCTTTGTTTCCTTTTCGTTAGATAGAAAAAAGGGCCTTTTACCTGGTGACGAGATTAAGAATAAAGCGGCCATATATTTTGATTTTAATAAGCCCGTCATCACCAATACTTGCCTACGCACGATGGCGCTTCCCATGCAGATCAGCCGCAAAGACTCTTCATCTATTTGTGAAGGAGATAGCATCACGATAAAAGTTGAATCAGGCGTTCCACCCTTTACATTTTTGTGGTCAAATGGTGATCTCGAAACAGATACAAAAAGCCGCAGCGCAAGCTGGGCTCCAGACAGCAGCGGCCGCTATACGGTTACTATATCAGACGCGACCACGTTGAGCGTTGATTACACCTTCGATGTGCAAGTCGATGGTGCGCCGGACGCCACTTTCGCCACCAGCTACCCACTTCCGCATTGGGTGGACTTTGCTGGCAAAGCAGGTCACGCCTACTGGCATTGGGACTTCGGTGACGGCACCACCGCCAAAGGCAAAGACGCCTATCACTACTACCTCAACGGCGGCCAATATCAGGTCCAACTTATCGTAGGCAATAGCTGCGGCGCAGACACGAGTTATGAAACCATCGGCCTCACCGTCGGCCTCGACCCCACAGCCTTCGCCCGCTCCGTAAGCGTCGCCCCCAATCCGGTGACAAGCACCTCCGAAATTCGCTTCGCGAATCCTCGCCAGAAGCCTTTCGGCTTGAAGCTCTTTGACCTCCAAGGTCGCGAAGTGCGCAGCTATCCAACTACGCAAGGCGAGTCGTTTCTCATTGAGAAAGGTACGCTGAAACCTGGGGTTTATCTGTATATGTTGGATGGGCCTGTGCGGCATTATGGACGAATCGTGGTGATATGAGTAGAAAATTTCAAGCTTAAATTTTCTACTATGATCTTTCCACTCACAGAATAGGTGATTTCATCTAGAATATTGGTCATTTCGCAGATTTGCGAGTGACCGAGCGTAGCCTCTGGCGCTATCTTCGCGTATTGTCAGTCCACACACAAACGACGACATCGCCATATGGAAGCTTACGACAACAACCCCTTTATTGAGATTCGGGTATTTGAAGAAATTCCCCCTGAAGTTGAATCAGAGCCACAGCCTCAATTTGATTTTCAGGAAGATTTTGTACCAAAAGCCAAAAAGGCTGCCCAGGCTGGAGTTCGTTTTGCTGCTTCAGTTGCCCAGATTTTGCACGATTCGTCGATGGAAAACAAAGCGCGTATCGCCATGCATCAGGCAGAGCGACGCGAATACAATAAGAAACGCTACGCCGACTGGGAAGCGCGCATGCAACAATGGGCCGAAGGCTGCGGTATGGACTGGGCCGCCAATATGGATTGGACAGGTGGCTGTAAATCCAGCAAGAAAAAACGCTATTGATTGCGCGACTTCCAACGTTCGCGAGCCAGATCTTGCAAGTCCTCTACATTATCAAATTCATCCACAATTTCCATTCCCAACAAGGTCTCGAATAAGTCTTCCTGACTTACCAATCCCACTACGCTACCAAACTCATCGGTTGCGATAGCCATATGGGTACGCTCTTCAGTAAGTTTTGCAAAAAGGGCTGGCAAAGGCGTATTGTCCAATACCATAGTAATCGGGCGCTGGATACTGCCAAGTGTCTCGGTATCTTTTCCATGTACCAAAGCCGCCAACAGCTCATCCTTTAAGAGCAGTCCTTCAATATGATCGCGCGTTTCTCCAAAAACAGGAATACGGCTAAATCTTATCGGAGTGTGCGTGTCAAAAAAGCTTCGTAATGTTTCGTCAGCATGCCCCATAAACATCACTGGTTTAGGAGTCATGATATCGCGGACGGTAAGTTTTTCGAAATTGAGCAAATTATCAATAATACGCTGCTCGCCTTCATCGATAGCACCGCTGCTTCCACCAACTTGAGTCATCGCCAAAAAGTCAGCTCTGCTCAAAACCGGTTTGTCTGTGTCCTTTTTCAAAGACTTTGTAATAAGCTGACTGAGCCATACGAGTGGCGACAGAATCCAAAGTAATATCTGTAAGGTACGT
Source organism: Bacteroidia bacterium (assembly GCA_045106685.1). GTDB lineage: Bacteria > Bacteroidota > Bacteroidia > J057 > J057 > JAUIGE01. The sequence goes on along the minus strand of JBGCFB010000094.1, from coordinate 2,385 downwards.
ACAGTAAAAGGCGCGAGCTTCTGCCAACTATTGGCACCGATTGTTTTAGGGATGATTTCAGACAAAATCAAAATCGCCAAGGTCATCACACTGGCTACGATTGCTTCATACGAAAGGCTAAGTGGCCCAAGTTCAATGGAATGTGAACCAAAAACTTCGCCCGCCTGAGCACCCACGCCGATGGCACCAACTGTGTGTGCGATCGTATTGAGTGTAAGAATAGCAGAAAGCGGACGATCGATATCCTTTTTATATTCCTGGAGCAAAGCGCCCGTAGGCCCTCCTTCAGACACTTTTCGCTGTACATAGCTCGGAGTGATACTCAGCAAAACAGCCTCCAATATTGAACATAAAAAGGAGAAGGCAATCGATAATAGGAAAAACAGAATTAACAGGGTCATGCCGCGAAGTTACGAGGAAAAGTCATTCTTATAAAAAAGGCTAACGAGTGTTAGTCTTTTTTGTAAATTCGCACAAAATTCAAACGCGATGGCTATCTCTTTTCGACCGCTTACAGTACTGAACATCATTGACGAAACTCCGGATGCTTACACGCTGGTTTTTCCAAAACCCAAAGATCCTCAGTTCAGCAATTTCAAACCAGGCCAATACCTTACCCTTAAGGTGAATGTAAATGGTGAAGATTTGCGAAGGGCCTTTTCGCTATCCAGTTCTCCCTTGACAGATGAGCACCTCAGTGTGACCATCAAGCGTGTTGAAGACGGACGTGCTTCTAATTGGCTGCGTGACAATCTACAGGTAGGAGATGTACTCGAAGTACTGCCGCCACTCGGCAATTTTTTCGCAGAACTCGATCCTAACCACGCCAAGAATTACATTCTTATTGGAGCTGGTAGTGGCATTACGCCGCTTATGTCTATCACCAAAACAGTGCTTGAACTGGAGCCTAATTCAGTGGTTACGCTTTGGTACGGAAACAGAAACGAGGAAGGAATTATTTTTAGAAAACAGTTTGAAGCGCTTCAGGAACAATACGGCGAGCGCCTTACTGTACGCCACGTGTTGAGTAAGCCGTCCGAAAACTGGAAAGGCGCAACCGGGCGTTTGGATAAGGATAAAATCTACGATTATCTCTCGAAGGTTTTCATGGAGGATGAGCATCAAAAGGTGTATTACCTCTGTGGCCCTAATGGCTTGATGGATGCTGCTGAAGCGGCACTGGAAAGACACGCTGTGAATTTCTTTGATGTGCATCGTGAGTATTATTCTGCTCCAGTACCTACTGAAGATGAGGCGAATGCTGCCCTTTCGGAAGAAGAAGATGATGGCACGATCGAAGGGTATGAACTCAAAAGTCAGAAGGTAACCGTGCGTCTCAATGGCGATGAGCATGAGCTAACGGTTTCTTCCGATAAGTATATTTTAGATGCAGCAATCGCTGCGCAGCTTGATCCTCCTTTTGCATGTCAGTCGGGAATCTGTACGACATGCCGTGCATATTTACACAAAGGAGTTGTAGCGATGGACGAATCGGAAGGACTTAGCGAAGAGGAATTGCGTGAAGGTTTTGTCCTTACTTGTCAGAGTCACCCGCTCACTGAGGGCGTCGTCGTAGACTTCGGCTAGGGGAAGTTTTCGCTTCGCGAAAACAGTGAAGCGCATCCCTTCAGGATGCAATGAAGCAAAATCACTTCGTGATTTTAGTGAAGCGCCTCGACTTCGTCTTGGCAGTGAAGCTTTCTAAGGTAATGCTTAAAGCCTGAAACGGCTCTAATGCCAAATACTAACGACTAATAGCCAAAAGCCAGTAGTTTTGCCTATTTTTACTCAAAACGCTAAACACACAACTCAAAACCCGAAACAATACCAATCATGTTTAACCCCAGCGACTTATTAGGAAAAATTCAGGAAATGCAAGGCCGCATCCGTGATGCACAAGCTAACCTGGATAAGATTGTGGTGGAGGCAGAAGCCGGGGGCGGGATGGTCCGCGTACGTGCAAACGCTAATCGCAAAGTGCTCAAAATCGAGGTTGACCCTACGATTGTAGACAAGGAAGACGTCGAGCTGATGAGCGACTTGATCACCGCAGCAGTCAACAAGGCCCTCGAACAAGCCGAAGCAAAAGGCAAAGAAGAAATGGGCAAAGCCACTGAAGGCATGATGCCTAATATTCCAGGAATGGATTTGGGTAGTTTGGGTATGAAGTAATAAAAAGCTTCGCTGCTCGATTCTTGCTGCTCGATCCTATTAGAAAAGAGCGAAGATGAGCAGTGACCAATATCAAATCACGTACTTTACACCATGCTCCGAATCATCATTATCATATGCTGTAGTCTCGCACTCATGGCCTGCGGAAGCCAGGAAGAAACTACGACTACCGAAAAGGCTGTTGTTTCTACCAATCCGAATGGCGACAGCGAG
>JBGCFB010000093.1:0-10630 GCA_045106685.1 Bacteroidia bacterium | reverse complement strand
TATCTTTATCAATAGCGAGTGATTCCAAAGCGTTGTCTGGCATAATTAAAAAAACGTCTGAGTCGTGGCTAATGACCTCTTAAAGAGCGAGGGAGGCCATTTCGGACCGCGAAGTTACTCAAAATAATCCAGAGGATTTAGGTAGAACATCTTTTTCCAGCCCTGCTTTTTGTCATCTATTCGCCAGGGATATGGAACCAGCGTAACGATGGAATAATGCAGGTGAGGTTGCTTTCCAAAAGCGTTCCCGGAAGTGCCGACGGTTCCGATCGGATCTTTTTTCCATAACCAGGAAAATAAGCTCGTCTCAATCGTCTGTAGATGAGCATAATAATGAAGGCGCCACTTGGGTCCCAGGACAATGGCAGCATTGCCACCTTGGGCCATTTTACCAGAAAACACCACAAGCCCTCCCGTTGCAGCAATGACAGGTCTGCCGCGTTCTGCAAAAACATCAACGCCTTTGTGGGTCACTGATTTCCCCCACGGGTAGTACCAGAATGATTCGGGATTGTAATCATTAGGGCCAGCATCCTGCACTGGCATTATCAGATTTTGAGGAATAAAAAGTCCTATCGCAATGATTACGACTAAAAACGTAAGTGCGCGTTTGGCTTTTTTCATGAGGTGAACGCCAAAGCTTGCTGGATATCCTCTTTTGAAATTTGAGGGAAAGATTTTGACACGTCCTCTATATCCATACCTCCAGCAAGATATGCTAGAATTGCAGAGACGGTAATCCGTGTTCCTACAATATGAGGCTTCCCTTCACATGTGTTAGGGTCAACCGCAATTTTAGGGTATGAAGAAAAGGTAAGCATTAGAAAACAGGTTTAATGTAAATCAGATTAACATACCTAGAGGTTGTCATGTCGAGCCGCGAAGCTGGCGAGACATCTTGACTTTTAGCAAACACATCGATAAAGTCAAGATTCCTCCTCAGCTTCGCGAGTCGGAATGACAATTTTCACAATAGAATAGGCCTAAAATTATTCGCTAGACAACTTCCTAATATACTAAAAAAGGCTCTACTCCTCCCGAAACCCAAACTTCACATAATTAATATCAAAGCCTTCGGCGCGGAAGCGCTGCTCGAAATACGTTTGGATTTTGGTGTCGTCAGGAAGGGTCTCGTCGGCGTGGAGATTGAAGCTCAGTGCTTCGAAGTTGATATTCCCTTCGTGGACAAAGACTTCCATGCTGTATTGGAACAGGGGAAGATTATCGGTTTTGAACTGGACGCGTCCTGTAGGTTTTAACACTTCGCGATAGCCTTTGAGGAAGGCCGGGTTGGTCATGCGGTGCTTGGCCTGGCGTTTTTTAGGAAAAGGATCAGGGAAGGTAATCCAGATTTCGTCTACTTCATTTTCTTCAAAATGCTCTGCAAGCGTGATCAGATGCAGATGAATAAAGGCGATATTGGTTAATCCTTCGGCCTTGGCCATCTGAGCGGGACGCGCCAGACGATCCGGCTTGATGTCTATCCCCAGATAATTAATTTCAGGATGCCTTCTCGCGAGTTCAAGGCTGAGTTCTGCTTTACCGCAACCCAGTTCGAGCGTGATCGGATTGTCATTACCGAAGTATGTTTTCCACTTACCGCGATGCTGCTTCGCCTCCTCCGAGTGCATACAGGTATCAGCGTCTTCAAAGCGCGAACGCCATTTCGTTTTCTTTCTGGACATGATATTGGCTATTAGCTATTGGCGGCTAGCTTCTGGCTTTATCTGGCTAGCAGCCAACAGCCAATAGCTAGGAGCCTCTTTACCGTATTCCTCTCGCATTGAGGGCGCGGTGGTAAGAACTGGCGTACGCGTTGTGTTCGGTGAGGCTTTTGGAAAAATGGTGCTTACCATCCATTTCTACGCGGGCACAGAAGTACAGATAGTTGTGCTTCTCATTGGCGAGCACCGCGTCGATTGAAGGGATAGAAGGCGTACAGATCGGACCTGGAGGAATGCCGAGATACTTGTAGGTATTATATGGCGAATCCATTTCAAGGTGCGAATTAAGCACTCTACGAATAGCAAAGTCTCCCACCGCAAACTTCACGGTCGGGTCAGCCTGCAGGGGCATTTTGATACGCACACGATTTAGGTATACACCAGCAATCCTTGCCTTTTCGTCATTGGCGTTGGTTTCTTCTTCTACAATAGACGCCAGCGTCATGACTTCGAGTCGTTCCAAATTGAGCTTGCGACGCTTTGCTTCACGCGTATCATTCCAAAAACGGCGATACTCTTTGTACATCCTCGCAACAAAGTCCTCTGGCTTGGTATTCCACCACATCTCATATGTGTTTGGAATCATAATGCCGAGAGCTGTTTTCGGAGTCAGTTTAAAATTTTCCCATAAATAGACCGAATCCTGAAGAATTTGATTCAATTCGTAGGAAGAAAACTCAAACTGCTTCCCCACCACTTCGGCGAATTCGGAAGGAATGCGCGACTTGACGAAGGTGAAATTGATAGGAGACTGCTGACCAGAACGGAGCAATTGAATCACTTCGCGGTTGCTCATCCCGTTTTCCAGCACAAAGCGTCCTGGCTTGATCGTATTGGGATAATTCATCAAGCGTGCAACACGGTGAAAGCCTTCCACATTAGAGATCACTTCGTCTTTTAGAAGCGCTTCTCCTACTGCGATATAGTCAGCTCCAGTAGGGATATACAGGTCATAAGCAGCACCATCACTCGTTTTTACAGAAGGAGCAAAAACGTTGCGATACATGGGATACAAAAACAGAACCCCAATCACCAGCGCTGCAATGATTATGTAGCTTAAATACTTTTTCATGGCAGTACAAACATACGAACATCTCAGATCAATATCGTTTACCGATCTACAGCTTTGAAACCGCGGAGCAAACGGTAATAAAATGGTAGCGCATCCCTGAATTCGAATTCATCCAGAGCCGTAAGATGGATGGACACAATGTAATCATCATTGTAGTCCATATAGCCGAAGGCCTGAAACTTGGGACTGTAGATTGTATCGCGCTTTGCGTACACCTCCACCACTTCAAAGTCACGCCCTTGACGCGTCTTTAGTGTCGTTTGTGGCTTGAGCACTTTAGCATCAGGGTGTGTCAAAAAGAACGTTTTTATGGAAAGTACCGCCGAGTCGACTGTACCATAATACGGATTCTCTTTATTGATATAGTCAACCCGAATATTCGGCTCGGAAAGCATAAGACGCCGCCCAGAAATCACATAGCTGATAAATACGCCTTGGTTTTCGGTGCTGTGAACTTCATTAAACCAAGGGGTACGCTCGGGTACGAGTGGACGCAGCGGATACTGGTGAGACATTTCAAATCGCACGGTATAGGCAGCCATTTTCAGGGTGCTATCATTGAGTGGCTGAATATATGGGAAGCGCTCTTTATCGTCATCTACCATAAACAGTCCCGCTTCCTCTGAGGGGGGATTATTTTCGTCAGCACCCTCAATTGTGATTTTAGGTGTTTTCGGATCAGTACTTTCTGTACTATCGGTAGTGCTTTGGCCTCCACAGGCAGCAAAAATAAGGCAACAAATAATGAAATAGTGTATTCGCATTGTGAAACAATTTTCGGTAATTTTATTCTAAATAATTATCAATTTATGCACACCTCACGCCAACGGGCAGGAATGGTGTGCTAACTTGTCACCTCTGGGTTTTAAAGGAATGAAAAAGCTACACAAATTGATTTTGGCAAGCCTTAGCTTGCTACTTCTGATCCAGGCTTGCAAGACTGAAATAGATCTGTATGCTCCGAAAGAAGACATCTGGGTAGTGTACTGTATTTTGAACCTGGAAGACAGCGTCCAGTATGTTCGCGTGTCTAAAGCTTTTCAAGTTGAAGGAGATGCTTTTGCATATGCTGGCGAACAAGACCTTACGGTCCGCAATCTTACTGTTCAATTATCCGGACCAGATGGAACCCTGAAAGCTGTTCCTGTCGATACGCTACTGCGCGAAGCGGGACTTTTCACCGCTACACAGCAGCTCTATCGCCTCGACACCCGAGGAGATTTCAGTCTCCAACAAGGCGTACAGTACACCCTCACCGTTGAAGCGGACAGTTTACCAGGGCTGTTCCTGGAAGGCAAAACGCGAATTCCACAAGCTCCTAACATCCAGCACCCTTCGTCTGGAATTCGTAATGACAGCATCGCTTGCCTTTCTACCTGGTCACTTGAAGATAGTCTTCAGATTGTATTCGGAACCCGTGAACCCGGAAGTGGTCCTTCAGGAGCGATGTCATTCCAAATACAAGCGACGATGCCTTTTCAGGATAATGGCGAATGGAAGGAAGCTATTTTTGGACCTACGAAGGCCTTCTACGGGTCCTCGGGTTGCGGTTCATCCAATGGTGATGTTCGCTGTTATGAAATCTCGAAAGAAGCTGTTCTTTTTGCTTTTCAAAATTCATTGCCACAAGGCGGCGGACCTTATACCTACGCAGGCGACAAGCGCTGCGCTGCCACAGAAAGCTTACTCCCTGAACCTGTCTGTTTAGAAATCCTTGCTATCGATACCGTGCTGACAAAATCCATGATCGCCAACGATCCACGATATGCAAACTACAATACCGTAAGGATCGAATTTACAAACATGCTCGGCAGCGAGCGCGTGGTAGGAGTTGTCGGATCGGTGGCTTCCGCAAAACGATACCTCGTTCTTTCACGCTGTGCAGAATGGCGACTGGGCCTTAATGCCGTTAGGCAAAGACCTCGCAACTGCAACTAGAATCACTTCTGGAATTCATACAATGCGTTTAGAACTATTCATTCTTTTGCATAAACCTCCTCACTTTCCATTTCTTGACTTCGTTTTTCCTTTATTTTTTTCTTCCCAACAATCGCTATCATGACCGTTCCGGCCAGAATGAGGATAACAATGAGAAGTAATGCAATTATGAGATTAATCCCTTCCATGTTCTTTTTGGTCGTTAAAATATGACGTTTCAGGCACTTTTTTTATAAAAATATGCAACACTATTTGTAGATTGCATGTTGTTGATATACTTTTTCTAACTACAATATATGACATGAGGGTTTTTACTTTGTTAGCCTTATTCGGCTTTTTCTTGCTGCTTACCCCTACTATTGCACAAGAAGCCACTGATAATGTATTGCATAATTTTGAAGAAAACGAACTGGAATTGCTAACTGGAGACGATGATCTCGAAGCATTAACCATGTCACTTCTTGAAGTTGATTTAAACAATTTTGAATCAGAAAGCGGAAGCTTACGAAGAGAAAACAATCAAGCAAAGCTTTTGTTAGAGCATATTCAAGCCGAAGTTACTATGATTCGCCGTGAGAATGCAATCATGCTAGATCAACTTGAGACCCTCAATGGAGAAATAGAACACTACGAAGAGCTACTCGAAAATCTGGAGCGCGAAAATGAGCGCCTACTTATTGAGAATGATGCAATGAGTGCTGACCGACGTTCACTTGAAGAGGAAGATCGTCAGCTTATGGTGCAAAACTCTCAGGTCATCACAGAAAACGAAGCTCGCATTCTTCAGTATGATAATATTATCCATGGTTATAATATGGACCTTGTGGAACTTGAAGATATTATTGAAGAAAATCAGGAAACAATTGAGCGTCAAATCGATCTTATCGAAGTTTGTGAAGATATGATTCAGACAAACGAACTGATGATGCAACCTTCAGGAAAGTAAATTCGAATACCTCTTACATATCTATTGCACCAGGTAATACCTAATACGCCCCGCCTACCCGGCGAGGCGTATTTGTTTTTAGCTGCAACATGAATACCTATCTTTGCGTCAGTAAGTTCTTATCAACATTATGAACATGCACATCCTTCGCTTTTTCTTATTAGCCATTCTTCTCCCCACCTCTTTTGCTTTTTCTCAAGAGACCATAGCCAATAAAGACGTTGTTTATCAACTCTCTGGGCTCATTATAAGCCGAACAAGCATGGAACCCGTTCCATATGCCACGCTACAAATCAACCACTCTTTACGTGGTGCGGTATCAAATGAGCAGGGCTTTTTCAGTGTTCCGGTTACAGAAAAAGACACACTTTATTTCAGGCATTTAGGATTTTCAGAAAGTAAGCTTCTTGTTAAAGACTATTTGAAAGAATACAAACAGGAAAAAAATATCTACCTATATGTGATTCAGTATATCAAAGAGGATACATTCACACTTGATCCGGTGGTTATTTTCCCTTACAAAACTCCCGAAGAGCTCAAAACGGCGGTGCTCAATATGGATCCCCAAGGAACACCGGACGCTATTGCCCGCGAAAACCTGAGCCCTGAAATCATTGATGCGATTATCAAAACGCTGCCCAAAGATGCAGGCGAACGCCTACAGGTCGGCCAGCAAATGTATTATGATTATTATCGCACCCGATCGCTTATCCCAACCGCAGGGCTCGACCCGATCGCAGCCATGCGGCTTTTACAATATGTAGCCGAAAAAGCCAAAAAACGAAAAGCTAAAGACCTGAACTACTGGGAACCAAATTAATCCCAATTGTAACTGTTTAGGGTTATGTGTTGAGTGTTTTGAGTTCAGCCGTATAAGCAACAGTGAGTACAAACTCAAAACCCTTAACCCCAAACTCAGAACTAACCAATCCGAATAGTTAATATGAATCGATCATATCTCCGTGCAGCGCTATTATTGTGCTGCACGCTCTTTTTTACAACAGTTTTGATGGCCCAATATGCAGGCCAGGATGTCCTTCGTTACGATTTTTCTATCGCGATCAATGATAGTACAGATCAGATTGAAGGTGTCGCACGGATTGATATTGCGCTCACTGGAGAGCAAAAACGCATCAAACTTGACCTTGTCGAAGAACAGAAAGGCAAAGGAATGCGCATCAAGCGTATTGAAGTAAATGGCCAGAAAGCTGACTACGCGCACGCTGGCGAGCTCCTCTCGATTGTATTGCCATCAGGTAATGAGCAAGGAGATTCAGTCATGGTTGAGGTGCAATATGAAGGCATACCCGCCAATGGACTCATTATTTCTAAAAGCAAGCACGGAAAGCGTACCTTCTTTGGCGACAACTGGCCCAACCGCGCTCATCACTGGCTACCTGTCGTGGATCATCCTGCTGACAAAGCATATGTAACGTGGCGTGTGTATGCTCCTGACCATTATCAGGTAATCGCCAATGGCGCTGAGAAGCAACGTGACATGCTACCTGCTAGCAAGCAGGTTCATTATGTATATAGCAGCCGCGTGCCACTACCCACCAAGGTGATGGTTTTTGGAGCAGCAGACTTTGCCACCGATCAATCAGGCGTTTTAGGGGAAGGAAATGCTATTCCCGTAACGAGTTGGGTATATGAGGAGGAAAAAAAGGACGGCTTTTATGACTATGCACTGGCTTTGCCGATCGCTGCGTGGATGCAGGAGTATATCGGGCCATACCCATTTAGCAAGCTCGCCAATGTGCAATCGAAGACGATGTTTGGAGGAATGGAGAATGCTTCCTGCATTTTTTATCACGAAAACAGCATCGACGGAAAGCGTGGTGAAGCAAACTTGTTTGCACATGAAATAGCCCACCAATGGTTCGGAAATTCGGCCTCTGAGGCCGACTGGCCTCATATATGGCTGAGCGAAGGCTTTGCGACGTACTTCACCCATATGTATGTGGAGCAGAGCCAGGGGACGGAGGCTATGCAAACGGGCTTGTTACAGGACCGCCAGGTAATCCTCGCTTTTTCCAAAATGAATCCACTTCGTCCAGTCGTCGATACTGCTGAGACGAATCTGATGAAGCTGCTTAATCCCAATTCTTACCAAAAAGGAAGTTGGGTGCTGCACATGCTTCGCCATCGCCTAGGGGATGAGATATTTCAAAAAGCCGTACGCACATACTATGAGCGATACACGCTCAGCAATGCAACTTCGCATGATTTCCAGCAAGTAGTAGAAGAGGTTTCAGGTAAAGACCTCGGCACGTTTTTTAATCAATGGCTCCGCTGGCCAGGTGTCCCTGAGATTGAAGGAACCTGGAAATGCAAGGGCAAGAAATTGACCATTTCGTTTAAGCAGCTTCAACCTCAGGGCGTGTATGAACTTCCGCTTGATGTGCATATTTATGTTGAAGGAGAAACAGAGCCTTTGAAACGCCAGCTCCTTTTGAATAAAAAAGATCAGACCTTTTTACAAAGCACTCAAGGCAAAAAAGTAAAGCAGGTCGTTCTCGATCCAAATGTATGGATGCTGATGAAAGCAAAATTGGAAGCTAAGAAGAAGAAGTAATCATTTTTGGCTGTTGGCTGCAGGCTACGATGAAGCGTAAAGGAGAACTTTTGATTATCTTGAGATAATCAAAAGTTCATCATTCATGTGCTCCGAAACACATTTTTGTTTCGTAAAGAGAGTGTATGTCTTCTCTCTACTAAACAAAAACATCCGTGATCGCCTTTATTACTTGCCACACAATGTCTTGCTATGAAACGACTTTCACTCTTTTGCCTGATTTTCGGTTTATTGATATCGACCTTTTCTCAAAACATATCTATTGACCGGACGCCTCCACTGAAGCTGCATAAGGTGGCGGATTCGTGGGTTGATCAGGATAAATTTGCTTTAGCACCTGAAGCGGAAGCCATCATTCTTTCAGACAATGGCGCCTTGTACGTAGTTGCTCACAGGACGAAGCTCCGCTTTTTGTATCACTATCAGCGCACAATAAAAATCGTGAAGCAAGCTGGTGTAGATGCATGCAGTGAAATACATATAGACTATGGAGCAGATGAAGACCTTATCAATGTGATTGCAAGGACGCATCGACGCTACAATCCCAATGCGAAAGTGGTAACCATAAAGGTGACGCAGGACATGATGGAGGAGCAAGAATTGGGGGGCGGAAAAAAGCGCAGGACGATCCGATTTCCAAAACTCGCTCCAGGTACTGTTATCACATATGCCTATGCTATCGCGGTGGATGACTACAGTCGCACCCGTCCATGGAATTTCAGGGCAAAATGGCCTATCGTTCATAGCCAATTTGAATCTCATATCCCGGAATCCTTTGTCTTGATGGCGATTATCCAAGGTGAACGCGGCAATCTGGAGGTAAAAGAATCGAACTATGAAGGCTATCTACACTTCAAGTCTGTCAAGAATGCCCAAACAGAACCGCGGATACAGGCCACCATTACTGGCGTTGGCCTTCCTGACCAGGTTTCTCTCATCACATATCAAATGAAAAATATGCTCCCAGCAGAATCTGGAGCCTTTCTCACCAAAAGGCAAGAGCGTATGTTTTTCCAGCTTCAAGGGATTTATACAGTCAATAACATCAATGGCTGGGCTTTGAATTGGGAAGATTTTGCACAGTTTGCAGCAAGGCATAGTCGGATCGGAGCACTCACTCGTGATAAGCAGGTAATCCGGAATTGGCTTAAATCCCAAGGGCTTTCGCTTGAAGAAAAACCCGGCAAGGATCACCTTAGCACGCTTATCAGTATTATTCAGGACAATATGACCTGGGATGGAGGCTTTGATGCGCTCGCCAGCCAAACGACCCGCGAACTTCTCAAATCAGGTAGTGGAAATAGTGCAGATATCAATCTGCTAACGGCAGCCGTGCTAAACACCTTTGGATATAAAGTCAGGCCCATGCTGACTTGCACGCGCAAATACGGCTACCTCTTGCAGGAGTATCCGGTCCTGGCCCAATTTAATCACGTCGTCCTGGAGGTTAAGCTCAAAGGAAAGACTACGATTTTGGACCCGCGCGAACCACGCTTGCCTGTGGGCATGATCGCAGTGAATCAACTACGCAACGAGGCTTTTCGGATCGGCACAAAAAAATCGAGCTGGGTGTCGCTCAATAAAGGGATAACCCGCCATCGTCACACTTTGGCCTTTTTTGATCTGAATCCTCAAACGGGCACCATTCAGGGCAAGCTACGCCACATCGACCGGGGCTATAGCGCACTCAAGACACAAACTGTGCTCGCACGTTATGAGGAAAACCTTGGTGAATATTTTCAGGAAGAAATGCTCGCAGAGTTCCCCGCTGCTAAAATGAAAGAGCACATCATACGAACTGAGCAACGCGGCGAGGACGAAGCGATCTATACGCGTGTCGAATTCGCAACAAAAGATTACATTTCTGGTGGAGATAGTTTGATTTTAATTGAACCGCTTTTATCCGAGGCATATCCTGAAAATCCGCTTGCGGGACAGGATAAGACCAAGGCCGTTGATTTTGGTAGTCCCGTAAAAGAAGAATTTATCCTCTTGCTCACCATTCCGGATGGCTATGAATTTTCCGTGATTCCTGAGATCAGTACGATTGCCCTTCCCAATGGCAACGGACGATTTATCTATCGTTATCAAGTGGTAAATCAAACATTGCAATTGCTCAGCAGGATTGAGATAAAACGCTCCACATTTCCGCCTTCCTATCGTGATGCGCTTTCCCAGTTTTTCGACTATATCGCAGCAAAGCACGGCGAAAGAGTTATTGTAAAGAAGCTCTAGAAGTTGTCTAACGAATCCCAAAAGGATTGTCATGTCGAGCCGCGGAGCTGGCGAGACATCTTGACTTTTAGCTAATTGGTCGATAAAGTCAAGATTTCTCCTCAGCTACGCGAGTCGAAATGACAATTTTTCTAAAAAAT
>JBGCFB010000092.1:0-5434 GCA_045106685.1 Bacteroidia bacterium | reverse complement strand
CTTCCGGGTACCTTTCCGGTGACCTGGGCCTCCTTTACGGCGACTCCCACCGAAGGCGGAAGTGTTAGCCTTCGCTGGGAAACTGCAAGTGAATTGAATAACGCTTTTTTTGAAATAGAAAGAAGCAGTGAAAAAGACTTTTCCGTTCCTCAAAAACTAGGCGAAACGCCTGGAATGGGCACTTCGAATGTTGGGGCCCGCTATGTATTTCCTGATCAAAATTTCCCTCGGGGACTTATGTATTATCGTCTTCGCCAAGTCGATATCGACGGCAGCTTTTCCTATTCCAATATTATATCTGCCAATGTTCCAGCGAGCAACTTTGAGGCGGAGCTAGGTCCCTCTCCCGCGACAGACGCCTGCACCCTTTGGCTACATGCTATACCCTCAACGGGTTATCAGCTTAGGGTTTATGATAGTATGGGAAAGGAAGTTTGGTACAAAAACGAACAAAATCCTGCTGCCAGTGCCCAGGAAATAGCCTTGCCCGTGCAGGCACTTCCTACTGGTACCTATTTGCTCAGCATAAAGACTGATGAGAAAGAAATCTCTCGGAAGCTAGTGGTGGTGCGGGAGTAGGCTTAAAGCCCCTCCCAAAAAAAGAGAAGTGCCAAAGCTCCTATTCTGGAGCTTTGGCACTTCTCTTTTTATATCTCAGCAAATGCGCCTCTAGCGCCAAACGCTAATCAGGCCGCCCATCAGCGTAAGCGTAACAATCCAGTAGCCTACATTAATAGCGATGTAGCGCCAGCTTTTTTGTTCAAAAAGCGCATTCGTACCGAGGATAGGCAAGGCTAAAAAGACTGCAAGTAAGCCGCCGTGTACCATGCCATGCTGAAAGGTGTGGAATTCAGGTTTGTCAACATGGGTTTCGCCAGTTGTAATAAAAACAGATAACACCATCGATAGTATAAAGGCGAAAATAAGGGTGATCCCAAATTATGAGTGGCATATTGCCTTGCTCGGCCTTTTCTCTTGTCATTCCTGTGGTCTTCATCCAGGCAGTACCGAAAACTTTTTCGTGGTACCAAACAAATCCTACTACGAGCGCAAGCAAAGGCGCTACTGCAACTGCGATCCAGTTTTCCATAATGAGTTGATATTAAGCGTGATTGGAATATGTAATGATATTAAAATATATTGATATGAAAAAATCATAAGGTATTATTGTTGGCTTTTTGCTAATAATAAACTCAATTTGGCATATTTGGGTAGCGCAAAAAGTGGAAACCAGAATGGCTTGCTTCTTGTATCTTTGAAGCCCAAAAAGAAAATCGCAATGTCTTCAATTAACGATACGCTACCACGCTTACAGAATATTCTCAAGGACCGCATTTTGGTGCTCGACGGTGCCATGGGTACGATGATTCAGCGGCACAAGCTTGAGGAGGAGGATTATCGAGGCGATCGTTTCGCGGATTGGCCTACTTCGGTGAAAGGAAATAATGACCTCCTCTCACTGACTCAGCCCAATATTATTCGTGAAATTCATCTCGAATACCTCAATGCTGGTGCCGACATTATTGAAACCAATACCTTCTCAGGAACCTCTATTGCCATGGCTGACTATGGTATGGAGAGTCTTGTATTTGAGTTGAATAAGGAATCAGCGCGCCTCGCGCGCGAGGCAGCAGACTTTGTCACCGCCCAAAATCCCGACAAGCCGCGCTTCGTCGCCGGAGCCATGGGACCGACCAATCGTACCGCCTCGCTTTCACCCGATGTGAATGATCCAGGCTTTCGTGCCGTCACCTTCGACGAACTCGTCGATGCATATTATGAGCAAGTCGATGGCCTCGTCACCGGCGGTGCCGACATCCTCCTCATCGAGACAATTTTCGATACGCTGAATGCGAAGGCGGCTATTTTTGCCATCGAAACACATGCCGAAAAAACAGGAGTAAAACTTCCTGTGATGATCTCAGGAACGATTACCGACGCTTCAGGTCGTACCTTGAGCGGACAGGTAACCGAAGCATTCTGGATCAGTGTGTCGCATGCTAGCAACATTTTGAGCGTAGGTTTAAATTGCGCTCTTGGAGCATCGCAGCTCCGTCAATATGCCAAAGCGCTGAGCCGCAACGCGCATGTTCCGGTGCACGCCTATCCGAATGCAGGCCTTCCCAATGAGTTTGGCGAGTACGACCAGACTGGAGCAGAAATGCGCGATGAGCTGCACAAGTTCCTCGAAGAAGGAACCGTCAATATCATTGGTGGTTGTTGTGGAACGACGCCGGATCACATCAGCGAGATGGCGCGCATGGCGGCAGCATTTTCACCTCGGGTCGTCCCCGAAAAATCGATGCTTCCACACTTCTCAGGCCTGGAGCCTTTGGTGGTGACTCCTGAGACCAATTTTGTCAATGTCGGTGAGCGCACCAATGTAACCGGCTCACGTCGTTTTGCTCGCCTGATCAAAGAAGGCGATTATGAAACGGCTCTTTCTGTTGCACGTCAGCAAGTAGAAAATGGTGCCCAGATCATCGATATTAATATGGATGAAGGGATGCTCGACTCTGAGGCTGCGATGGTGAAGTTCCTGAACCTTGTGGCTGCTGAGCCTGATATTTCGCGCGTTCCGATTATGATCGATTCTTCGAAGTGGAATGTGATCGAGGCCGGATTGAAGTGTGTGCAGGGCAAAGCGATTGTTAACTCTATTTCGCTAAAAGAAGGAGTAGAAGAGTTTAAGCGTCAGGCAAATTTGATTAGAAAATATGGCGCTGCTACCGTTGTGATGGCCTTTGATGAAGAAGGTCAGGCCGATACATTCCAGCGTAAGACTGAAATTTGCGAACGTGCCTACCGCGTCCTTGTCGACGAAGTTGGCTTCAATCCGAATGACATCATTTTTGACCCTAACATTTTTGCAATTGCTACTGGAATCGAGGAGCACAATAACTATGCGGTTGATTTTATAGAAGCGACTGATTGGATAAAAAAGAATCTTCCTGGTGCGCAGGTGAGCGGTGGTGTAAGCAATGTGTCATTTTCGTTTAGGGGAAATAACGCTGTTCGCGAAGCCATGCACAGCGTGTTCCTGTATCACGCGATCCGTGCAGGCATGGACATGGGAATTGTGAATGCAGGCATGATGCAGGTGTATGATCAGATTCCGGGTGATTTGTTGGAAAAGGTAGAGGATGTAGTGCTCAATAGAAATGATGAAGCTACCGAAGCCCTGGTTTCTTTTGCAGAGACTGTTAAGCAAAATGGAAAAGTCGTTGAAAAAAACCTGGAGTGGAGGGATGCCGATGTACAGAGCCGTCTTTCGCATGCACTCGTCAACGGCATTATTGATTTTATAGTAGAAGATACTGAAGAAGCCCGCCAGCAATACGACCGCGCACTTCACGTCATCGAAGGTCCACTTATGGATGGCATGAATGTGGTGGGCGATCTGTTTGGTTCGGGTAAAATGTTCTTGCCGCAGGTAGTGAAAAGTGCCCGTGTAATGAAAAAATCGGTTGCCTATCTGTTGCCATTTATGGAAGATGATAAAGAAGGTGGCGCAACCAATGCCGGCAAAGTGCTCATGGCTACAGTAAAAGGCGATGTGCACGATATTGGTAAAAATATTGTCGGAGTTGTGCTTGCCTGTAACAACTACGAGGTGATTGACATGGGCGTGATGGTGCCTTTGGAACAAATACTCGACAAGGCACAGGAAGAAAATGTCGACATCATCGGCCTAAGTGGCCTGATTACACCGTCGCTTGACGAGATGGTCTATGTCGCACGCGAAATGAAAAAGCGCGGCATGAAGCAGCCGCTGCTTATCGGTGGAGCCACGACTTCGCGTATCCACACTGCGGTCAAAATCGACCCGGAATACGACGGCCCGATTATGCACGTACTCGATGCCTCCAAGGCAGTTCCGGTCGCTGGCCAGCTTCTGGCAGAAGACCCAGGAACTCGCGAAGACATCTTCCTGAATACCAAAGCGGAATACCAGCGCATGCGCGAAGGCCACGCCAAGCGCCAGCAGGCGAAAGCTTCGCTCAAACTTGAGAAAGCCCGCGCCAATAAAGAGCCCGTCAACTGGGAAGGTTATACGCCGCCGGTTCCTTCATTTTTAGGAAACCGCTATTTTGAAGATTACCCTTTAGAAGAGCTGATCCCACACATCGACTGGACGCCGTTTTTCTACACCTGGGAGCTTAAAGGGCGTTATCCAAATATCCTGAGCGATCCTGACAAGGGCGCTGAAGCCACCAAGCTTTTCAACGATGCGCAAGCGATGCTTAAGCAAATCGTCGATGAGAAATGGCTCACCGCCAAGGCGGCAGTAGGATTCTATCCGGCCAATACCGTCGGTCATGATGACATCGAAGTATATGCGGACGAAAGCCGTAGCGAGGTGCTTACCACCTTCCACAACCCACGCCAACAATCTCAGAAAAAGGCCGGTGCGCCCAATACGAGTTTGTCTGACTGGATCGCCCCAAAGGAAAGTGGTGTTAAGGACTATATCGGCAGCTTTGCCGTGACGGCTGGCATCGGCATCGAGGAGCATATTGCACGCTTCGAAGCTGACCATGACGACTACAGTTCGATCCTCCTCAAAGCACTGGCTGACCGTTTGGCGGAAGCATTTGCTGAGGCGCTTCACGGTCGTGCGCGCCGCGAACTCTGGGGCTATGCGCCAGAAGAGGCTTTTTCAAATGATGAACTCATCGCCGAAAAGTACCAGGGCATCCGCCCTGCTCCGGGTTATCCCGCCAATCCTGATCACACAGAAAAACTCCTGATGTGGGAGCTTATGGATGTGGAGGCGAAAATAGGCATGAAGCTAACCGAAAGTCTTGCCATGACGCCGGCAGCTTCGGTAAGTGGTCTCTATTTTTCACACCCTGAAAGCCATTACTTCGGTTTAGGCAAAATTCAGAAAGATCAGGTGGAAGATTATGCTCGTCGCAAAGGCTACGACCTCGATGTGATGGAGCGTTGGTTAGGGCCAGCGCTGGGGTATTAGTGCCTTCGGGCACTAAATCTGAAATTGCTAATCTGCAATCGTCAATTCCCTTTTTCGAAATGATCCTCAAAACCAACCGCATCACCCTTGCAGAGTTTGTTCCTTCGGACGCGGACTTCATCATCGAGCTCGTCAATACGCCTGGCTGGATTACCTATATCGGTGATCGCGATATTCATGACCGCGAGGCGGCCGAAGGATATATTCAAACTTTGCAGCAAGGCTATAAAAAGGACGGCTTTGGTTTATATAAAATGCTTTTAAATGAAAGCAATGCTCCAATCGGGATGTGTGGTTTGGTGAATCGGCCCGACCTGGATCATCCTGATATCGGCTTTGCCATTTTGCCCGAATATGAAAGAAAGGGCTACACGACAGAAGCGGGACATGCCATGGTCGAACTAGCTAAGGAGCAGTACAAGTTGACTTCCCTTCTGGGCATTACAATTCCGGATAATA
>JBGCFB010000091.1:0-29615 GCA_045106685.1 Bacteroidia bacterium | reverse complement strand
CCCGCAGGTACATGGGTCAGCGTTTGAGTAACAGCTTTCCGATAGAGCTTAATCCTGTAACAAGCACCAGTGGATGACTTCAAGCTCAATGTAGACTGCGATGTAATGGCTTTTGGAAAATGAATAACCAGGGTCGAATTTCCCCAGTACCATTTTTCCTGAGGGAGAAGCTTTCCTCTCAGGATTTTGGCACTAATCGTATCAGGCCCCAATGTCAATGAGTCCAGATTAAGCCAGTAGGTTTTATGTTGAAAGTTGTGGTTAAAACTGCCAAGGCTATCATTTTCGAATCGGAAATACAGCCGATGAGTTCCAGTTGGAAGGTATAGTGCTGTTTGAGGAAGTGACCATATTCGATTATCCTGGACGACCCAGACTTGCTCAAGCATATCGGCCCTCTTTCCTGCGAGTTTTATATGGAAATTTCCACCATTTTTCGTTCCATTTCCATGTAGCTTAACAGGCTCAAGTGTCAAATATTCCGGTTTTTCATTTAGGTAATCTGAATACCAAAGAGGCACTTCTCCAGGCATTTCTGCAGAGGATGTATAATAGTTTTTCCAGGCCCAGCGATGCCTGGCTGGCATTATTTTCAACAAGTACTCATCAAAAGAGTGAAGCATCCCTGGCTCCGCATCATTTCGATATCGATATTCACCTTTTGAACCAAAATCAATCTCCTTATATCGTAAAAATGGTGCTATCACATGCGCATCGTTGCGGGACTCCAATGGCCATACGACAAGTCCATTACTCACGTAAGGCGTTTTATTTTGGTCCTGAGACTTAATAGGTCTTACCGAAATAGCATGGCGATTTAGGGCCTCTTTCTCACGGTATGATATCTTATCTACCATATCTAAGGTAGCAGGCTTTTTCTGCCAGCTTTCCGCATTGAAGGAGAGGTCTAGTTTATGGCCTTTCTTCAGAATAATGTTTTCTAAAAAATAAGTGTGATCGTCCGTTCGAACTTCAATATCATAGTGTCCTGGCCATTGGGTGATAGCATAGCGCGGATTATCGAGCATATTACTGTATACCATTTTGCGATTGATCCAGATCATACGAACAGGCTCCAGCTCTCCTTTATAGTATGGAAAAACAGCAAAAGTCGCATAGCCTTGATGCGCTCCCAGCATCGTATCATACACCGCAGTAGTTGAATCGGGAAACAGAAAGTTCCAGCCTTCACTTTGGTGCACACCTAAATTCTTCGCCCAACCCTTATCCAAAAAGCGGTTGGCGTTTCCTGCTAGTGTGTAGCTTCGCCCGTCAGCATATTTAAATTTATGTTCCAGTGCTGAAACGCCAGCATGTATGCGCGGCAAACTCGCTGTACCAAAGCGACGATGATAGGCCCAGGCCGTGAGATCGGCATCGACGATGGCTTCGCCCTGCTGGTCGCTAAGGCGGAGGACAACATCCACAGTATCCCCCGCAAGCGCCTCGGCAGGCTGCTCGACGGTGAGACGCAAGGCTCTGTTAAATTGGCTATAATCAGTATAGCCTTTTTGCTGTGCCCCCTTCCAAAAATATGACCAGGTAAGGATCGTAGACTTATGATTCAGGCGGATAGTGTCGTTCTCACGGAGCTTGCCCGAAGCGACAACTTTCCCTTTTTGCCATGCCTCCCAATTTAGCTCCAAACCCAGCGGATTTTCTACAAATGCATATAGCGCGCCATCCTGCATCTCCATATTGACGCTCATCCCATCCAATGGAACAGGAATCAATACAGACTTCGATGCATAGACTACTCCGATGCGGTTCACGCTTGGATCAAATGGCAAAACAGCAGGCAATTCGTGAAACTCGGGGCTCGCATATCCTTGTCCGCGATACATGGTCGCGCTGACGCGTTGTTCATCACTCAAACTACATCCTGGCGGATACGAAATCGAGTCGATATAAAGTTGGCCCATCCGCCACTGATAGTGCAATTCTGGCGAAGGATATAAGAGACTGATTTCCTTCTTTTCTTCTACTAAATCCCCACTTCCATCACTGAAGTTCACCTGTACGTTATAGTCTGCTCCCAGATACTGCAAGGTGCTATCAGGAAGATGTACATAAGTCTTTCCACTTGGATCGAGCGAAACAGTATCAACAAACAGCGTGTCGGGAAAGGTGCTGAGGATGTTGGGAATATGATCAATATTGGCATCGTCAAATTCGACCGTAATGATCGCCTCTCCATCCATCACGGGAAGGCCATTGGCCGCTTTCGCAGTAAGGATAAGCACAGGAGGAATGCCCATCACCATGCTATCCGAATTGACGCTAAAGCTATACTCCGCGTCTTCGAGTACATAGTCTTCCAACTTAAAGTGCGTCGCCAAAACGTTCCTAAAATGCCTTACAGAAAGACTGTATTCCTTATCGAGCTTCAGCGAATCACCTAGCACAAGGGAGTATACAAAGGCACCTGGGCTGACAGGGTCAATATCGATATCTATAATTTTTTTACCATAGCGGCGGTAGCTTCCTTCTTGCAGGCACAGCGTGACGGATTTATTCAGAGGATGGCCTTTATTATTTTTGAAAAAAGCCTTCATCTTCACCGTATCGCCACGTCGATACATGGGTTGGTGCGTGATGATATAGCCGAGTTCATTTTTATGATATCGTGAACCACTACGTCCTTGCAACGGATCCCAATGCGTATAGCGTGAAATGTGCTTCGTCCAACTGCTGGTGTTGAGCCACATGGAATCTTGTCCATGAATGAGCATATAGGGCTTGGGCTTAATTTTGCGCGGAAGGCGCCAGCCGTGGAGGGTAGAATCGTAGCGCATCGGTCGCTTTCCTTTTTTCAGGAGCGAAACCGCTTTCTTTGGATTTTGGGCAAGTTTTAAAACGGGCTTGCCGTATTGACCAGCGAGGAACCAGTCTCGCTCGCCTACATAAAAGACGTGCTGTTTGACTTTATTGTGTTGGGCAAAAATGTGCGCATAATAGCCAGCTTCCAGCTCGCTGTAAGGGCGACAACTGGCGGTGTGCAGTGTATCGACGGGTGCATCCAGGTCGGAGAGGGCATATCGTTCTCTATCAAAAAAGGCCTTGGCCTGTTGGGTGGTGATGCGGTAGCGCAAGGTGTCGCTTTGCACGTCGAACCGACTTTGGGCGAGCACGCTTCCGGTGAGAAGTACGATGATCAGGTACAGCTTTGGCATATGGGTTTTGGGTCAAATTGAAAAATACAATAGACCTAAGCTAGCCCAATGGCCTGCTTCAAGCGAAAGCGAAAAAGGACAAATGGTTACACAGTTTTATGGGGATTGGCTTTAAAAATCCGATGTCGTATTTCGTATGTAGTATCTCGTATCTCTACTATGCCCTTCCCAGCTTTTTGGAGATACGACATCAGATGTAGTTTCGGAACAATCACCGTAATCGTGTTTTTTCAACCACACAATAGTAGCGAGGATCAAGGATCAAATAGCGAATGTAAAAACAGCACCTATTTGAGTTTTTCCTTTGATGCTTGCTGCTCGACACTTGATACTTACGCGTCTTTTTCTCTGCGTAATAAGGAACGGCGAAATAATAAGTTGTTAATCTTGTCGCGAATAGTTTTTCGATTAGGCAAGGAAAAAACGTTGAGGATAGCGCGCTATCCGATCCTTTTTTGACGCAGCATCATCGGAAAAATACAGCGGAAAGGACAAGTTATTTTTGAGACGTTCCTAAGTATTCGAACCTTAGTACCTGCGGCAATTTCAAGACGCAAATACTGGGTGCATATCGTTTTATTCGTAAATATCTTTTCTATGCCCTATCGCTATTACATCGATAAGCAGGACGTCATCAAATATTTCATAAATGATGCGATAGTTTGAAACTCTAATTCGATAACCTTCCCTGTTTTTAAGCTTAATATAGCCTTTGGGGCGTGGATCATCGGCCAGGCCAAGAATTGCTTCTTTGATTTTAGAATAATAAGGTTCAGAGATTTTGGCTAGCTTTTTTTGGGCTTTACGCTCAATTCTGAGTTCATACATAGCCATCTCTATCTGTTTTTTTCGATTTCTAAAAAGGCTTCTTTTGCATCAACAAAAGACTGTTCTCCGCTTTTAGCTTTGTCATAAAGACGTATATCTTCTAGCTCCTCCAAATCACTAATCATTTTCTTATATGCTTTGATTGGAAGAATAACAGCTAGTGTATTACCTTGATTATCTGTAACAAATTGAGGATTAATGTTGGGAATCATTTTTCTATTTTATTTCTGTGATATCACAATAAAATTACAATTTTCTAAGAACTATTACTAATACGGATACGCATCAACAAAAGGCGCATCACCTCCCCATTTTCAAAATAAATCCCTATCTTGAAAATCCTAACCTAAGTATAATTCCAAATCCTGTTCTTTCAGGTTTTCCTTTTTCTAACTCACTATCTTACTAGCTATGCCTAACGGTGTAATGGCAGTAGGCCGAGGCACATTTATGTGTACTATAGGCACTGCTGATCAATCCCAGGAACTATTGTTGCACGCTGCAATCGCAGCAAATGGTATTCAATGGTTTAAGGCCGATGAGCCTTCCAAAGACCTTTCAAAGCTACTCGTAGATAACGGAGCCAACGTTTCGGGAACCGGGCAAATCGTCTTGACGAGCTTGCCTGCTACGCCTCATGCGGCTTTCTACGATGTACAGCTTGTGGGAGAAGCTGATCAATATTCGATCATCATTACACAGAGCGATGCCTTTGGCGCGGTTGGATTCCCTGCCTTAAAGGACCTGAGCCTTACGTTTACAAAGCGAAAACGCGTCGCACTCAAAGTCAGCGGCTCACTGAAAATCGATATTCTGGGTGAAACCCTGGAGTTGCAGGCACAGCTACAAGATGGAGGCCTCGGCTTCTTCTTTGCTGATCCTCCACCTTTTGAACCACCACAACTAGAAGCTATCGCCTCGCTGGACTTTCTCGACATGAAAGTCGGCGCACCCGTTCCAGGCGAACAAGGCCTGCAACATCGCTACGACTTCACCGAGCTTTCCCCCACCGAAGTAACCGATAGCGCCGGAAGTCCCGCTCCTCTCCCACTCCTCATCCTGGCGGAGCAAGTGAGTCGGAAAGCCAATAAACTGACCATTACGCCTGCAAGTCGATCAGAGGATCGCAAGGTGATATATATGCAAAGTTCCACGCCGCCAGAGGCGCTGGTAGACGCTTGCCAAGCCACAAATGAGATAACAGTTGCTGCCTGGATACAACCCACCAAGTCAAACCAAAAAGGTCCGGGACGAATCGTTTCGCTCTCGGAAAGCACCAGTAAACGAAACTTCCATCTCGGCCATGGCCCACAATCGTGGAGCAACGATCCCGGCACCTTTGTCGGATTTCGATTGCGAACAGACCATCGGGACATCAATGAAAATGGGCGTCTGGAAGAAAGCGGCTCATGGGGCGGCGGCAGTCATGCCAAGCGTGAGCCTATCGCCTCCACGCCAGGATCGATCGATACGAGCTTACAATACGTCGTCGTAACCCGCAAGGCCGATGGTACTTTGAGCATGTATATAAACGGTATTCTGGTGAATCAGACCTTGATCGAGGGCACCTTTGTAGATTGGGACAAAAGCTTTTTCCTCAATCTCGGCAACGAAGCAAAAGACGATCGCTCCTGGGCAGGAAGTTATCGACGCATCGCTATTTATAATAAAGCACTCCCCGAATCCGAAGTCCAGCAAGGCTTTTTCCCACTCATCGAAGTGCAAGGAGAAGGCATACTGGAAGGCTTTCCCGCTCCTCTCAATACACCGCTCACCGCAAGCCTTCGCCACGAACTGCGCGAAGCTCAGGCAGCCAATATTTTGAGATTGGAATTGGGAGAAGCGGTGACGATGAGTAAAAACTGGAAAGTAGATAGCCTTATCAGCACCTGGCAGATAGCGCCTATTCTATTTCTGAAAGGTGAAAGCCGTACAACCCACTCGCTTTGGGCAGCATCGGTTGAATTTGCGCTGGATATAGAAGGAAATAATAAGCCTGTTTTTCTACGCAATACCCCCACCCAAAAAATCAATATAGGTAATTCCTGGAGCTGGACTGGAAACAATCTCCACGTAAGCGCAACAGGAGCAAACTGGATTTGGCAAGGTGACGGCGAGGTTACGAATCTCTTCCTTCCCGACCCACAGGCCGGTCCTATGGCAGCTATGCCCGTTTGGAGCGAAGATCGCCTTTGGCTGGCGCTTACAGCAGGCCCTACGCAGTTCGCATTTATCGACCGTATTCTCCTCGAAACGCGCAGTCGCGGACTTGCCGATCTTAAACTCGGCCCTATCGACTGTAAAGACGCCTTATGGGCAACCTTGACCAAAGCGCAAAGCGAAGGCAATCCGCCTAATAATATGGCTGTCTCGTTCAACGTGCTGCACGCCTCCATCGAGGCGCAGTCTGTGCTGGCAGAGGCAGGAAGCAGAGCAACTTTATTTGAAGGAGACTGGCAAAAAGATGATGCTTTTGACCTCAGCCTTGCGATGGCCTTTTCCTGGAAAGGACGAGAGCATTTTGGCAACGCTTTTAATATAGAAGGTGATCTTCATTACAATGGTGATGAAGACTTTATTCAATATCTGGCAGAAGGAAGTCTCTTCTTCACACAAGACGGTGCTGTCTTAAGCGAAGGTGAGACCGAGTTATATAGTCTGGGGAAAATGCTCTTTAAGGGTGACCTGGAGTACCTCGGTGACTTATTCGAATCTGATGGACAATGGGACCTCTTTGAAGACTGGTCTGCCTGTCAGGTGTTTGGCCCTATGACCATCGAGCTGAATAATGAAGGCATTCAGGGTGAAGGCCCTATCGTGATGGAGGTTCCTAACCTTCCAGTTGAAGAGCCCTGGCTTCATATAGAAAATGGCGATGTCGCCATTAGCGGGGACTGGCTCGGTGAAGGCTGGCGCTGGCAGACTGAGCACCTCGGTGATGAACTGGTACTGGTAGCCCACAATGATATGATCATCATGGGCAACTTTGAAGTAGGTCCGATATACGATCCTGTAAGCGGAGCCATGCTTGCCGACAGCATGCTTATCAGCCCGAATCCACGCCACCGCCAGGCGATTCAGGTATCATTCACTTCCGAAATTAACCAAAACGGATTCCTTGGCCGCATCGAAGCAAAGGTTCCGTGGGAAGACGCGCATGGCCGCGTTCGCATGCTGAATGTGCCTTCTTTTGTAACCTATGATGCTCCAAGTAACCGTAGCGAAATTCTTGAACTAATCGCGACAGAACTTCAGCAAGCAGCTTCAAACCTCCTCGCCCCACACGTGGGCGAAGCACTCGAATTCCGCTATGATCAAAACATGCGCTTGTCACTCCACACAGCCGGAGGCGTAGCGATTGCGAGCCATACCGTCGAATTGCCCGCGCTATTTAAAGCGGATGAAACACTCGCCGATGAAGGAGGTATTTTCTCATTAGTGCAGAGCGGAAACGACTGTTCGCTTACGATCAATATGGCCGCAGACGCAGCTGCGCAGATGGCAGCTTTTGATGGTCTCCTGCTCATGACAGAAAGCAACGCGAATGTTGTTCCTGGAGCAGTGGCCCTGCTTCGCCAGCGTATGGCTGAAGCCATGCCTGCCGATGCCTCGGCATCAGGCATGTACCATTTCGGATTCAATGCGGAGAAGCGCTACGTCGATGTCTACCCAGGTATGCGCCTTAGGGTTGAGTACCAAAATTACCAATTTGTTCACCCTTCCGACGATCAGGCCGGAACAGGTTTTATCGGTAGTGGAAGTTCGTTTTATGATGTGGTAGCAAAAGGTGCCAACGTCGGTTTCGACAGTTTTGCCGGCAGCATGAGACCCGCCTTGCGCGACGACAATACCGTAGCCGGACTCCTCGATTTGCAGGGGCATGCCTATCCGTATTTTCGTCTGTTTTTCCCACATCAGGGAGGCGATAACTGGCAAGGCGCAGAACGTGCGACCATGCTCTTAGGAGCGAGTTCCTACCAGAGACTCCTCGACGCAACCAATGAATACGAGCTTCAAACGAAGATCAGCGACAACGATGACTGGGTAAAACTCAGCTTCCGTGGCAAGGCCGTAGTTGTGCCAGAGGTATGCATTTTTGAAAATGAGCAAGCCATCTATGTACCCGTGGGTACGACGCTCAGGCAAGTGTTGCATCAGAGCCGCAATCTAGCTCCGTCCACCCTGGCCTCAGGCCCTGTTCATGAGAAACTCAGAATCCCGCCACGCCGACTTGTAGGCAACCAGTATGTGCATATTCATCTTGCGCCTTACCGCTTCGGAAATGAGCAGGATAGCTATGACCTGCCCTTGGTAAAAGGTGATCGTATTTTTTCATAAAAAAGCCTCCACAATATGAGCAGCCCGATGTTAAAACAGGTGGCTGAGGGGGTTTACCTCGCAGCTGATGCCGCGGCCGATCAGGCCGTCAAAGTCATATTCTGGCTACCGGAAGGTGGTCACCCGCAGGATATTTCGCTTAAAATCGCCTGGGGAGGAGGCCAGCCCGTGGTGATCATGGCCGATGTCGAACATGATCAAATTGAAGCGCTGATAGCGCAAGTCGCGACCTTGACTGCTCGTCCGGAGCATCGCGGTACGCGCTTTCTTTGGATTCAGAATCCTGAGGATCCCTGGACCAATTGGGAGCTTCAGGCGATCGTCATGGAGGGCAAACAGCTCAATTATCCTGTCGCCTTAACCATGCGAAATTACGGTTTGCACCTTCCTGCCGCTACCGCTGTAAGCGCAGATGATAAGGGTATTATTTTTATTCCTCAACATCCTATAACAAAAGCATATTGCTCCACTGGGTACGGAAAATCTCAGCTCGAAAGCGAGGTTTCATCAGTGCGTTTGAATCTGGATGGTTGTCTGCTTTTTAATCTAAAAATCGAACAGGATAGCAGTGCAGATTTGATACAATACCCAGACCTCACGCTGCTCGACCAGGGCTTTCGTCTCAGCTATCCTGACCCTGATTTTCCAGCAGAAAAAGGTCGAACGGTTTGGCTTTCGCAGCGCTATCCGTTGTTCATGGAAAAAAGCGACCAGGTGAATGCTTTTTCATTTTACCCTACCAATATTCTATGTGCTGCATCCTGGGACCTTATTCACCCGCTGAAACACGATCGCAGTTTTTATCATATCACAGGAAAAAAAGGCCTTAGTGAAGTTTCTATCCCGTCAGGCTTTCGGAGTACGATGGGCTATCATGTTCATTTGAAAGCAAAAGACGCAGGAAGTAAACTTGTTTTTCTTGAAAAACCAGGAGGGCTGAATAGTGAAAACCGAAGCGCTTTATACCTAAGTCCTGAAGGAGATTTCATCAAAAGTATTCCACGTTACACAGATTCAAAATCAGCTGGAACAGTTCGTTCTGGCGACCAAATGATGGCTGGCCTGTCGGGAATTGAAGCCTTTGAGGTGAGGCCGGTGAGTGCAAGCTATTTGCGATTTGTCCCTGACCAACCCGGCGCAATGCCAGGCTTTCGCCCGGCATCGCCGGACGAAGCAGCTTCCGCCAAAGGCGGGCGCGATGGACTGAGTCCTCAGTACCTCACCAGTTGGTGCTATCTGTACCAGGAAGATGGGCTTGGCAGCATCTATTATGCCCAGCCTGAAGGTGCCAGTTTGTACAAACCAGAGACCGGATTCAAGCAGGTGCTTATCCACTTGCCTACTCCTGCGGCAGCCCTTCCTGGCCCGACGGGCAGCAGTTTTGCACCTTTTCCTATGCTTCCGCATGGCGCAGTGGATGCTCGCTGGCTCGCCAATTACAAGTTTATCGAATCTGATATTCTCGCCCCTATTCGTCAGCGTACTATCCTCAAAATCAATGACTTAAGCAAAAGCCTCGCTCCCGCTGTAAGCGCTCCACTCGGACCGAATATCGAAGCGGCAAGCCCTCAAGGAATCGTCGTCAATATCAAACAAGATCACAGCGAGTGGGAGAAAGTACAGCTCGCGCGCGGCACAGAAGAAACAGGAAAACCTTTTGGAGTTCCTTTTGGACTGAATGGCTTGAAAAGAGACAAAGCACTACGCAGAGCTTTTCACAATAATCAACTATTTGTCGTCATCACAAACCCCGAAGCGCTTACCAATATATTCTCCGAAGATGAGCTGCGCATTCAGGGTTGGACCTTCGATCTCGACCCACAACGTTGGAAACAGCGAGGGACATTTTTTATACTAAAATATCGACCTGGACCCATGCGCGCCCTCGTCGACAATCTTTCCGTCTGGACTGAAGCTGACGCCTGTAACGAGCGCCCCACCTCAGCCCAAAGGCGACTCGGACACCTGCTCGACGATATGATCGCGCTGGGTACTGGCGGCGAAACCGCTGCAATGGAAAAGTACCGCACGGTCGCGCGCGCGGCGACCCTCGACGGCTGGACCGGAATCCTTGGCCTCAATGTGCATGCTCCGCTGTCGGGTCTGCCTGATGAACTGCTTGCACTTGGAGCAGGCATCGACCAGTCGAAGTTCTACGCGCAATATGTAGGCGTGGAAAATACGCCCGTTTGGGTTGATGATCTCAATAAACTTGTCAGCGGTCCATCTGCGCTTTTTGGCTTGCTTGATTACAAAAATGACCAGCGCCCGCCTTCTGATGAAAGCGGTTACAACTTTGCCGTAACGCGTCTGAGTGTGCGCTTTGCCCAATCGCGTGTGCAGGATTTTGCAGCGGATATTGTGATTACGCTGGACAAATTTTTTGGTGAAAAAACGACACTCAAGGATAGCGAAACAGGTCGTAACGACCTCTGGCTCAAAGGCTCCGCCGAGACGCATAATGGCAAAACGACCTACGCCTTTAGCTTTGTCGGTAAAAATCGTTTCCTCCTCAATGGCAGTGCTGCCATGCGGCACGTCGATATCATCAAGGCCTCTTTTTTGACCGACCCTATCGAAGGATCACGCGATAGCAACCCAACCATTATTGGGCGCTTCGCCTTTTGGGGCTTGATGGATTTCAGGGAATTGAATGTCGATGTGCTCGGCTTTGGTGCAAATGATATCACCCAGGAAAGCGACCCGCATTTCCTCACCTTTGGCAACCTGCAGGTGACGATGTCATTTCCTTTGGATACGCCTGCGGCACGCACGTTCCGCTTTATTTCGGACAAGCTGAGTTTCGATATGAAAACGAGCAAAGCTCGCGAAACGAGCTTGACGGCGCGCTTTCCGCTGGGAATGAATGGCTTGATTCACGAAAAGGCCGGCGGCCGTAAGCCGGGTGAGTTAGGCTTTTTGCCTGTGCGGACGACGATCAAAAAAGCGAAGCTGGAGCAGGAATGGTACGGTCTGGAGTTTTCGCTGAAGCTGGGTTCGCTCGGCGCCCTCGCGGGCGGAGCGGCGATTGTGTCGCATATTTTGCTCGCCTGGGAACCCGATGGAGACGGGCTTTTTGTAGGCTTGCGCCTTCCAGGAACGAATGGCGTCCGCGCCTTCAAACTGCAAGGCATCCTTGAACTAACATTCAAACAGATCATGCTTCAGGCTGTGCAGGACGGCAACAAAACGGCTTACACGCTGAAGCTTAAAAATATCGTCCTCAAATTTTTCAATATCCCACTTCCGCCTTCCGCCAAAACGGAGCTTTCGCTTTTCAGCAATCCAGACCACAACGCTGATGATAAAGTGCTTGGTTGGTACGCGGCTTTTGCGAAATAGAAGATCAAGCTTTACGCTTATAATGATGAATGAATAGATGATAGAATGAGTGGATGATATTGAGACCTTGAGCTTTGAACTACCTTGAACTGTAAAAAATGACCATCCAGGAAATAATAAATAAATACGCGGTTACAACAACCCCTGCTGATGCAGGGAAAGGCGAAACGGCTCCTTTTCCACAAGTACCGTCGGAAATGGGGAACCATCGTTGCCGCTTTTTTATCGATGGCCACGATTATTTTTTTAGATTAAATGAAGAAATAAAAGCGCTCTCGACAAGTACTGCAAGTAATCGCTTTCTATATATCTCAGGCTGGTGGCACGAACTTGTTACTATTTCAAAACCGCGGCTCGAAGTGAAGGGACCGCCTGTTGGTACAAATCGAAACAACCTTTGGAGGACTGCTTTTAATAGTCAAGCGATTTCAACGCCTGGCTTGCCTAATACGCTAGTGGAGAATTTAATCAAAATCCACAAACAAGGTGTCGAGATACGCATGCTGGGCTGGGTGTCGCCTTTTATCGATTATGAAAGAGTGGCAAATAAACTGGCCCATTTTAAGCATATCAATTTCTCTACCATTTTCTCTACCGATCACCTACGCACCGAAACCGGACTGGATGATCACTTTATGCTCAATACCTGTGCGCACGCATTGGGCGGCGTGCACGCCAAATTTATCATCGCAGGTGAAGACGACAAGGCACGAGCCTACACCTCAGGATTGGACCTTCAGCACCTACGCCTCAACAAAGTCAATCCGCTCACTCAGCAGAGGGTTTATTCCTGGCATGACGCCAGCGTCATGGTCGAAGGCATCGCCGCAGGCTACATCTGCAACTTCTTCACAGACCTTTGGAACGAACAGCTCAAACAACCCGTCAAGACCTTTACTTTCGATGGAAAAGCGATTCCAAGTCATGATCCTAGCTGGCCTAGAATGGTCGGCAAAGGTCCGTTCAAACTGCCGGCAGGATCGGGTAAGCAGCATGTGCAAATCCTACGCACCTTACCCCAAATGAACTTCAATGCGAGTTCAACGCGCCGAGGTACGGTCATCAGCCCCGATAGCAATGCGGCGACGAAGGCCTTTATCGGCTTAATTGCAGGAAAAACAATTTACAAACGAAAGAAACTAGAGGTCGCCCCTGACGGAAAGTTCGAGTTTAAAGTAGCCTTGCAAAAAGCCATTGCTGCGGCGGATAGATACATATTCATTGCCGATCAGGGCCTGTACTGTCACGAGTTGATGGACTGGCTGCGCGATGCAATGCTCGCAAAGCCACGCCTCAAGGTCATTTTATTGAATACTGGCCCAGACCCAAACGGCTTTTTTGCAGAAGGAGTGAAAAACCATTTGACTAGCCCAAACCTGCCTAAAAATCTAAAAGGGGAACCAAGGCAAATTGCTTTTTATAAATGGACCGGCGTAAGCGTTCATTGCAAAGTCGTGCTGATCGACGACCGCTACTGTATTGTGGGATCAGCAAATGCTATGCGGCGCAGCTTTTACACTGACATCGAACTATCGAGTTTGGTCATGGAAGAGGAAACGCCCAGAGAAATGCTGCCAACAAGTCGCGCTGAGGCACTCAACCCAGGAGCAGCCGGCAAGCAAGCGCCATCTGCCATCCAGCAGTTTCGCTGGGCGCTTTGGCTGCATTACTGTGGGTTCAATGTCAATCTACCAAATACAAAAGATGATGTCATGCTCCATAAAAGCTATGATATCAAACGTGCGATGAAGATTTGGGACAAAACATGGAAGGCAGGCAAAAAAGCGATCCCTGGCCTTACGCCTATCCCTGCTATTCAGCGATTATTTCCCCTTATCCCTTCACAACCATACACTTTTAAACAAGCTGTCTACGATCGAGAAGATCCCGATTCAAGACAAAAATTTTAACGCTAATAATGAATGGATGAGAGAATGAGTGAATCTCATTAAACTTTGAACCTTGAACTGCCTTGAACTTTGAACTGTAATTGAACTACCGCTCACATGCTACTTTCAGCTTTTAAAAATAATATCCAAAACGTCACGCGAGGCAGCACACTTGCGCTCGACAGCACCATCCTCGGTGATGCGCCCATCCTTGCGGTGGTGAGCAACATGCTGGAGGGCCAAGATCTCCAGTTGGGGAATGTGCAGCTGAATATCAAAACTGACGAAGTCGTGATCCGAGGTGAGGCGGCGATTCTGGGTTTTGAGCAAATCATTCTGATCGCCACCTTTTGGGAAAGCGATGGACAGGTAGAGACCAGTGTTTATATAGATATTCCGCAAGGCTGGCGCTTTTCAGACAGCTTTGGCGAAGTTGCACCTAGCCTGAATTATGGCTCAGCAAATAGTGGATACGGTAGCTCATTACTGGATACCATCTCGATTCGTAGTGCGAATTTCACCATCGCCAGCGCCCCCAATACCGATGCAGAAAACCCTGTAGAGCAAGGCCTAAATTTCAAAGCCGAAATTGCGCTTTCGGGAAGTCTGGAACCTTTGGCGGCACTCGCCGACGGAGCCGGAATCACCCTCGAAGGCAAAATTCCTCTGGGAGATGCCGATGGCGATTTTGAGCTTAAGGCAAGCTTCCCGCTCAGTTTGGGTGATGCGCGTCTCGGTTTTGAAGCGCCTTATGTTTCTGTTAAAAGTAGCCTTACACCAGGATCAGGGCGCAGCACCACAGAGCTTGAACTGGGCTTTGTACTGAAGCTCGGCGAAACAGAAGCGGAGTTATATATTCCTTTCAAATATGGTGGCAAAAACAGCTTCCTTAGCCTTAATCTACGCAGTGAAAATGGCCTCGCACTCCCTGGTCTGGGCGATGCTGCCGAAGCCCTCGGCGGAGCAGATATCGAAGGCAGTCTACCGCCAAGCTTGAGCAGCCTGGGGAAGATGACGCTCGATCAGCTTATTATCGGATTTGATGTTACACAGCGAAAAATAGCCCACGTTCAACTTGCCATTAGAAGCAGTGAATCCTGGGTCATCGTAGATGATACTCTGGAGTTAAAATCGCTTTATTTATACTGGCTCGTAACCGACCCATTCAGTCCATCGACGCGCTATATGGAAGCCGAGATCGAAGGCCTTATAGGTATCGGTGATATCGAGCTGGAAGCAGCTGCAATTTTTCCGGAATTCACGCTTTCGGCCGGACTGGCCGACGGCAGCGCCATCACCCTCGCCAATGTGGTCGAAAGCCTCACCGGCCAAAAGCCATCCTTTGATGGCGAAGCGCTCCAACTGAGCGCGCTCAACCTCGATGCTCAACCCAAGGAGCGCATTTTTCACGTCGACGGATTAATGCAAAGCAACTGGGTGATCCAGCTTGGAGCAAGCAGCTCCATTACCTTTAAAGAACTTCAGTTCGCATTTGATTATATCCCTCCCAATAAAGCAGTGCTCCTGAAAGGAACGCTGGAGCTATTCGGTACAGATTGGATAGGCGAAGCTTTATTGCCAGAAGGCGAAACCGCATGGCAGCTTACGGCGAGCCAGGGCGATGCGCCTTTGGCGCTTTCTCGTGTCGTAAGCGAAATGGGAGGCGGCGCTACGCTCGACCGAGGCTTGGACGGCATATCGCTATCCGAATTATACTTTTCGATCAATACCGGCTCCACCAAAGCGTACCAATTCTCCGGTGCCTTCGACTGGGACCTCAAACTCGGGACGACAGACACCATTTCTGTACATGCAAGCCTCGATCTTCAATCTCACAAACCCGCAAACGGAAATCGGAAGTACAGTGGTACCGTCACAGGGCTACTTGACCTGAGTGAACTTGATTCGGCATTCTTTGAATTTTTTACGATTGAAGCGGCTTATACATTTGCAGAAAGTTCGAATTCACTGGCCTTAACTGTCGTTGTAGATGAGGTGACGATCAATGGAACCATCGAATCAGAAAGCAGCACAGGCACGACGATCAAGTTTGATTTTGGTGATACGACGCTGGGTGACGTGCTGAACTTGTTTGTAGGAATGGCCGATCCCAATCGAGGAGAATTGAGTCTTGACCCACCCTGGAATGCGCTGGAAAAAGCTTCGCTAGCAGGACTGGAAGTTTCAGTCTTTTTGCCCAAAAAGAATACGAGTAACAAGCCCTCAGTAACAGTCAGTTACGACCTTGGCAGCAATGGCATCAACCTTGGCTTTATGTCCATCGATTCCATTGGGCTGGTATATGAGCGAGTGTCTGGCAAATCGGCTATTATGCTGGAACTTGTAGGAAGCTTCCTCGGTAAGTCAACCGGCTCGGGCGCCAATAATCCCACGCGCTGGGATGCCCTCAATGGCGATGCGCCCGAAGTACCGGGCGGCGGAAGCGGTTTGCTGGCAGTGAATTACCTCGGCATGGGACAGCGCGTATCGCTCAAAAGCGATAACGTCGCCCAGCTAGAGAACATCGGCGGAGCGATGGAAGCTTTCATCAAAACCATCGATGAAACCGACGACCAGAAACCCTGGGACGGGCTCGTTTTCAATGCAGAATCCGGACTTCTTCTCGGCGTGGACATGAGCGTGCTGAAAGGCTTTATTTCGCTCCAGCTCATCTTTAATGATCCGCTTATTTATGGCCTGCGCATCGCGCTGGCTGGTAAGCAAGCGAAGAAACTGGCAGGGCTGGAATTTGAAATTTTGTACCGCCGCATCAGCGACACTGTCGGTGTGTATCACATCGAACTGGTACTGCCCGATATCATGCGGCAAATGGAGTTCGGAGCGGTCTCGCTTACCTTACCCGAGATCATCCTCGATATTTATACAAACGGTGACTTCAAAATTGATTTTGGATTCCCGTGGAAGTCCAACTTCGCCCGCTCGTTCCACATCCAGGTGTTTCCGTTTTTAGGAGCAGGTGGTTTTTATTTTAACAAATTAAGTGCTGAGACTGCGACCAGCACACCCGTTATTTCGCAGGAAATAGGCATCTTTAATCCGGTTCTGGAGTTTGGTATTGGATTAAAAATAGGGCTGGGCAAATCGTTTAATAAAGGTCCGCTCAAAGCCGAAATCAGCATCACGGTACAGGGAATTATCGAGGGTGTAATATCCTGGTTTAACCCTGCCCCTACTCACCCGACTACAGATCGGGTAACCTACTATATGATCCAGGGCATGGTGGCCATTGAGGCGCGTGTCTATGGTGCCGTAGATTTTGCGGTGATCAAAGTAGAGGTTGAGGTGCTGGCAAGAGCGGAAGTGCGTTTCCGCATCGAAGTGTATAAAAAAGCCTTGCTTAAGATGACGGCGCGGGTGTCGGTAAAAGCTTCGGTAAAGGTCCTTTTTGTCAAAGTAAAATTCTCCTTCTCGCTCACCATCAAACAGGAATTCACCCTGGGCGAGGACAGCGTAGCACCGTGGCAGATCAGTGCATCAGGCAGACGCGAACTGCGTCCTGCGCAGGCACGCGCCATACGCGGAACCTGGTCCCCTGCGGCAGTATTTGACACAAAACCAACGCTTACCCTCTACTTCGAGCCAGCACTTACAGGATCGGCAGAGCAAGCGCGATTGGTAGGCCTATTTTTTATAGAAAACACGATTCCACTCGCCAACGATGACCCCAACAATGTCGGAAATGGAGCGAATGGAACAGACAGTGATTTTGATGAATTGATGCAAGGATTGCTGGCCTGGGCATTACTGGAAGGCGGAAGCCTGAATGATGGCACGAGTGCTGTCGATCTAGCCTTACTGGAAGGCATTCATGCGCAGTTGAGTGGTGATGTGCTTCCCTTTGATTTTGCAAAATTGACCGACTGGTTGGCTGCCAATTTCAATATCGAAATCACCGATCTCCAGCGCGAGGCAAAGGAAAAGAGCGGAACCGCCTTTCCTGTGTTCCCGCAGCTTACGATGAAGGTCGGCGGAACAACCGTCGACTTCGATGCGACCTCGCGCACATTATCGAAAGCAGACCGTGATCGCTTCAATGATTACTTCGCAGAGATGCGTGTCGAAATCGACCGGGAAGCGACTGTCTCCGCGAACAATAGCGACACCTCCGCCTTCACGACTGCGACCTACGTCTTTGTCGATTATTTCGCCATGTTGATGCGAACTGCTATCCAGCAAGGAATCGACCACATCAAAGAAAACCCAGGCGCTTACACCGTCGAGTCAATCGTCACTCAGCTTAACAAAGACGGCAGCTTCAACCATCTGGCAAGCATGGCTTCGCGCTTTATGCTGCATGGCCTTCGTTTGCCCAAAACAAATAGCAACCTTATTCCGCTGTACCAATACACTGGACAGCAGGTGAATGTCAGTGCTGCTCCTGCAATTACCCTGAGCAAACCAGCGACGCTCACCGGTGTATCCATGCTGGATGAAGTAAGCACAACGGTTGCCGGGGTAACCATCACAAGTTTACAGCCAGGAAATTCACTTAAGTACAGCTTGCCAGCATCGCAAGGAGCATTGATCACCAAGCTCAAGGAGACCAAAACGCTCAGCATTGCTTCGACTTTTGACAGCTTTGAAGATTATCAAATGGTGCCGGAGCGCTTCGTTCTCCAGCAGCGTATGGATTGGATGGAGATGACTTCGGCGGTTAATACGAATTTCACGATTGCGCCATTCTCTGGTGCTATTCTGGATTTGCTTCAGGAGAAAAATAATATCCCAAGCCTAAATCCATTTTTCCAACAAAACGAAACCGCTATCCCGAATACACGCTGGGGCACCAAGTTACCGATTGCGATTCGCAGGCGCGTCGATGGTAACGGCGATTATTTGCCCAACACCTACGAACTTATTGGCACGGACGAACGCTCCAAGGATATACTGGAAGAAGTGTGGCGCAGTGGTGACA
Organism: Bacteroidia bacterium; assembly: GCA_045106685.1. Taxonomy (GTDB): domain Bacteria; phylum Bacteroidota; class Bacteroidia; order J057; family J057; genus JAUIGE01. The sequence goes on along the minus strand of JBGCFB010000091.1, from coordinate 11,109 downwards.
GTCTTTCGCTGCGAATATTGGTACCAGACACCGAAGCAAAAACTCAGACCGATGCAAACGGCAATGTAGAAGCGGCCAACCGTGGTGTATTGCAGGTATTGGATGGAAAGGTCAATAGCGAAATTATCACAAGCTGTTCGATCTATAAATCAAACCTTTCTACCGAAACCAAAAGCGCTGCAACCAGCCTGGAAGGTCGCAGGAATATCCAGGCAAGAAGAGCTGTGACGCCAGACCCTTACCAGGCGAATATCACTGAGCGTGAGCGCTTTACACGTATTTTGTGGGAAGGCTGTACGGTCGGAGGAGATGGCTTTTTTATTCAATATGAGGATCAAAATGGCGACGGACTTCCTGATGAAGTCTTTAACCAGGGAGACAGCGGCAGCATCTCATTGCTGGCTATCAGCAGTGGCGCGTTACGCTCATTCCATACTTGCCTGATCCTCAACGGTCTATTTTCGCAGCAAGAGTGGGAGGAAAAAATGGCCCACCTCAAGTCAAACCGCAAGCATGCTGTTTTGGTAACGCCTCCTGGCCACCTTGGCATTCGCATAACGCGTACTGCTCCGACCGGAACGGCAGATACCGCGGCCAAGCTTTTGGACAATATGTACCAGTTGCTCGCCATTCAGGTGGAAGGCCTCGGCGTCACCACTCACGCGAACAGCGCATTTAAACCTGGAAAAGAAGGCCTTCCAATGGGTCCAGCTCATGAAGAAGACAAGGATGGAACCTGGGTGTATGAGCGTATGATTCCACTCTACCGATTTGCCCGAAACACCATCAATACTGGCCATGCTGTACTTACTGGCGCGAAGAGTCCATATGCAGGAATAAGCGACAGCTCCAAGGTGAATATCGGTCTGGAATGGCGTGATATTTTTGGAAATGATTTTGGAAAAGGTGCTTTTTCAAAACAGTATAATATAAGGTATAAAGATCCATTAATTGGCTTCCACCAGTGGCCTGCCCTCGGCATGGAGTACACTTTCGAAGCCGGCCCCAAGGTCGTGATCAATTTCAATTTTGAAACGCAATCATACACACAGGCCAACAGTACCGAGCCCGGCCAGCCAGCACCAAATGAACGCGCCAAAAATGACCGCGACCGCTACCGCACCATTTTCTATCAACTGGCGCAGCCGGATGTGAATATTTTGGTCGAAAGCAGTTTAGAAAACGGTCATTCATATTCGCTCAAAGATGCAGAGAAGAAGCGCTTGCTTACATTTGCAGGAGCTGCATTTAATTATCTGGATGCGGTGGCAAAAGGTGCTACAACCTTGCCTGCGGCACCGAGCATGAATCCGCTGAAGGTGTCGGTAAAGCGAAATGCTTATCCAGCCTCGATGGTGTTTCCGATAAGCACGTCGATGTATATCAAACGGACCAGTTCACTCGATACTGCGGCCGTGCAGAAAGACCCTTTTGTCGCTGAAATAGGAAGCAGTGTCGGACCCGATGCGACCTCGCAGGAAATCCCCAATTCCAACAGCACCATATCCGGATTAACGACGATTGCGCAGGCGATTGAGCAGATTTTCCCAGGGCTGAAAGCAGCAGTCAGCCAGGAGCGATTGAACAATCGCAGTGAAGCTGACGCCGCCGAAGGCGATGGCCTTCTGTGGGCAGTAAACCTTGGTCCGCAAGGAGCTTCCTTTAAGGTGAACCTCAATCCAGCATATTTTGCTTTGCCGCCTATCGCGCAAGACTTGTTTAGCGGTGAGGTAAAGATGAAAAATTACGATCCAACCAGAGGCCTTGACGCAGCGGCGAATACGCCTGTGAGCGTTAGCGGCCTTGATCTGAACCTGATCGTAAAGGATATGCTCAGCGAAATAGAAGCGGTGATTTCGCCGCAACGCATGCCTGCGGCATACGCCGTCGATAAGGCAGCAACTCGTTCGCTCATGGACCAAAAGCTGGCCCTTGCCAATACGATCGCGGAAACGATCACGCCTATTTTACACGAAGACAGAAACGCTAACCCAACCCAAATTGAGCGTGCTAGTGAGGCGCTGCGTCAGCGTTTGCTTCACAACCTTATCGAAGGGTACGAGCAAGAAACGGTGGTGCAGTATCCGGTAAAGATCAAGGTGCCGGCTTCGTGGAAAGGAGTGACTGGATGGAATTATCGCACAGCGCCACGCCTTGCGGGCTCGATCCGCATTGAAGAAGCGAGTAACGCCGATGGAGTGATCGATTTGGAATCGCTAGACTTCCAGTTTAGTCCAGCCAAGCTTTCTTTCCAGCAGAGTCCTGACGATCAGGCGTATTTGACCTTTGTGCTGAATACCGCCAGCCCTGAGAAATACGAAGGCATGAACTTGAAACTGAAGTTCGTTGCCAATGAATTTGAATACGAAATAAAGGATGTAAAAGAAGGAGCACTTGACTCCAAGACCTTGTATCAGGCTTCGACCTGGTTCAGCTTTATTATACCAGACACCTTGCCTGAAGCTTCCCTCGGTAATTCAGCCGTGCCTATTCCTTTGCGCAATTATCCAGCTCCGCCTTCGCTCCTGTTCCACGGTGCTAAGGCTGATCCTGATAGTCAGACTACGATTGAGTCGATCCGCGAGTGGCAGTATGTATTTGTCTATGAGCATCCGATTGTAGCGCAGGATAGCATCGATGTAAGTGTGGATTACAATATCTTGAATCTGCCGGAGGCAGCGGCCAATCCTACTCCCGGAGCAGACAAGTTGCACGAAAGCTTGCTGCAATTTGCGCATGTATTTCCTGCGCTCAAGGCTGAATTGAATGTGCTGGAAGGCAGCAAGCCTGCCGAGGTGGCAGGCGACGCCAAGCTCAAAATCGCTATCGAAACGCTGAGTAGCCTCGCAGCTACGATTGCAGCAGACTGGAAAGCCTGGAATCCGACTCAACTTACTGCCAGTAACCGCTTGCTGGACCTTGACCTTCGCATCGAAGAAAACCTTGTCGCGGGCGAGTTTAACACGATCACAGTAAAAGGAAAAGGTGTTTTGCCGAGTGATGGAAAGTTGCCTGAAATCGCGATGGATGGTTATGATGAAACCAGTAAAAACGTCAAGCAAATCGGCACTACGAATACCTTTAGTGTTGATTATAGTTTAGAAAGAAATAGCGATCCGATAGAAACGCAGCAAGGCGCTTCTGATATTCCGGACCGGACCTTGAGGGTGCTGAACCTGGATGTAATTCGTGAGCAAAACGCCTGGGCTGCGGTGCAACTTAGCCGAAATACCTCTTTGGTAAGTGGGAAGCTTACGCATCCGGCATTCATATTCCGGACGCCGCCTATCCGAGCGGTGGACTTCGCCGTTCCGATGCTGATCAATGAGCGATTCCTGAACATCGCCAAAATGCCTAATGTAGATGATCCTGACCAACAGGCGATCGAGCGTCCTTTGGTAGAACATCTTAAGACATTACTTAAAACTGTATTGCCAGCCAATACTCCGCGTGACTTTGACATTCGGATGGAAGCGCGCTATAGCTATGCAGTCGCCTCAGGAAGTGATAAAGAGCGCCTCGATGATGATCTTATCGTTGAGTTACCGATTGCGCTTGGTTTGCAGATTTCGATTAAAAAGAATGATGTGATTTTGGACAAATCGAAAGAACTTCTAACTGATCTTGTGAAAGCGCTTGATGGATGGATAACTAAAAATAATCCGTCGCAAAGCAATGCTCAGTACATGTTCAAATTGAGCATTTTCTCGCGTCTTGATGCTCCTGATATGTCGCTTCATATACCCTTGCTGCGCATGGAGCATTTATTCTTGCCTTTGGAGAACATTCTCGCTTCGGGAGAGTAATGAAGAGCATTTTTCAGGCTAAAGCCTAAATAGCTTTCACTATTGCCAGGCCATAAATGGCCTGGCACAGGAATAATCGCGAAGCGATTTCCATCATTGCTCAGATGATAAATCATCGGGCAATAGTTAAAGGAAGATGTGCTAAAGCTTCTAGAAATATAAAGGCTTTATTAAAACAATAACACGATTATAAAGCTTCATTAAAATCGTGAAACGATTTATCTTTACAGCATGATTACACCACGCATAGAAAAACTGCTCAACGAGCAGTACCACATGGAGGTATTCTCCGCCCATCTGTATCTCGCCATGTGCTCACATTTCATGGATCAGGACCTGGACGGATTTGCCCATTTTTTCAGACTACAAGCTGATGAGGAGCAGGCCCACGCAAGGAAGCAATTTGACTATATCCACGAAGTAGACGGCAAACTCACCATCGGGCAGATCGATGCGCCACAGACGACTTTCGGCACGATGCGCGAAGCATTCGAGTTGGCACTTGAGCATGAGCAAAAGGTGACCAAGTCGATTAATAGCATCGTAAAAGCAACGTTTGAAGAGGATGACTTTGCCACTCAGAATTTTCTGCAATGGTTCATTCAGGAGCAAGTAGAAGAAGAAGCATCGATGCGAAGTATCATCGCAAAGGTTAAGCTTGCCGAAGGCAATAACAGTGCGATCTATTTGTTAAATGAAGAGTTGCAAAATCGAGTTGCGGAGGCGTAATAAAGCCTTTGGCGATTGGCTGTTGGCGGTTAGCTTTCAGACTGGTAGTGCCAGCAACTTTTGACAAAAAAGCCAAATGCCAACAGCTAAAAGCCTAATTATGATCAAATACGTCTTCATTCTTTTTCCACTACTCGTTTCCATGGCTTTTTCACAAAGTATCGACAAAGCCTACGATAGCTATTTGAAGACCCTTGATCTTACCGACGAGGTTCCGCGCTTAGAGCCTGAGCAGGTCGATAGCGGAACCTCGTGGTTATTTTTGGATACGCGCCCAGAGGCGGAATTCGTCGTGAGCCATATTCCCGGCGCGAAGCGAATCGGCTATATGCCGCGCCTCCCCTATGTCCTGGAAGGACTCGATAAGGATCAACCGATTATCGTCTATTGTACCGTCGGCTGGCGAAGTGGCCAGGTTGGCGCCTGGCTCCAGGGACTTGGATTCACCAAGGTCTACAACCTATATGGAGGCATTCTCGCCTGGTCCAATGCGGAGAAGCCACTTGAGGCTCAAGCCAAACCCACCAACAAGGTGCATACCTACAGTGAGGAGTTTTCGCCCTGGCTGAAGCGTGGGGTTGCTGTTTATTGAGAGGTAGGGCAACCTTGCACCTTCAGTTCATTTCAAGTCCGAGGTCTAAGGCTCGATGTATAAACCTAGAACTTTAAGCCTAAAGCCTCGATCCTCTATTCATTTCTTATTGTTGGTTAGAATTTCCAGGCAGCGAGGTCAGTCATTGCGTAATCTCAAGCCTACGCTACTAGCACGAAGTTCGTACCCGATCCATTTCAACGTATTTTAGGCATAGACACTTCTCCAATTTGAAATTGCAGATTGCAGAATGACGATTAGCGATTGGCGAAGGCCTGATTGGCATCATACAAGAGCAGCGAGAAATCAAAAAAACGCCCTTCCACAATGTGAAAGGGCGTTTTTAATATTTAGTAAAAAGATTGCTTTATGCAGCGTTTGCTTTTGCTACTAAAACAAGCTCCATCTTCACTTCGTCATTGATCGTTTTGTCGCCTAGCTCCTTGAAGAAGTTTCCTGACTTATATGTAATGTCGAAATCGGTGCGATCAAACGAGAAGTTTGCATCAGCAGTAAATGTACCAGCAGCAACGCTCACAGCAGCAGGAATTGCAATCTGCTTTGTGATGCCTTTGATCGTAAGGTTGCCATTGATATTGTGTGTAATAGCGCCTTCCCCTTCTACTGCTTCTACACTTGTAATCACAAAAGTAGCGGTAGGATTTGCAGCAACAGAAAAGAAGTCATCAGACTTGAGGTGACCTTCAAGATCCACAGCGCTGTGATCGCCTTCACGTGGGAGGTCAAGTACAGTGATTGAGTTCATATCCAGAGTAAACTCACCTGCAGTAAGGTTTGCACCTTCCATGTTCATGGTTCCGCTTGCGATTTTAATCGAGCCATTGTGCTGGCCAGTTGGCTTCGTTCCTATCCAGCCGAGTTTACTGGCTTCAGAGTCGATAGTAAATGTAGTGGCTGCTGCTGCTGCTGTAGCGGCTTTGCCAGCCTCTGAACCTTTTGCAGAATCCGGAGCGCTTTTGCCACATGATGCTAGGGCTAGGGCAACAATTGCCAGGATCGCAAATAGTTGAATCTTCATTGTTAAATGTTGGTTAGCTTGGAAAATTAGATACTTGTTAAAACAACAGTGCAAATGTGCATGATGTTTTTGTATAGAACTAATTTCCAAAACAAAAGCATGCAGGATTTGTTTACATAGGGATTTTCATATATGAGATAAAACCTATTTAGAATGGTTCTAAATCCAAGCCTACTGACATAAGGTACCCGCCAAAACTTGGTGAATTCGATTCCTGGCGACTAATTTCGTAGGTATTGTATTTTGTTCACACACAACAACATTTATGAGCACGCTTGCATCAACGTTTAAACGATCGATAGGGCAAAAACTAATCATGGGCATTACAGGCCTGTTCTTAGTTTCCTTCCTTATCGTTCACCTTCTCGGTAATCTCCAGCTATTCAATAGTGATGGTGGTCTGGCTTTCAATGAATACACGAAATTCATGACGACCAATCCACTTATCAAAATTGCAGAATGGATACTGTTCGGAGGCTTTATTGTACACATTATTTATGCTGCAGTTTTGACTAACAAAAACTCCAAAGCACGTCCTCAAAAGTATGCCTACAAGCAGCCTTCAGCAGGAGCGTCATGGTTTAGTCGAAACATGGGCATTTCCGGAAGTATCGTATTTATCTTCCTTGCTGTTCACCTTTATATGTTCTGGGGAATCTATCACTTCGGTGGTGGTCAGGAAGTCTCAGTCGCTGATGCATACAATCAGGTATGGAAGGTTACTGACTCGAAGCCCCTTTCTGATGTTATCACAGCAGACTATATTGATGCAGAGACATTCAACGCGCTTTCCGAAAGTCAGAAAGCAACCAAGGTAAAAGGTATGTCGATGTACGCGATTACGCTTGACAGCTTCAAGCAGTGGTGGATCGTATTACTCTATGTAGTAGCCATGATTCTACTCGGTATGCACCTCAATCACGGCTTCCAGTCGGCATTCCGAACGCTCGGTTTGGTACACGACAAGTACATGCCGATCATTGGCAAGCTCGGGACAGGCATTGCCATTCTCTTCCCGGCGATCTTTGCCGCCATGCCCATTTACCTTTTTCTTAAATAAAACGAGTCCGTCATTCCGGTGACACATGACTCCTGACTAATATTCACGTTATGAATCTTGATCCAAAAATTCCTAAAGGCGCCCTCGGCGAAAAGTGGGATAATCACAAGTTCGATATCAAGCTGGTCAACCCGTCCAACAAACGTAAGTTCAACGTTATTGTAGTAGGCACTGGCCTTGCGGGCGCTTCGGCTGCCTCGACCCTCGCAGAGCTGGGATACAATGTAACCACGTTCAACTTCCAGGACAGTCCTCGTCGTGCGCACTCGATTGCCGCACAAGGAGGTATCAATGCAGCCAAAAACTATCAAAATGACGGTGACTCTGTCTATCGTCTTTTTTATGATACCATTAAAGGTGGTGACTATCGCTCACGCGAAGCCAATGTACACCGTCTGGCGCAGGTGAGTGTCAATATCATTGACCAAGCCGTAGCCCAAGGTGTGCCTTTTGCCCGTGAATACGGTGGCTACCTATCTAACCGCTCCTTTGGTGGAGCTCAGGTTTCACGTACGTTCTACGCACGTGGCCAAACGGGTCAGCAGCTTCTACTCGGAGCCTATGCCGGCCTCAACCGCCAAATCGGACTCGGCAAAGTAAAATCATACAATCGTCGCGAGATTCTTGACATCGTCAAGATCGATGGAAAAGCACGCGGTGTTATCGTTAAAAACCTCCTCACAGGTGAACTCGAGCGCTACGCTGCCGACGCCGTACTGATGTGTACAGGAGGATATGGTAATGTCTATTATCTTTCTACGAATGCGATGAACTCGAACGGTTCAGCCGCATGGCGCGCCCACCGCGCTGGAGCCGCTTTTGCCAATCCTTGTTACGTTCAGATTCACCCGACCTGTATTCCGGTACATGGTGACTACCAGTCCAAGCTCACGCTGATGTCTGAGTCACTGCGTAATGACGGTCGCGTATGGGTTCCACGTACTCAGGAACTAGCCGAGAAGGTTCGCAAAAAGCAGATCAAAGCAGTAGATATTGCTGAAAAGGATCGCTACTACTATCTCGAAGAGCGCTATCCAGCCTTTGGTAACCTTGTGCCGCGTGACGTGGCTTCGCGTAATGCCAAGATTGTCTGTGATGAAGGGCATTCTGTAGAAGAAGGGAACGCAGTTTATCTTGACTTTGCTGATTCTATCAAGCGCCTGGGTGAAGATACCGTCCGTGCTCGTTACGGAAACCTCTTCGAAATGTACCAGCGGATTACTGACGAAAACCCTTACAAGGTGCCGATGCGCATCTTCCCTGCGGTTCACTATACCATGGGAGGAATTTGGGTGGATTATAACCTTCAGACAACTGTTCCTGGCTTGTTTGCACTCGGAGAAGCCAACTTCTCTGACCACGGTGCCAACCGCCTCGGAGCCTCTGCGCTTATGCAAGGTCTGGCCGATGGCTATTTCGTGATTCCGTTCACCATTGGTGATTACCTCGCCAAACTGGGCTGGAAGAATCCTGTAGATACAAACCACCCGGAATTTGCCAAGGCAGAAGGTGCGATCAAGGAAGAGATCAATATGTATCTCAATATCAATGGAACACAACCAGTTGACAACTTCCACAAGCGCCTCGGAAAAGTCATGTGGGACTACTGTGGTATTTCACGTACCGAGGAAGGTCTAAACCATGCGATCAAAGAGATTCAGAGCATCCGCGAAGAATTCTACCGTGACGTTCGTGTAACAGGAAAAGATAACGAGTTCAACCCTGAACTTCAGAAAGCCTGGCGTGTAGCCGACTATCTGGAACTGGGGGAGCTTATGTGCCGTGACGCACTTCAGCGTGGTGAAAGCTGTGGCTGCCACCTTCGCGATGAGTATCAAACAGCCGAAGGCGAAGCTAAGCGTAATGATGATGATTACGCTTACGTTGCTGCTTGGGAATATAAAGGCCGTGATGCCGAGCCTGTTATGCATAAAGAGGATCTTGAGTTTGAGTTCGTAGAGCTGAAAACAAGGTCATATAAATAATATGTAACTGTTTTGGGTTTGGAGTTCGGTGTTTTGAGTTTGTTTAAAAAAATCATGAACCCAAAACCCTTAACTCAAAACTCCCAACAAGTCAGTCTCAATAGTTACAATAAACCCTTAAAACATCTTGAGCGATGAATAACACAACATTAAACCTCAAGCTTAAAATATGGCGCCAGCAAGGGCCAAACGATAAAGGCAGCCTTAAGGACTATACCGTTCAGGCAAGTCCGGAGATGTCTTTTTTGGAGATGCTTGATGTCCTCAATAATGACCTGATCAAAAACGGTGATGATCCGATTGCATTTGACCATGATTGCCGCGAGGGAATCTGTGGTATGTGTAGTCTTATGATCAATGGTCAAGCACACGGTCCACACCGTCGCACCACTACTTGTCAGCTGCATATGCGCTCTTTCAAGGATGGCGACACTATCTATGTGGAGCCATGGCGCGCCAAGGCTTTCCCAGTCATCAAGGACTTGATGGTTAACCGCGAAGCATTTGATTACATCCTCCATGCTGGTGGTTTTATCTCTGCGAATACAGGCTCAGCGCCTGACGCAAATGAGATGGCAATCGGTGGAGTAGTCGTCGAGCAAGCGATGGACGCAGCCGAGTGTATCGGTTGTGGAGCCTGTGTGGCTTCCTGTAAAAATGCATCTGCGATGCTCTTTACATCGGCCAAGGTGGCTCACCTTTCGCTGCTACCGCAAGGCCAACCTGAGCGCATGAAGCGTGTACAGGACATGGTCGTCGCGATGGACGATGCCGGATTCGGTAACTGTACCAATACAGGAGCCTGTGAGGCGCAATGCCCAAAAGGCATTTCAATCAAAAATATCGCCCGCATGAACGCTGACTATCTCAAGTCGTCGATCTTCTCTGAGGTAGGCGCGTAGTAGCTGCAAAGCAGCTCATTCTGCAATCGCTATTCTACAATTTCCAATCTGCAATTCATGTTGCGTGATGGAAGTGGTGGAATAGCGATTTTTGTTTTGGGGAGCAAAAAAATCACTGCTTCACCAACTTCTTCCCTTCCAGCATACGTCCATGATGCAACACATCAAGATAATACATCCCACTCGCAAGCTCCTGAAGCGGTATCACAAAGGTCATCTCAGGCTGTATGTTTGTCCACTGACGGATAAGCCGTCCGTGTGCATCGCGCAATGAAAATACTGCCTCGCCTGGCTCTTCGGTGAGCCAATGGGCGTAGGTAATGTCGCTTGCGGGATTCGGGGCGATAAGCAAGCGTGCCTTGGAAAGAGCAGGTGCGATGCTGTTAGGCGCGAGATGGCAGCCTGGGATGACGCAGCCGAAGGAGTCGACGCGGATAATCCAGCCGTGTGATTTTCCTACTCCACTTAGTATGGCTCCGAAAGAACCTACCGCGGCGGCTCCGCCATCATCTGTAGCAATGATTGCTTCAAGTGGACGAACATAGGTGACCGTATCAGGGTGGTCTGTATAGGAAAATGTATAGGGTCTTGACCAAAGCAATTTCCCTTGAGCACTGACCTTTCCCATATATCCATAATTCTTAGTTGGTAACACAGAATCGATCACTGAATACATCCCTGCGAATACAATATTGCCCTTGGTATCAGACGCAGCGTTACGAACTTGCTGGCTATGGCGAAGTGAATCAATAGGAATTGAGATAAGCGTATCACCTTGCTGATCCAGCGAAACAAAAGTAGGATATGCACTTCTGACAGGAACGGGAATGTAATCATAGTGAAGGAAATCCTGCGAGTTCATAATGAAGCTAAACTTACCCGAAGGTAAAACAGCGAGTCCTTCTGCCTTCCCGGATGAAGAAGTATCTACTGTCTGATATTCTTTGAGCATTTGACCTTGCCAGTCATACTGCTGTACAATACGAGAAGATCCTG
>JBGCFB010000090.1:0-10173 GCA_045106685.1 Bacteroidia bacterium | reverse complement strand
GTATCCGTTGCAGGGGCATATTCAAAAATAAATCCATTACCATGCACACCTCCGTATTGATAAATCCCATAGACTTTACCTCCCAATACTGTGAGTTCGCCATACGGCAGATTGTCAGCATTTCCGCAAAATTCCTTAATGTCTCTATATGTATTCGTAGTAAAATCATACTCGAATAGCACGCCTTTTTCACAAGCTCCTCCGCCTCGTGTGACTGCGTATAGCTTACCATTAAGCTCTACAAAAGCGGCCTGTTCGCCAGGACGCTCGGCCTTGTGAGCAGAAGGAAACAGGTACTCGTTGACGACAGTAGTATCTCCCAGATTTACACTGAATATAGTGCCCTGGTCATGGTATCCTCCACTAGAGGATATGCCATAAAGCCGGCTTTGGGCCTGAGCATTTTGAGTAGTAAGAAGAGCAAAAGAACAGCAAGCAAGCAGAAGTAGAATTCGATTCAATGTTTTCATTACACTATATTTGAATTTTCGGAAAGTCAATGAATTGTTTTATCCATTAACATCAGCATAAATCACGCCCTTTTAGAGGAGTTATCAAGTCACTTTCTAGGGAAGGGCAGGTTTTTTCTTGTGAATGGACCTTTTTTGCCTGTGAGTGATTTATAAGTCATTATTCATTCGATCATTTATAATTAATCATTGGTCGTATAGCTTATTCATTAAAAAATCATGAGCCACCATTCATTCAGCATACATGCGAAATGAATAATGACTCATGACTAATCTATCGTCAATCGTTCACGAATGACTAATTGCCTACTGAGGCTAATTTCTTGAAGGATAAATACCCTGCAATGCAATAATGAAATTGACCGTTTGGTACGGCTGCATATTGTTTACAGCCTGGCTAGCACCTTGCACAGAGGTATTGCCTTTAATGATGGACTTAGCCATCGTGGCGTCTGTGGTTGGTGCGTAATTGGTGTTTGGAGCAATAGCAGGGTATCGGCCTACGGGGCTACCAGAATAACCGCTGTCAGCATTACACTGGATCGTTAGGTCCACGCCGTGGCTGTGAGCAGGAAGTTGAGCTTGAGAAAGGATATTATCCTCTGTTCCATATTTCTGACCCAGTGGTCGCGGGCTTAGGCCAGGGCCATTACCAGCATGCATAGGTACTCTTCCGCGTAGATCTGGAAGACCAAAAGTAGTTCTTCCATCACCGCCGTAAGTAGTGCCTAGAAGTGAAAATAGTGCTGAATTCTGAGAAATAGGCAACAGTTGCCCGTCGCACAGTGCCCAACCACGTGGCGCAAAATTGCCCCCAAACATGGTTATCTCCCCAATATAAGGCTGGTCACCTTGTATTGCAGCGACCTCGGTAGGATGGTCAGCCTTGTCGGCCACATAGGATGAATAGATTCCCTGAAAAGACAAGGTTAGAATTGCAGCAAGGGTAATGATGCCGCCGGATTGTAGGAATTTTGAATTCATTTCTTTGTTCGTTAATTGTGAATGATGAACCCAATATCATTCGGAAAAATGGAATATCATCGAATTATTTAGGGAAGGGCAGGTTTTTTCTTGTGAATGGACCTTTTTTGCCTGTGAATGAAAAAAGCGCCCTTAGGGCGCTTTTTTCGATTAGCTGATTTGATGATGGTTGATTAGCTGATAAGAATTTGATGATTCGACGATGAGCGATTATGCGATTAACGGTTGATGTTCATGGCCCATTATCAAATCAGCTAATCCTCAAATCAGCTAATTAGTTCGTTCGAATAAAAGTCGCCGATGATCCACCAGACACCGTGCTCACGGTGATGTTATTCCCTTGGGTTTCGATATTTCCAGCCGTAAGGGTAAGCGCCCTGATGGTGAGGTCAGAGCCAAGCTTGAGGGCTTTTTGGGTTCCGTCCATGGTGAGGCAATCGAAGATAAGGTCGCCTGCACCTGTCTTGGTAATGGTAATATTCTCGTGGACCATGATGCAATCTGTATAGGTTCCTGCGGGGATTTCGATGACATCGCCTGATGAGGCTGCGTCCAGCGCCTGCTGCACTTTACAGTAATCTACTGCGCCGATTTTCGCCTGTGGAGTGCCTGTACCAGCATTGATGGTGACGGACTTGGTGTCGTCGCAGGTTATGTCCTTACTATCACGCACGGTTACGGTGTAAGTATTAGGCGCGACTCCCGAGAAGGTATTTCCAGACTGAAAGCCACTCCCGATGGAATACTGCAGGCTGCCTTTACAGCTTGGGCAAACCGCCGTTACCGTGATGGTTCCATCACTGAATCCTGCGCAGACTTCGTCGGTCTTGGCTACGGTATTGATCTTGGCATCGCAAGTGATAACCGTCCAGGTCATGATTACCTGACCATTTCCGCCTCTACCACCACCGCTACTACTAATGCTACCGCCGGCACCACCGCCGCCGCCAGGAACACTTCCAGCTGATCCTGCCACTCTCGAACCTCCTCCGTTTCCGCCATTTCCTCCAGTGCCTGTACCTGTCGCACCGCCGACGCCAGCAGAAGCAATTGTAGCACTCCCTCCTTGGCTACCATCTCCTCCAGATCCAGCGGATCCTCCTCCTCCTCCCCCTCCACCTCTACCGCCGCGACCTCCTTTTCCACCTCGATATACCGTAATACCTGGCCCAGTTGTTCCTATACCTCCTGGAAAGAGTGTTCCGTTTTGCATTCCCCGTTTTCCTCCTCCTGCAGTAATCGAAAATGAATTTCCGGGGTCCGTAACGGAAGATGCTATTCCATCCCTTCCATCGCCGCCCCTGCTCCCACCTGGGCCTCCTACTCCGCCTGCTCCTACCTTAATCGTAAGGTTCATGCTTCGGGCTACATTGGCAATAGTGAGTTCGGCATATCCTCCTCCGCTGCCACCTGTGGAGCCCGCTCTGCCACTATTGCCACCACCACCGCCGCTGCCCCAAACCTGGAACTTGACATTGGTAGCGCCAGCAGGAATAACAAGTGTGCCGTTAGCCGTGAAGGTTTGCGTTTGCACCTGAGCGAAGCTCTCCAGCGATGGAAAAAATAGCAACAAGAAGAGTGCAGAAACAGCAAGGAAAGTGCGTGATATTATTTTCATAAAAACGAGTTTTGATAGGCATAAAGCAATCAAGACTCTTCCTAGAAGCAGCGCACTTTTTAGGGAATGGCGGTTTTTTTCTTGTGAATGAACCTTTTTTTGCGTTGAATGCACTTTCGTTCATATGGTTTTTGGCCCGTTTCCCATCTCTATTCTGCTCACCAAACCACTCTCTCAAGCATTTAATACGTGAAGCGAATTCTCTTTTTTCTCCTCTTGCTCTTTGTCTCCGCTTATTCTTTTTCACAACCACAAGCTAAAATCGACAGCCTGACCGAAGTACTGGCGACTACAGGCCAGGACAGCAATCGCGTCAAAATATTGGATAATCTGGCAGACGAATACTACGGGCGGGACTGGGATAAAGTAAAGGTCTACAGCCAGGAAGCCCTGTTGCTCAGCAGGAAGATCGGATTTACACCTGGTGAGATCAATGCTTCGACAAGCCGGGGCATTTGCTATGCAATTTCGGGAAGAATTGATTCTGCTATTCAGCTTCAGAAAAATGCAGTTCGTCTAGCCAAAAGAACACATAAACTCGATAAGATGAGCGCTGCTATAAATAACCTTGCCATTATCTTTACGCAACAGAGTCAAATGGATAGTGCTTTGCATTACAACGGTCAAGCCATCGCATTAAGTCGGGAGGTAAAAGACACCTTGTCGTTAGCAAAAGCATTATACAGCTATTCAAATATTGCGTACTCGAAACGCGATTTCAATACTGCTCTTGAAGGCTACCTGGAAGCGCTGGCGCTTAAGCGCGCCATCGGTGCAAATTTCAGCAAGCAGCTCAGTGCTTTAGGAATGTGCTATCAGGAAATGGGGCAATGGAGGGAAGCTCGCGGCACTTTTGAAGAAAGTATTGTTGTAGCAAAAGCACAAAACGAACCCACTGATGAAGCCTGGGCGCTTAAAAATCTTGGTGTTCTTTCGAGATCGCTTTCGGAGCCTCATGAAAATGCACTTGCCTATTTTGAAGAGGCAGTCTCACTCATGGAGCAAGCTAACGAAGATGATAACATGGCTGAAATCTTATTAGATTTGGGGAGAGTACAAATTGACCTCAAGCGCTATAAAGCTGCCGAAAGCAGCTTTCAGCGAAGCTATGACATCTACACGAGCATACAGCATGGCATGGGATCGGTCCAAGCCGGCGGTGAACTCGCA
Source organism: Bacteroidia bacterium (assembly GCA_045106685.1). Taxonomy (GTDB): domain Bacteria; phylum Bacteroidota; class Bacteroidia; order J057; family J057; genus JAUIGE01. The sequence continues at coordinate 5,931 of JBGCFB010000090.1, read as the reverse complement.
CGTACGAAGCTTCTGCTCGGCAAGCAGCAGGAAGCCGACCTATTGTTACAAAAGGCATTCGAAGACAAAGAGGTCCTCAGTGGCATGCCGGAAACGGTTTCGCTGGTATATGAGGAACTGGTAGAGACGTACTCTGAAATTGGTGATTATAAAAACGCCTTTCTCTTCAGCGAAAAGACGCGAAGGCTCAAAGACAGTCTGCTCCAACAATCGCGCGACCGCGATTTTGCTCAAATGGCAGAGGAATACGAAGCAGACAAACGGGAAGCGACTATTACGCTTTTGGAAGAAAACACCCAGCTCAAAGACGAAAGGATCGCAAACCAAAACACCTCTATGATGGGGCTTGGTCTGGGCATTTTGGTGTTAGGTGGCCTGGCTTTTTTATTGTTCCAAAACTCCCAAAAACGAAAAGCAGCAAATCTGCTTTTGGCACAAAAAAATACAGAAATAGAAAAACAGCACGCCCAAAAGGCTATCCTCCTGAAAGAGATACATCACCGTGTCAAAAACAACCTACAAGTAATCTCTTCCTTGCTCAATCTACAGTCTCGCGAAGTGGAAGACGTAGCCGCCAAAGAAGCGCTCAACGAAGGCCAGAACCGCGTGCGTTCGATGGCCCTTATTCATCAGCGTTTGTACCAAAAAGATGAACTCGGCCTGATCGATATGCAGGAGTACATCGAAGAATTGGTAGGGAATCTCCAACAATCATTTGTCAAAGCAGAAAAAGACATCACCATCACGACATCGCTTGCCTCTGTAGAAGCCGATGTAGACAAGGCTATTCCGATAGGACTGATCCTTAACGAGCTGATAACCAACGCATTCAAGTATGCTTTTGAGGGGAAAATGCGCGGCAATATCGCACTAAATATGAGCCTGGACGCGCAGCAAAACTTCAGTCTTTCGGTGCAGGATGACGGCGTCGGTATTTCAGATTCTGATCAAAAAAAGGGAAAATCATTTGGTATGAAACTGGTGCGTTCGCTTAGCAAAGGGCTGAATGCCAAGCTTGAGGTGCAAGGACAGCACGGCACGCAGGTTTCCATTTTGATTCCTAATTTTTCGGCGCAGGTGGCGCTCTAGTGCTTCCGGCACTAATTCTAATCTCTTATGTAGTATTTCTCTGTTGGGAGGGAGATATGAGATCAGGGATGTTCATCAACTTTTTCGTAGAAAAGCAACATTCTCCCTTCCAAAATAAGTCAAACCAACAAAAATTATTTTGCAGTCTGAGCGGAGCCGAAGACTTCCCAACCAACAATCGACAGATTTTTTTGCCGTTGTGGCTTCGACTCCGCTCAGCCACCGTCGACTTCAGGATGACTCATTCTTCTTTATGCTAATTGGAAGATGGCCATATCACTTGAGTATAATGACCGCCAGCCTTTCCAGTCTTATTCTTTCCTGGACCGCCATCATTCGAACCTCCTACAAGTGTCTGCTTTTGTTTAGGTGTGAGGATGTTCATGGACTTGTCTTGCTTGATTTTTTTGATTGTACGTTTCATAAAGATGTTTATTGGTGTATTAAATTACAATGTAGTACACAAGACAGGATTTAGCAAAAAATTGCCGAAATGACACATAGTTTTCATTGGTCAACGACCCTTCACATCTGATCTGGTATCTAGTGTTTCCAAAAAAAACTGGGGAAAAATACGATCTTTGTACTTTGCGTCCTCAAGCATCATTCCTCACATCACATAATCTTATGAAGCGTTTACCTTCACTTGTCTTCATGCTCATTTGCAGCATAAGCTTACATGCTCAGGATTCGCATATAGTAGATAGCCTTCAAGGAGTTCTAGATCAAAATGTACAAGACACCAATCGTGTATTTACCCTGGTCGAGATGTCAGTTCAGTATAGTCAAACGGACGTAGAAAAATCTGCCCAATACGCCCAGGAAGGGCTTGACCTAAGCCGTAAGCTGGGGTTCACGATTGGAGAGATCAAAACATCAACAGCGCTATCCAGAGCATACCTGTCCACAGGAAACCTGGACTCTTCCATCGTGCTTCAAAAAAGGTGTATTCCGCTAACTGAAGAACTCGGCATGGTGCGCCAGAAGACGATTTTGGTCAACAATCTATCACGCGCATTCTATAAGTCTGGTCAGATCGATAGTGCATTGCGCTATAATGAATGGGGCCTGGACTTGTGTTGGGAACTCAATGATACATTCTGGGTATCGATGGCGCTGACCAATCTGGCCGTAATAGCGCACAACAAACGTGACTTTAAATCCATGCTGGAATACAACCTCAAGACCTACGAATTGCGAAAAGCCATCGGGGCGACCTCGCTTGAGGTTCCGCTCAATAATATTGGCCGTTCGTATGAAGAACTTGGTCGACGGGAAGAGGCGAAAAAAGCATTTCAAGAGTCGCTTGAATTAGCGCTGGAAAACGAAAACTTCCACTACACCGGACTCGCTTATAAGAATCTCGGCATCATGGCCTTGAATGAAGATAAGCCGGCTGAAGCGACCGGATTTTATCGAAAATCTTTAGACGTATTTGAGTCGACCAAGGAGAAAGACATGCAAGCTGAGGTCTTAATTCATCTGGGAGAAGTTGAGATATTCAAACAGCACTTCACTAAAGCAGAAGATTACTTTGCAAAAAGCGCTGCGCTATACGGAGGTATGAACCAGGACAAAGGGCTAATACGCGCCACAACTGAGCTTGCAATCGCCAAAATACATAATAACAAACAGGCTGAAGCCGAGAAGCTTATTGAAGAGACGCTGGATAACGCAGATTACATTGAAAGTCTCAATCTCGAACGCGTTTTTCTATATGATCGAGTCTCAACCGCATACAAAGTTAAAGGTGAGTTTGAAATGGCGCTTCTGTACCGGGAAAAACAAACCATCCTTAATGACAGCCTGCTTCAATTGTCGCGCGACGATGAGTTTGCCCAAATGGCGGAAGAATACGAAGCAGATAAACGGGAAGCTACCATTGCGCTTTTGGAAGAAAACACTGAACTCAAAGACAAGCAAATCGCGAATCAATACATCTCGATGGTAGGCCTTGCCTTAGGTATTCTCGTACTGGGTGGTTTGGCTTTCTTATTGTTCCAAAATTCCAATAAACGTAAAGCTGCCAATGTCATTTTAGCCCAACAGAAAGACGAAATAGAAACGCAGCACGCCCAAAAGGCTATGCTCTTGAAAGAGATTCACCACCGCGTCAAAAACAACCTGCAGGTGATCTCTTCCTTGCTCAATCTGCAGTCGCGCGAAGTCGATGACCTTGCTGCTAAAGAAGCACTCAATGAAGGTCAGAATCGCGTCCGTTCGATGGCACTTATTCACCAGCGTTTGTACCAAAAAGATGAACTTGGCCTGATCGACATGCAAGAGTATATCGAAGAGTTGGTACAGAACCTACAGCATTCATTTGCCAAAGCTGAAAAGGAGATCACGATTACGACATCACTCGACTCAGTAGAGGCCGACGTAGACAAGGCGATCCCGATCGGGCTGATCCTTAATGAGCTTATCACCAATGCATTCAAATACGCATTTGAGGGCAAGCAACAAGGCAATATCGCACTGAATATGAGTCTGGACGCGCAGAAAAACTTCAGCCTTTCGGTGCAGGATGATGGTATCGGCATCTCAGACTCTGACCAGAAAAAGGGAAAATCATTTGGTATGAAGCTCGTGCGTTCGCTGAGCAAAGGGCTGAATGCCAAGCTCGATGTACAAGCGAATGACGGCACGCTTGTTTCTATTCTGATTCCGAATTTTTCGGCGCAGGTGGCGGTCTAGTGCCTTGGCACTAGTTCTGATCTCTGATGTAGTATTTCTCTGTTGGGAGGGAGATATGAGATCAGGGATGTTCATCAACTTTTTCGTAGAAAAGCAACATTCTCCCTTCCAAAATAAGTCAAACCAACAAAATTATTTTGCGGTCTGAGCGGACCCGAAATTGACGGTGGCTGAGTGGAGCTGAAATTGACGGTGGCTGAGTGGAGCTGAAATTGACGGTGGCTGAGTGGAGCTGAAATTGACGGTGGCTGAGCGGAGCTGAAATTGACGGTGGCTGAGCGGAGTCGAAGCCACCTAATATTGCCTTTGGCAATGTTCCCTTCGACTTCGCTCAGGGAACGATTGGGTGTTGCTAGAACCGTGCTTTTTACTGGCATTACAATGATACAAGCCGAAGGCCCCTCAACCAAAAATCTACAGATTTTCTTGCCGTCATGGCTTCGACTCCGCTCAGCCACCAGCTATATAGCTGGTAAAAATGGCGATTAATGACGTTACAGCACTGTTATTATTTCAATTTTTTGAATGAACAGCCATGATTTAGCACCTCATATATAGTATTTCCAAAAAGCACGGTAGAAATCTGAGATACGACATCAGAGATTGGATCTTTTAAGAGCCTGTCAAATAATAAAGGCGCTACCCAAGTAGGTAACACCTTTATTAAAGCAAAAAGATGAGGTGAGCTTTTACAGCAAAAAAATACTGTAGCGATGCTTAAACATACCATCAACCTTGTTGAGATCAAGGTACTTTTTAGGGAAGCGCATTGTTTTCTTTGTGAATGGACCTTTTTTCCCTGTGAGTGAAATATGCCTCATGTCGGACTTCATCTTGTAATCGACGGAAAAACGACAGTTTCCGATAGAATTCGTGTAAAAAAGCCCCAAACGCAATTAGATAGAAAAATTGCAGTATTTTTGTCCTACGAACCCAATTTACATTCAACAAAGTGCATTCTACATTAAACAAGCATGAGTGAAATTCGAATCCTAATTGTAGAGGACGATCCGATCATTGCGATGGATATCGCAGCCAACCTGGAAGACATGGGTTATCTTCCTCTTGAGGACATCAATAATGGTCCTGAGGCAGTAACGCAGGTGATGAAAGAAGAGCCAGACCTGGTCCTGCTGGATATCAATCTAAAAGGAGAATGGGACGGAATCGAAACGGCAGGCCGCCTGCGGCGTATGGCCGATCTGCCGATTATCTTTCTCACAGCCCTGAGCGATCGCGATACGGTAGACCGCGCAAAACTTGTCGAACCAGACGCTTTTCTGGTGAAGCCATTTCAGAAGCGCGAGCTTCAGATCGCTATCGAAATGGCCCTTTATCGCTATAGCAAAGCCGTCTCTCCAGATAATGAAGTGCTGCTAAAGGACGCTATTTTTATAAAAGAGAAAAACGGCCTCACCAAAATCATGATAGAAGATATCCTCTGGGTAGAAGCTGAAAATAGCTACGCCAAATTGGTGACAAAATCGAAAGAGGTACTACTATCATCGAACCTTGGATCGATCAGTGAGAACCTGCGGGCGCACTCATTTGCTCGCATTCATCGTTCATTTATGATCAACCTCAAGCACCTCGACGGAATTCAGGAAAACATGGTTATCATAGGTGATAAGAGTATCCCGATTAGCAAGAATTATCACAAGCCGCTGTTGGAGTATTTGAATCGCTTGTAGGGTAGACTCTGTTTCAAACATCAACGTAACTCCAGCCATACAGACCGAAACACTCATCCGGACTAGGCATAAGCCTAAGCCACTGGCGTAATGTCCGGCTTAGCCTTGATCAAAAAATACACTCTTTCAAATTAAGGAGGTGGACAGATTAAATCAGGTGTCATCTCGAGCCGCGAAGCTGGCGATCCCGTCGCGACGGGATTGACTTTTCGTCCATCTAAGTCGACAAAGTCAAGATTCCTCACGAGCCTGCCCTGAGCGACGCCGAAGGGTTCGGAATGACAAAATAATTTTGAATGTGGGTTTTCTTTTGTCCACCTACTTAAAGAAGGGCAAATTGCTGATAGTCAACAACTTGCCCTTCTTTTAATCCATTCTATCGTTACATCATCTAGACTTTCTTAAAGAGTTTTACAACGAAGAGCAGAATCGCTGCTCCTGCAGTTGCGGTGAT
>JBGCFB010000009.1:0-62424 GCA_045106685.1 Bacteroidia bacterium | reverse complement strand
TACGCATGCTGACTTGATGCTCGGACAGGAGTCGAACCTGTAGTGCAAGAGTCAAAGTCTTGCGTGTTGCCATTACACTACCGAGCATTATGGAGTTCAAAGATCATAGTGCAAGGTAGAAAGTGGAGATTTTTACACATTCTAACTTTCAATTTTCTACTATACACTTTGTACTCTCCTTCCGTCTTCTTCCCAAATTTTAGCACCAGACGACGACCTCCGAGAGACAGTCGGCTGTATCGCCAGGTGCTTCGCGCCCAAAGGCGCTTGTGGAACAGACAGGACTCGAACCTGTATCTTCGGTGCTTCAAACCGACGCCTTGACCAACTCGGCTACTGTTCCGGATGGAGTTAAAAGATCATAGTAGAAAGTGAAAAGTTGAAATTTTCTACTATGCACTCATGTACTCCCATGGTCTGAGAAGCAGGATTCGAACCTGCGACCTCCTGCGTCCAAGGCAGGCAGACAACCACCGTCTTCTTCCCAGATTTTCTACTATGCACTTTGTACTCGAATGCAATGAGACAAGGGTGAGAATCGAACTCACACAAAGCGGATTTGCAGTCCGCCGCCTTAGCCACTCAGCCACCTTGTCTTTTGAAATTTTGCGCACAAAAAAAGCATCTCTGGGAGGAGATGCTTACATGAACCGATAGTCGTATAAAAACTATTCGATACAGGTATCCTCCCTGGTTACTGATTGTGTTTGATGACAACAAAATCGCTGAGACAAGCACGGCTGTATTGCTTGAATCATGGGGTTCATATGTGCGATTGTATAGGTCATTTTTGTTGTGTAAAGAATGAATATGTGTTTGTCTTTGCTAATCGCCAACAGCTAAAAGCTAAGCGCCAAATGTGTTTCTTTCGACGGGTCAAAGGTGAGAAGGGTTTCAGTAAAAACCAAAAATATTTTTATATAAATAATTGATAATCAGTTATTTAGCTTTTGAAAAAGAACATAAAAATCCTGCCCCATTTTTCAATAGGAACTCACTATTTACCAACTGCCTGTCTCTCAATCGATTGCGGATTCAATGATTCTATTTTATGTGTTTATGCTAAAAAAACATGACTCAAAAAAAAGTATAAAAAAAAGGCGCCCCGGAATTGGGGCGCCTTGTAAAAAATCGTGTTTTCGGTTATTCGATCACCAGATCACCGTTTGAATTTCACATACATTCCCATCTGCTTTTGGTAACAAAAGCAACATTGATGTTGAGGAGTATGCGGAAATTGTCTGATCATGGTGGATTATTCTGGTGCAAAGATACGATACGTTCGCGACTTGGTTTATAATGGGGTTTTTTGTTCGAAAAATTGAAATCAAAAAATGCTTTAGCTTCGACAATTGTTATTCTCAATAGCATAGTTGCTGGTGGCTGAGCGGAGCCGAAGCCACCAAGATAGTGCCTTTGGCACTGTTCCCTTCGACTACGCTCAGGGAACGATAGGGTATTGCTAGAACCGTGCTTTTTACTGGCATTACAATGATACAAGCCGAAGCCATAAAGGCAAGAAAATCTGTCGATTTTTGGCTGAGAGATCTTCGGCTCCGCTCAGACCGCGAAATGGGTTTCGTTGATTTTGGCTCATTTTAAGCTAAAAGTCAATTTTGTGTATTCCGAAAAAATGAAAAATGCCAATGCAGTACCTCTGGCACCCTTTTGAAATTCATCAGCCATGGCTGCACGAACAGGTTCCAATAGGAGAACCATCAGGAATTTTAGGGACACGTAATGCTGGTGTTTGTTCTGGATGCTTGAAGTAGTGTTCTATAATGCGAATATGCTCTGCATGGTACCGCTTTTTCTTTCCCAAGTCTATCAAGTAATTCAGATGAGCTCTTAGCTTATTATTGGTAATGGCCTTAACCTGAGCAGAAGCTTCATTAGCTTGAGCGAGTTGCATCAGTCGATTGATAACGACGATATTGATCGATGCCTGAATTTCATTCAAATAGCCATCGCTATAGCGTTTTTTAAGGCTATGCTTGATCAGTTCATCCAATGCTTCGCTATATCCTAACTGATCTTCATCTAGCGACTTTTGAAGGACCAATCTTCCGCATCGTTCAGGAGCCAATAATATGGCGAGTGTATTGCTACTTGCTGTCGCCGCAGCGCTCATAGGATCGAAAGCTGCGCCTGTTAATGTGGCAAAGCTTTCTCTACCACGCCCCATGGCGCGTGCAGGAAATAGTTCCAGCTTCGTCTTCGGAGTAGCCAAAAATTTCGCATCGATTGTCTGAAGCACCGCTTCCAAAGCGCGTTGCTGTTCAGCGGGAGGAATCGGCATCGTAGGCTTGGAAACTTTGCCCTTTAATCGATATCCATAATCCAGCCCTCCTATCGATTTGATTGCGGCTTCTGTCTGATAGCGATGATAGAAATAGAGCAAGACAAAAAGGTCCTCTAGATCATCAAATGATTCGCCGTCTTTGATATTATCAAGGCCAAACTGATCAATTGCCAGATTGCGGACCTGCATGACATTATGCAACTCATCGATTGCGTTACTGCCATTGTCCCACAAATGTCCGTAAGCATTGGCGCTACCTCTCGGCCTTGCATCCGCATCAGAAACATAGCGATAGCCCTTTGTCATAGCTTCATCAAGGATTTTTTGTAAGCCATTAGTTTCGTTTTTGTCAAATTGAGTATAGGAATACGCGACTGTTATTTTGTCCCAAGCTCCTATTCCTGAAGCATAGGCATCACGGATATTTATTTCGCCATTATTGATAGTCACCAAAGGATGCGGATAGTCCATTACGGAGGCTCGATCATTGGTGCTTGCAGCAAAATTATGGGCGAAGCCAAGCGTATGTCCAACCTCGTGTGCAGATAATTGACGAATTCTAGCCAAGGCAAATTCGAGCATTTTAGCAGAGTCGGCATCCTTGTTTGCGAATGGCGCTTTACTCAAAGCCTGCGCAATAAGGAAATCTTGTCGCACTCGTAAACTCCCCAGACTGACATGGCCTTTGATCATCTCTCCGGTTCTTGGGTCTATCACGCCTCCGCCATAACTCCAACCTCTTGTCGAACGGTGAACCCACTGAATCACATTATACCGCACGTCCAGTGGATCTATCGTATCGGGAAGAATTTTGACCTGAAATGCATCTTTAAAACCAATCGCTTCAAATGCTTGATTCCACCAGCTTGCTCCTTCAAGAAGCGCAGACCGCACAGGCTCCGGCGTGCCGTTATCCAGGTAATAAATGATAGGTTCTTTTGCTTCACTCACTGCCGCCGTTGGGTCTTTTTTCTCCAATCGATGCCTGACCGCATACTGCACCTCCATCGGCTTATCGATAGAAGCAGAATAGTTCATGTACGAAACTGAAAACGTGCCGCTATTGGGATGATATACTCTCGGCGTGTAGTTATTGTCTGGCAAGGCGATAAAGGAATGATGCTGATATACGCTCACATACCGTGCGTCGGGAGTAACACTTCTGATTTCGCTTTCCTGCGGTGTTCCTTTTAAGGTGATCAGCGCATCGAATTCCACATTTTTGGGAAAGCTCTTCGTTCGATCCATATTTAAACCAGATCGACTTAAGTCCAGGCTGTAATCGCCCTGTTTTTTTCGTTTGAGGGTTCTTGAAACTCCGTGTGCATCTTGTAATAAAAAAGGAGTCAATTCAATCAAATATCCTTTATCGGTCTTTTCTATAATGGGGAATCCAAACAGCACCGATTTTGCAAAAGCCTCTTCAACGGATTTTCGCTCCAGCTCATTTTCGCTCAGGGCTCTATACCGTAGATTAGGCTGTACCAATAGTAGTTTGTTTCCGATCTTTTTAAAACTGACGACTTTCCCCGGGTTGCCGATTTGTCCACGATCCAACCCAAGATCATTACTTCCGACGCCTTCGCTTAGTGCGCTCACATAGAGAAAATCAGTATTGACATTTTTTACTTCCAGATAAATTTTGTCAAGTGAATCTGAATGATGAAAATCGAAAAAGCCTTTGTGTGTGGTTAGATTGCCATTGTCCAGAACTGATTGGGCCTGTGCCGATGAGATAGCGAAACATAAAATGACCAACATCCCGACCGGTTGCACTACCTCTGTCAGCGCTTCACCACCATGCTTAAAGCGCTGACAGAGGTTAGCAACCCCAATAAAAAATCGTTCACGATAATCATTTATAACGAGCAGGAATATATTCTTAACCATGTCTTTTTTTTCAAATATAGAGATCAATGCATGGTGATGCCAAAGTTTCAATCCTACGCATTATTACGTGCGTCACCCCGGACGAGAAAAATTGTAAAGTAATTTTTTGAGAGCCGGGGTCTCCAGGCAAGGCGCTGCTAGCTCGAGACATCATGAAGTCTTGCTTCATCCTGTCGGAGACCCCGGATATTTTTCTCACTTCGTTCAAAAAATTCCGGGGTGACACCTATGGGTGGCGTATATTGACTTATCGCCTAAGCATAATCCCATCTATGATATTCGATCAGCCAATACTACAGACCGTCTGTCTTCTGCAAGTTGGTGCTATCGTTTTGTTTTGTATAGCAAATTTCAAATCCATCTTCGCACGAGATGGCTGGTGGATTATCATAGTATTAGGATTCCTACAAATCCCTGTAGTGACATTTATTATTGGGCAAATACTAGAATCGTTTTTCCAGGATCCACTTTTGAATATCATGGGCGGAATCGTTGGAGTTATTTCAACCGTTGGGCTCTTTGTTGCTTTTAGAGGATAGTGGTGCTTTAACGTACCAATAGTCGCCTGACCCCGCGACGGTTTCCTTTCTCTAATTGAAGCATATACATGCCAGGCATAACCGATGCAGGGATGCTCAGGGTTTTCTGAGTTTCGTATGCCTGAATAGACCATGATACAAGACTCTTCCCGTGAAGGTCAAGCAGGGTGAGCGTTCCAGGTTGATTCGCAGCTTTCAGTTTTATATTAAATAGACCGGAAATAGGATTTGGATAAATACTAAAAGGAATGTTTCCGACTTCGTTTTCAATACTTGTGGGCCACCAGGTTCTCTCATTTTGCACTATTCCTAAAATAGTATCACCTCGTTGAATATATCCTGAACAATAACCTTGTCGCGAGAATTCAAACCCTGTACCAACCCAGCTAAAAAAACCAACTACCTCGCCGTAAGTATGCACGTAACTAAAAAAGTCACGGGATCTGAATAATGAGTCCCTTTCATTAATAAAGGTTTCGTTTATAAGTGGGAAATAGCGCTCATAGCCATTAATAAGCGGAACAGGTTGTACAAAGACTGAACCTATTCCAATGCTTTTATAATATCTCCCGTCCTTGTCTTTGGTTAACATTACAGGAGCAATAACTGTGTCAGCTATCCCTGTAGAAGAAAGCCCTCCAAAAGGGTAGCTATTAGCCATTTGCCCAGGCCAAGCATTCGCTGAATGGTCGGCTGAATCAATCGCAAAACCGCGGTTGTTTTGTGATTGGCTGAATGAAGGACTTCCGATAAATTGACCTTCTCGACGTAGTAGTTCATCAAACACATATTGTATAGTATCTGGCCTACTGTTATCCTTTTGCTGGTATATATATTTAGACGAAGTTGAAGTAAAATAACCAGTAGCATTATTGATAATAGCCCAATACATCTCATCGCCCGGCGTAAAAGCATCTTTATAAAAATCATCAAACATAGGCACCTGCTCACCTAATACCTTATTCCCTTGCATGCCTACCAGCTTCATCTGCCGACCGAGAACATTCCATTCTAGTATTCCATGCGATTTTGATGCGATGATATTTCCTCCAGACTGGAGCTGGATATATTTCACGGAATCACGCACCGTTCCCCATAACAAAGAATCGCCCGTCGCAATAATCGTGGCGCTATCTCGGTGAAGTGTATCAAACAACCAAGTCGTCCCCAGTTTTTGAAATAAAGGAAGATCGAAAAAGCCGGTATCCGAAAACTGGTAATGCCCTGATGCTATTTTTTGAATTGTTTTTTGAAGAAAAAAAGGTGCGTCAAAAACGAGATGTGCATCTGGTCGCCCTCGGAAGCTGTCAGCCACAAGTGCATAGGTCATATTGCTATACCAGACGCTATCGCCCGCAACGACACGCTGTGAATCTGCCCAAAGCGTTTGAGTAATGACGCCTGCGGAATCCTGCTGATAATTATAGCGCTCTCCCATTTGCATGGGATTCCAGTCCTGTGCCTGACTATTGAGAAGTCCAGCACACATCCATACGAGAAATGCGACATTCCGAAAAGTAAAGAAATTCATAGGCGTGTTTTCTTTAAGATCGAAATGGTTTCCCAATCCGTTGCTTTTTGGCGCAGACCAAAACCTTCGCCCTTCCATTTTTTCAGAATCGAAGAGCAAGGATCGAACATCAAACAGCGAGGACTTATTTATACGCTTTCAGCGTACTTGGCGAGCACAGCTTCCAGGCTCTCAACTTCGCTTTTGTTACCAATAAAAAGTGGTACGCGGTCATGGAGCGCCTCAGGCTGAATTTCGAGAATACGGTTTTTGCCATCGCTGGCGTAGCCTCCGGCCTGCTCGGCGATAAATGCCATCGGGTTGGCTTCGAAGTTGAGGCGGAGTTTGCCTTTCGGAGCTTTCAAAGTGCCAGGGTACATAAAGATGCCGCCCTTGAGCAAGTTGCGGTGAAAGTCAGCCACCATTGAACCGATATAACGCGCACTGTATGGCACTTCACTATCGCGCTTGATATGACGTAAGTATTGTTTTACTCCTTCACTGAAGTCACGGTAGTTACCTTCATTTACAGAGTAGATGCGGCATGGCTCCGGGAAGGTGATGTTACGGTGCGACAACAGGAACTCACCAATCGACGGGTCAAGGGTAAAGCCGTTCACACCGTGGCCTGTTGTGTAGACTAACATCGTCGAAGAACCATACAGTACATAGCCAGCAGCAACTTGCTCCACACCTGGCTGAAGCAGATCTTCCTTAGTCAAAGGTCCGTCATTATTCTTGCGGCGGTAGATAGAGAAAATGGTACCAATAGACACATTGACATCAATGTTGGAACTGCCATCAAGCGGGTCCATCAACACGATATATTTTCCCGTAGAGCCTTCTTTGATCAAAAAATCATCCAATTCCTCAGAACCCACTGCACACACCATACGACCTTTGAACAAGGAATCGATCATCTCTTCATTAGCAAAAATGTCGAGCTTCATCACTTCCTCTCCCTGTATATTGGTGTCTCCAGTAAGCCCCAAAATATCTACCAGGCCTGCCTTGTTAACCTCGCGGTTAATCATACGCGCGGCCAGCACGATATCACGGATAATTTTGGAAAGCTGTCCGGTTGCGTAAGGAAATGTTTGTTCCTCCCGGATGATAAACTGTTCAAGGGTTATTACGTTGCGATGTGGCTTGGTCATGATAATGATATTAGATCAGCGCAAAATAAATAAATGAAATCGATTTCGGATATGACTTTTGTTTTAAAATCAAAACTCATAAAAGAAATCTATTTGGTCGTTCTTTAGACTAGGAAACTATTTCGCGATTACCGTCGGCTTCTTTGAGATTGCGGGCGATCAAAACACCCAATAGGCAAAGGACAATGGCTACATATCCTACGCGTTCGAAGTTTTCTAAAGGAAGAGCTTCGCCTGCTTTGGCGGCTTGTTTGGTGAACTGATTTGTCATGATTGCGCCTCCGGCGAAAGCGCCGATTGAAGCGGCGAATTGCTGTACGGCTGACTTCAGGCTCATAAAGCTCCCACGGTGTCCAGGGCCAACAGCACCTGTGATGATTGTTTGCGCAGGAACCAATTGTCCCAACACAAACACAAAAAAGGATGCGACAGCAAGTAAGGCTAAGCCCCAGCCTACGGCAGGCATGCTCGTCACCGCCCAGATGGGCACCAGTGATCCGACGACCAAGCCGAGAAAGACTTTCATCGGCCCAAAGCGGTCGGTGAGTTTTCCGATTACGGCAGAGGCTACAATGGTAATGCCACCCGCTGCAAACAGCAAGTATTGCATGTGCGTCTCTGTGAGGCCCACATTGCGCGCCAGATAAATCGGGAGAAATGTGATAATCATCACTGCCGAGAGGATCAGCAGGCCCGCGAGGGCAAGTGCTTTGCGCTGATTTTTGTCGCGTAGTGCGCGGTCGAGCGTCGAAATAAGGCCAGATCGGACTGCACCTTCAACGGTGTGCCCTTTCATGCTTGGCATAATCTTCAAAAGGGCTAGCCAGATGAGAGCGCCGAATCCCGCCAAAAAATAAAATGGCGCATGCCAATCAAAGGTGTCAGCAAGCACCATCCCCATTGGAATACCCAATATGAAGGCTACGGCTAAAGCGCCAGTGATGACGCCCATTGCTCTTCCACGTTCCTGAATCGGGTAGCAGTCGCTGACTATCGCCAGCACCAGCGCTCCGATCATTCCACCAAAAAAACCGGTAACAGCACGCGCCGCGACCATGGGCAAATATCCTGGCGCAAACGCACAGGCAAACGTGCCCAAAATAAAGCCTCCAAAGGTGATAAGCATCACCGGGCGGCGATCATGTCGATCTATAAAATAGGTTGCAATCAGGCTTGATACTGCGGCAGCAAGTGTATATGCAGCCATTACAATACCAAACTGTTTGGCGTTGATTTTCCACAACGTCATAAGGGTGGGCTGGAGTGGTATAAGCAATACCAGGTCGGTAATATGAGTGAAGTTTACCGCAGCCAGGAGGAATAAGAGCAGTCGCTGTTTTTTCATGCCGGGCTTTTAGGTTCCCGTACTTTTGCTGTAAATGTAAGGCAAAAATGGCAACTAGACCATGCTTGCCTTACAAACGTGCTCTTAGGCGTCAAAGTCAGATGTCTTGTGCGCTCCATCGCAGAATGGTTTGTTAGCAGAATGGCCACAGCGGCATAGGGCGCAATTTTTTCGCACTTCTTCCGTGCCGTCTTTATGGATGATTTTTACTTCGCCTGCTACGAGTAGTGGTCCTCCTCCAGCAACTTTTACTTCGATTACCTGTGCGTTTTCCATATTGGTTTCTTGTGTGTTGTTTAAATAATAGGTCAATGCGCCAGAGGGGCAGGCTTCGACCTGCTTGGCGATGACTTCAGAAGAAGCTCCACTTACATCAATCCAGGGGCGGCCTTTAGGGTTGAAAACCGAGGCCAATCCGCGCCAGCATTTTTCAGAATGAATGCACGTCTTGGGTTTCCAGACGACGGTAAGATCATCGTTGGAGTATTCTTTGATGATGGGTTTATCTGACATGCATTCAATTTCAGATTAAACTGCTTTTTTTCCAAACACAAAATGCAAATAAAGCCAGGCAAGGAAAGGCATGAGGGCAGTGACAAGAAAAGCTGAAAAGAAATTGGCTGGCGTGCTATCATATATCCAGGCAGAAATCAGGGCTCCAGAGCCGATACCGATCTCCAGTGCGATATAGGTCGTGGCCATAGCACGACCTCGCGCTGCTTCGTCGCTGCGGTCGATCGTCCAGGCGAACACGGAAGGTGCGGCCAGGCCTGTCGAGAATCCAACCAAACTGGCCCCAACGATAATCATCATGACGCTTTCGCCCAAACCCATCACCAGCAACGATGCCGATACTAATAAGGTCGAAACCTTAATGACTCCCACCCGCCCATAGCGGTCTGATGCCCGCCCGGCAAAGAGCCGGGCTGCCACCGATGCCAACGTCAATGAGGAAAAGAAGATGGCTTTATTGCTCATGCCCAACCATTCACTTTGATCAGGAACAATCGTCAGGAGCGTTCCATAGCAGAAGTAAATTAGCATGGTGACGATAGCAGGAGGGAAAGCCCTTGGGTCTACAATGTCATGACGGGAAACTTTGAGGAGCGAAAAGCTGAAAGGCTGCCTTTCCTGAAGCGTTTCCTTCATCCCCAACAAGATCAGAATAGACAAAAAAGCCATGCCTGAGGAGGTGTAGAACATCGTATCCAGTCCCCAGACTCCGGCGATCCAGCTCCCTACAGGAGGTGAAGCGGAAACGCCCAGATTCATACTTACGCCAAGCACGCCCATGGCCTCGCCACGGCGGTTGGCTGGGACAATATCGGCGAGGTATGCAGTCGAGGCCGTAGGCTTAAAGCCAGTGCTAAAGCCATGCAAAAATCGCAAGATCAGGAAGCCTGCAACTGTAGGTAACAATGGATACATCGCGCTACACACGACACAGACCAGCGTTCCAAATATCATCACCGGCATGCGCCCGACGGTGTCGGAAAGCTTTCCGCTAAATGGCCGGCTGATGGCCGCCATGATGGTAAAGAGGGCGATAATCCAACCTTTATGATCTGCGCCTCCGAGTGAAGACAGATAGCTGGGAAGCTCTGGGATTATCATCGTGAAGCTCGCTCCAAATAGCGCGTGACTCGCGCATAGTAACCAAAATTGGAGCGTGTATAGCTTCATATGCCTTTGATGGCTTATTAAAATAAAGGCCGCAAGCTATAAAAGATTCGCTAAGGGCGTTGTCAGAAGAAGGCTATTACGCTGAAGAAGGTATGAGGTTGGTGTTTAGTCGTCTATTTTTCTACTTTATATTCAAGCATCTTATCAAAATGAAAAGGCTTCCCTATACAAACCATACAGTTTGCATAGGGAAGCCTTTAATTTTTTAAACTGAAAAACTGCCTACTGAACAGCTTGATTAGCATCGATCAAGCCCCAGCCAAACTGGCTGTTACGACTTGGGTAGAAGCTGGCAGCTTGCTTGAGGCGATTGATCACGCCTGTACGGCTTAGGCTCGGAGTGCGGGCCCAAACGAGCGCAGCGATTCCAGCTGTCGTAGCAGTCGCGGCAGACGAACCACCTACACGTGAAGGAGTATTTCCACTCATCGAAAGCGTAAGCGAAGTGCGGTTTGTATTGCTGGCGCGCTGCATCACAGCAACAAAGTCTACCTGACTTCCACTGTGACAATTATCACAACGCTGCATGCTGCTTACATTGTCACGGATACCAGTCACAGCGACTGTTTCACTCATATTCGCAGGGAAAATAACGCCCCACCAGCTCGTCCAGCTAAGTGAAGTTCCCGCCGCAGCGAAGATCAACTTGCCACGCCCGTGTGCATAGCGTACAGCGTCGCGCACGCGGCTATTGGAAAACACATCACCAATAGACATGCTAATAATGCGCACATCAGAACGGTTTCCAAGTGCCTTCAAGGCATCAGAAACGCCTTTTTTCTCACTAGAACCATTAATAATAACATCGCCAGTTCCACGATATGATACGAGGTTAGCCTTATAAGCAACACCTGTAGAGCTTGGTCCTGAGCGTGGAGCGGCGATCAAGCCCGCCATCTGAGTTCCGTGCCCGCACTGATCGTTTGGTCCGTCAGGATTACAGCCTCCCCAGCACCACCAGGATGACACATAGGTTCCGTACTTATTGATATAGCGACTGCCTGAATAGCCCGAAGTGAATTGGCTACCAAGCTTTGCCTGTCCGGAACCGACACCTGTGTCAATCAGACCCACGGTGATATTGTCTCCCTGGCTGCGAGCCCAGGCTTGAGGAATATTCATGAAGCTGTAGTTCCAGGGCACCTTGGCACTTGAAGGCGCCTGCGTGGTATAATCCGAAGTAGGAATATTGTTGTCCGGGTTGATGCCGCAACCAGAACCTGATTTCTGGGGGCCTTGATTCTCATCTGGAAGCATGCTGTAGCCCATCGGGTCCACATAGCGTACATCGGTACGGGCTCTGAGTTCTGTGATGAGTTCTTTGTTCCAAATGCGCACATCCAGCACAGGCAATTCTTCTTCTTCAAAGGCGATCACGTCAGCAAAGGAAAGCTCCATTTCAGGATTGAGTTCACGTGTGCGACGCAAGATGTGTTTCATCAGTTCGCTGCGCTTGGCGCGCCAGGCGCCTTCTTCCAGATTGAGTTCGTGAATACGCTCATCCACGTTTGGGATATTAGCGAGGGTATAGCCCACACTTATAATAGAGTCCGACTGCATCGCGGCGCTCCAGACGGTCTGGTCGTCTACCATATGCCACCAAAATGCCTCGTGCTGCTGAAGAAGCTCAAGTGCTTTTGCATCGATTTGTTCGACGCTAAGTGGCTCATTTCCAGGAAGTTCTGTTTTGGTAATGTGTTCATCCTGGACACAGGATGTCAGCAGCAACGCGGTTGCCGCAAGGATTAATACTTTGTTCATTAGGTAAAGTGTAAATTGAAGTGAAAACTCTGTCGGAAATTCAATTTCGAAGAATTTTTCATTTTTTCAAAATACTAATACTGAAGGGACAAAGGATGAAGTACCTGACCACAATTCAGTAATCTCATTTCTATTCCCATTTTTTGTCCGAAAGCACGATTTAGTACGATGGATTGGGGATTAGTGAATGGGGAATTAAGATTACAGATTTAGCGCTAAAGCCGCTAAGCAATCGGATTCATTGTAATGGCAAAAATGGTGTAATCGCCAAGGTCTTTTCCGTGAGAAAATTTCTCAAGTACTTCATGCATATCGCGTGCGCGGAAGTACGAAGTTTGAAGCATTTCATCACCTGTATGGCTCCACTGTACTGTAAAACTGCGTTTTTGCTGATGGCGGCGAGACACATAGTCGAGCATTTGCTCCAGCGCTTGGGTGCGTTCAGGTGCCTCCAGGCTATGATACAAGAACGCCTGATCATGGCGCGGCGAAATAGTCACCAGGTCAAGACGGACGCCTTCAAGGTGCGAATGAAACTCAAATAAGAGTTTTTCCATTGGCAGATCTAGTTGCTGTCCTATTTCCGCCTGAAGGCGGGCCACGGCGATTCGTTGATCCTGATCTTGCATAAGATGATGTGTACTAAACTGAAATAAGGATTGATAAGCGAACTTAAGTAAAAGCTAAATCATTCAGGCTATTGATAAAAAAGATGTTCGCCTCTAAGGCTAAAAGCCAACAGCTCAAAAATTACCCTTTCTCAACTATATTATCATAATAAAGCATATAGTCTTCCAAACGTTTGCGCCCATACGCCACTTTGAAATTACCGTGGGAAATATAGAATACCCGCGAACCAGGAACTGAAAGGATTTCTTTACCAGCAGCCGAATTTTTAAACGAATTAATATAACCCAAAGCATCTCCTGGTGAAGCAAAGTGGCTCACATAAGGCAAGAGCGTTTTGTTGTTATAGACAAAGGTAAATGGCTTTAGTTTGGGGTAATCCTTTTTATTAAAGTCTCCGATCTTCGCATTAATGGCATTTTTGATCAAGCCCATAGCCTTGGCAGCTTCCTGATCGACGAACATCAAAACGAAGATTTTTTCGCCGGATTTGGGTGGGTTTCCAAAATCACGGTAGCGTGGATTATTCACGTCAGCCAATTCGGGCTTTTTACTTGCGTCTTCATTTCTGTCTTTGGAACTAGGCAGGGGAGGAGGGCCGCCTACGCCTAATTCTCTTTGCATATACTGAAGCGTAAGTCGGGCTGGAGGCGTCACATCAGACTCCGGAAATGTCGTCACAACATAGGTGAGAATACTCCGCAAACTGTCTTTCTGGCCAAGGTAGCCATACGACATGCCTCGTATGTATTGCAATTCGGCCATGTCCAGTTGAGGGTTATTGGCAAATTGTGCTAGCAGAAAATCACCAAAGCCAATTGCAGTTTCATATTGCCGATCTCGATAGGAAGCAAAAAGCCCTGTATAGGCAAATAAATAGTCATCCTCTATTCGATCAAGATCGCGCGGATCTTTTCCTTGCAACAAATACGCATATACCGTTTGGGGATGTTCATTGACGATATAATTGTAGTGAACATATTGCAGCGGATTATCGAGTTTTTTATAGATCTGATACAATGCATAACGCGCTTCCAGATCATAATTAGAAGGGTCAAAGCGATCCAGTAAGCCTTCAAAGGTTTTGATAGCAGAATCAGCTTCATTGAGGCGCTGGAAATAGAGATGTCCCAACTTGTACATCGCTGTTTCGATCATGTCCTTGGACTCCTGCACCATCGTGTCATTCCGCGGAATATTTTTATAGTATTTGTAATCGTCTCCAAACTCTTTTACCAAAACAGAGTCTTTTACACGCTGCACACTATCCAACTTTGCAGCAGCAATTTGTTCCTCTTTATTATCAAAAGTTGCCGCCTTTGCCACTCTTCGCCAGTCGTCTTCATTGGCACGGTTACCCCAGCGCTGAGCAAACTGCTGCTGTCCCTGAGAAACGGCACTAGGATTATCAAAGTAGAAATTGGAATTACCTCGGCGAGAGTTACGGCCATTGAGTTGATCGTTGAAACGGTCAGCAGCTGAGCCTCCAAAGCTACCCCGAGCAGATGCTAGCGCCTGTTCTTCAGCGCGCTGTTTCGCGAGACGTGCCTCTTCTGCTTTGCGCGCCTTTTCCTTTTCGATGGCGATCACCTTCCCTACGGCCTCCTTTTGCTTGTCCTCTGGTAAAGATGCCAACCAGAGCATGGAGTCCTGGTAGGTAATCGTGGTTTTGTATTCGACATACTTTCGCAGCACGGCTGCAAGCGTTGTGATCTCTTCGTACTCCGGCGCATCGGGACTCACTGCTGAGGCGGCTATATCATAGTACACCTGAGCAGAATCATATAAGAGTTTTTCTCTAAAAAAGATATTACCCGCTGCAAAACCTGAAAGGGCTTTGGTACGTGCATGGTCACCTCCTGCTATCGCTTTTCGGAAGTGGCCGATCGCAGCATCGAGACTGTCCTTTTTTACTGCTAACTGACCAAACTGATAATAGATACGGTCATGGTAAGGGCGATTTTTTGGGTCTTTGAGTAGTTTGGCTAAATATTCGTAAACGAGATTCTCGTCATCCTTGCCGCCTTGGTATTTTGTATACAGATCGGCTGTTTTCATTTTTGATAAAAACACGAACTCGTAATTCTTACTCATGCGCTGCACTTTGGCGAATGCCTCAAGCGCTTCAGGATATGACTCCGCTTTGTCGTGGAGTTGGCCTAGCAAAAAGTACGCTTCCGTTTTGTTGCGGCGACCGCTTACGTTTTTGATATTTTCAGCAAGCAAGCTTGCTGCGGCTTCATAGTTGGCGGTGTCTACGGCAAGCGTACTTCCCAGAGCGGCAAGACGGCCGCGAATGCGTGGCTTGATCTTTACCGTATCGTAAGCGAAGATATGTTCCTGCAAGTAATCGGCAGCAAGTTCTTGCTGTCCTTCTTCAAAGTAGGACATCGCATACCAAATCTGAGCTTCAGGCGTCCGCTTCGACTTCTCCAGCTCGATCACATATTTAAAATGCTTGCGAGCCTCTTCCCAATCGCGGCGATAGAAGTAGCTGATACCTGTAAGCAAACGGCAATCATCTTCAAAGCCACCGTTAGGGTGTTTGAAAATAATGACGTCATCTTTTTCTGTCACCTTTTCCATGTCCGCTTCTGCTGCAGAAGCTTCTGATGAGTCTGGATATACATAGATGTCGATCAGTGTATTGTCCTCAAATTCATAGGATTCCTCTAGCTGGTCGCGGGTTGCTTTGAGCAGACGAGTCGCATTATAATATCCATTAAAAAATGAGTTTGTCGCATGATACGAGCGTGCGACGATGTTTTTTCGTTCTTTCCCACAACTTGCAAGCAGTATCATACCTACTACCAGCAAAAAAAAAGTACTACCTTTACGGCTACTTGTTAATTCCAACATACGTATTCGTTTCTGTTATCAGCTAATCAGTGCAAATATACCGATTGCGGACGGGAATAAGGATGCAAAATAATTTACCTCAATTTACCCTCTGATTCTTGTGACAAAGAATCTGCATAAGGTGGCCAATCATTTTTATCATGAATCGTGATACTCTACGGCGCTGGGGCGCTCAGCTGAATCGCATATATCGTGTATCGTTTGTAGATGATGAGACACTCAATGAGACTCGTCGGTATATTCTAAAGCCCAAAACGATCCTCATCAGCAGCATATTGCTTCTTTTCTTTGTAATCGGACTAACGGCTTCATTGATTGTTTTTACACCGGTTATTCGCGAGCAAATTCCTGGCTATCTCAATCCTCAGTATGAGATTAAGCAGAATGAGATGTTGGACAAAATCGCTTCGCTCCAGGACGATATCGAATCACGAGATTCTCTTATCAATGTACTTATCGCGGTGACTGATGGCGTGGACTCTCCAGACGCCTTGCCTCAGCGTCCAGCAGATGCTCCCAGCCAACAAGCTGCTCCAAGCAAGCCTGTTCAAAAAATAAATGCTCAGCCTGCAGAGGCGAAGCAGGCTAAAGCGAGTTTTGTAAAACAGACTTCCTCCCGCCCTGCTATGCTTCGACTTTTTCTTCCTGTCGATGGCAAAGTGCGGAACGCTTTCAACCAGTCCACGGGTCATTATGGTGTGGATATTGCTGCAAAAGAGAAAGCTCCTGTCAAGGCTGCAACTTCAGGAATCGTTGTATTTTCTGAATACTCAGACCGTGACGGGCATGTAATAGGCATTACAAGTGGTGACAATGTTCTTTCTTTATACAAACACAATAGCAGTATCCTGAAACAGGTAGGCCAATATGTGCAAGCGGGCGAAACCATCGCTATCGTAGGTAATACAGGCGAAAATACCAACGGGCCTCATCTTCATTTTGAAGTTTGGCGACAAGGAAAAGCTGTTGACCCAGTTCCATTCTTTCCGGAATGGCAATAAGAAGATACCCCTTAAAGTTGTAAGTTTCGGGTCTGGAATTTAACCATCATTCCACCTGAATCTACTATATTGAACCTCAGACATAAATCATAAAGCACACAACCATCATGTTTGGAAAAAACGAAACAAACGGACGCCCAGCAGAAAGCACCTCTCGTGCTGGCACAGGTGGCACAAATACCATTGCCAAGGGCACTGTCATTGAAGGAAATATCACCGCAGATGGTGATATGCGTATTGAAGGAAAAGTAGTTGGCACATTGGTGTGTAGCTCAAAACTCGTCGTAAGCAACAGCGGATCTATCGAAGGTAGCGTGGATGCTCGCAATGCTGTAGTAGAAGGCGAAATCAAAGGAAACGTAGTAGCACGTGAGCTTCTGCAAATCGACAAGTCTGGTACCGTACAAGGCGATATCTTCACTCAAAAACTCGTCGTACAGATGGGAGCAACCTTTACAGGAAACTGTAAGATGGGAGATGCCGCAAAGGAAGTCCTCAACCGCAAGCCCAATCGCGCAGGCGAAGGCCAACAGCAGCGCCAGGGCAAGCCCGTAGCTTCTAAATAGGCAACTGTTATATCCAAAGTGAAAGGCACGTGAGTATCGAGTAGCAAGTATCAAATAGCGAGTGAAATATTCTTTCCTTTGATACTTGATCCTCAATACTTGCTACTCTCGTTTGGATTTTAAAAAGCAAACTATTGTTTCTTTACGCGCTAGTTTAGTATGTTTCCTATATGCGATACGTCAGCTTCGGATTCGAATTAATCGCCAGTATTTTAGTGCCTATCCTACTAGGCCGCTGGATCGATACGCACTGGGAGCTTGACTTTCCGACCGGTACGCTGGTAGGCGCATTTTTGGGTTGCGTTATGGCAATATATCTGATGATACGAACCTACAAGCAGCAATCCAGGGACCGGAACGAATCGTGAATAATGTCTGATTCACCCCAAACCTTATTGGTACTAGGTGCTCGCTCTGATATAGCCAGGGCGGTGGCGCATCGCTATGCCTCAATGGGCTGGAACATTATATTGGCGGCCCGCAAGGCTGGCTCACTTGAGCCTGACGTCCAGGACTTGCGCATCCGCCACAAGGTGAATGTTTCGACCGTAGAATTTGACGCTGTCGATTTTGATAGTCATGTTAGTTTTGTCCAAAATCTACAGACCTTTCCCGATACTGTGCTCTGCGCTTTCGGTTATATGAAAGACCAGCAAGAAGTAGCGCAATCCTGGCCTTTGGCATCAGAAACGATTATGGTGAACTACGCCGGAGCTGCCTCGATTCTGCATCATATCGCTAACGCGATGGAGCAGCGCGGTGCTGGAACGATCATCGGTATTAGTTCTGTCGCCGGAGACCGTGGCCGAGCAACCAACTATTATTATGGAAGTGCCAAAGCTGGCTTCACGGCTTTGCTTAGCGGCATGCGCGGGCGTCTCAAGCCCAAAGGCGTTCATGTCCTCACCGTCAAGCCAGGATTCGTAGCGACGGCTATGACCGAAGGCCTCGATTTGCCTCAAAAACTCGTTGCCAGTCCTGAGCGGGTAGCCGCCGATATTGAACGTGCAGCCCGAAAGCGAAAAGCAATTTTATACACGCCGTGGTTCTGGCGCTACATCATGCTCATCTTTAAATGGCTTCCTGAAAGCATTTTTCAAAAAATGAAAAATTGACTTTTTTAGACTTAAAGATCTTTTTATGCAAAAAACCATTGTTACGGCTGAGCTGCACAACCTCTGTCAGAGCAAAAGTGCAGTGGTGATAGCTCTGACAGAGGTAAGCAGCTTATGCAATCCCAATCGTGACAATTCCTAATGGCCTAAACCTTTTGAGTTATACCAATCCGTAGTAAAATTTCGACAATCACTTTTCTGCAATTTCCAATCTGCAATCCATTTTCCTTGATTGGAGATTGTAGAGGAGTGATTCTAAATTTTTGAAATGTTTTTGATAATAGAATGTTCATCAATGGATTGGTATTACTCCCAAAACCTTTTTTCAGGCCAATCGCCAAAAGCAAATAGCCAACAGCCCAAATAATTATAATTGATACTTACCTTTGCGCCATGATCGACCTTTCCGTCATTATTCCGATATACAACGAAGAAGGTAACATCAAGCTTCTGCATGAACGCCTTACCGAGGTTGTCCAGCAGATGCCTATCGATTCCTATGAGTTTATTTTTGTAAACGATGGAAGTAGAGACACTTCGATGGCCTTGCTCATGGAACTCGCCCAGCGCGATGAGCACGTAAAGTATATCGACTTCAGTCGCAATTTTGGTCATCAGATAGCGGTAAGCGCAGGTCTGGACGCCACACGCGGCGAAGCCGTTGTGATCATCGATGCTGACTTACAAGATCCTCCGGAGCTTATTCTGGAGATGTATACTAAATATAAAGAAGGCTTTGAAGTGGTCTACGCCAAGCGGCGTAAGCGGCAGGGCGAATCCTTTTTTAAGAAAATCACGGCCAAGCTATTTTACAGAACGCTTGCCCGAATCACATCGCTGGACATTCCCCTCGATACGGGAGACTTCCGTCTGATGGACCATAAAATCGTGAACATCCTCAATCAAATGCCTGAGCAGAACAAGTTTTTGCGTGGGCAGATTTCGTGGATCGGTTTCAATCAGACGTATGTAGAATATGACCGGGCCAGTCGCCATGCTGGGAGTACCGGTTACCCGATCAGCAAGATGCTGCGCTTCGCGCTGGATGGAATCACCGCTTTTTCGG
The DNA here is from genome assembly GCA_045106685.1 of Bacteroidia bacterium. Lineage (GTDB taxonomy): Bacteria > Bacteroidota > Bacteroidia > J057 > J057 > JAUIGE01. The sequence goes on along the minus strand of JBGCFB010000009.1, from coordinate 43,003 downwards.
ACTTCCCTTTGCGCCTTGCAACGATCTCCGGATTCGTCGTTTCGGTGATAGCATTTTTGCTCATGATCTATGCGCTTGTATCACGCCTCGTGTGGCAGGACTATCAGCCTGGCTGGGCTTCACAGATGATCGCGATGCTATTTATTGGCGGTATTCAGCTCCTTTCGATTGGTGTGATCGGGGAATATGTAAATCGTATCGCTGCCAATGTTCGTAATCGCCCGCTGTATGTGGTGCGTGATTCGAATGTAAAAAAAGAAGAAGAGGAGTAGTTAGTAAAAAGTCCTTGCTGTTTGCTATTCGGTCCTCGGTCTTTTATTAACAAAGATCGAAGAGCAAGGATCAAGAATCGAACAGCGAAGACTTTCTACGCTACCGAGCAGCAACATGATCGGGGACACTATCGGCCTGGATGAATGTGCAGCGAAACCATCCTTCATAGGAATATATCCGCCCAAAGCGCGGATGCGCAATCGAGACGCGGATACGCATGCGGTCTTCCGATTCGTCATACCACTCTTCTACTTCGGCGTAGCCTCCTGGCCAGGCAGGAAGCCTGCTTTTTCCAAACACCCAATCAAGCCTGCCCGAACGAATAATTACATGTCCGCGGCTATCAACTTCCATATGTAAGTCCGTTACGAGTCGCTGCTTTCGCCCCAAATAATCCACAACACAATCTCGCTCCTCGTCCCATGACATATAGGCATCGAATCGGCGGATATGTTTGGGGAAATAAAAGGTGCGGACAAAAGTGATCGACTCGCGCCCCTGAGCGTCACGATAGGGATAATTTTCGATGACAAAAGGAATGTTCTTTCCTTTTTCTGGAAAAAGTACATGTTCTGGCGCGCCCAAAAACAGAAAGGGCTTTACCCATAAATTTCCTGTTTTCATCTCTGTCATTTCACCTTCGCCCACACATGCGATATTACCACCGGCATGCATCCCAAAGCGCGCCTGCATCATAGGATGCATCCGGTCGAAGCCTTCGGCGAGGGCCTTGCGAAAAATGCCCATATTACCTTCGGGCAATGTCTGTTTTCGAGCAAGGGTACGAACAGGAAGTGGGGCAAATGTGGAGGTCATGTGATTGGGGATTTACGAATGGAACGAGAAGCGAGCGGGCGATTTTCATAGGTGAGGAGCGCTACACATGCGAGGGCTACTAGGGCTAGCGTGAGGGACAATGGTGAAAAGGGGTTGAGGATAAGGCCAGGCTGACTCAGCATCGCGACACTGGCAAGGGTGGGAAGTCCTGCCATCGCCAGTTTGAGTAGCAGCTTGCGCCATGCTGGTATAAACAGTATCGCGAATGCAAACAGCACTTCAGCGATTCCAAGTGCCTGGAGCAATGGAAGGGCGATCGATTCGGGTACTCCGGTGGCAAGCATCACTGCGAGTTCGCCGCCTTCGGGGGCGATCCACTTTGGTACGACACCATGCCAGATAAGCACAAGTGCCAATGCCAGCGTGGTCAGGAAATGGACAAGTGATATCGTGAGCGAAACAGCAGGTTTGGTACCTTCTTCCATCCATATACGAAAGCAGTCAAAGCTCCAGGCTGTAGCCCAGGACATCAGCGGACGGAAGACGAAACGGTCGATAATAGCACCAATCTTGCCCCAGCGTGGCGTGTAATTATAGCCCGTGATAAAGCGGGTCCCATTGCCTTCCGGCTGGTATTTCCAGTAACCGCTGCCTTCTTTTATTATAGCCAGAGCATGATCGGATCCAAATTTCAGTGCTGATGAAGCGCTGCCGTCGGGTCGCTGTTTACTGCCTACCGTTTCGCCCCAACCCGACACCTCGATACCAAAACCGAGTCGCGTCGCATATCGAAATAACTGGGGAGCATCTTCCGATGCTTTGGGGATGTAGTCGATAGAGGAAAAGCGCAAATCCCATTGCACATGCTTGTCGGGTTGCTGGCTGTGGTTCCAGACCTGAGCTACCGGCGCCTCGATATGGGTTTCGATGTATAGCGCTTTCATGATGGAACCATTCCGATGGTGGCTATTTTTTCCTCAAACGAGCGATCTTCATATGGCTGCTTACTCGTGTAATGACTTACCCAGGCCATCGCCGCCTGAAAGGCTGCTCCAGTAGCTAAATAGACTGGGTCGCCTTCTTCTGCAAGGATGTAAAAGACACTTACGCAGCACAATATGATGTTGTAAGCCAAGCTCACTTTCCATGTACGGCGAGCCTGCTTATGACTGGCGCGCGATCTTCCGATTTTGACATATCCGAAGTAAGCGAACAAACCTACACCGCAAAGCGGTACTGTAATGACCAATAAAAAAACGGTGACCGCAGAATACAAGGTCGCTAATACTCCCGCGATTGCAACGGGCGCAAGAACCCAGCCGAGAATACGGGCTATTTGCTGCTGATTACTGAAGTGTTTTTGAATAAATGACATAGGGCAAATATCATTGGTTATGGCAAAAGTACGAAGTATTTTTCATATTGTTCAGTATTTTCAATAATTACTGAAAGTTTGGATTTTGATGCCCCTTCAAAAAGAGTTGCTTTTACGACTTCCACGAAATAGAATACTCTTCGGCCCTTGCAGAGACGCGTTTTAACGCGTCTAAGGTTATTTGGAAGACGCGTTCTATGCGTCTAAGGTCAGTCGGAAGACGCGTTTCAACGCGTCTCTACACAAACCGCTATATTTGCATTATGGCTCGACTCATTATCATCATATTACTTATTGGAGGCCTCGGTTACTTTATTCTAAAAAGCGCAGGCATGTTCTACAACCCTAAGCGCTGCCGCCGCTGTGACGGCAAGGGCTACTGGCGTGGTACGCGCCCGGACGAGCGCATCACCTGCGATGAGTGTTTCGGCACGGGTAAGCGTGTGTAATCCAGATTATATCTGGATTACAACTTGATCCTTGATCCTCGCTACTTGATACTAAAAAAGTGAACGTGCCGCAGGCACTAGCTATTAAGTCCCTGCGCCTTCAACATATACTTCCCCAGAATATCAAACTCCAGGTTCACCGTATCGCCTTCAGCGAGCTGATGGAAGTTAGTGTGTTCCCAGGTATACGGAATAATCGTAACCGAAAAGCTGTCTGGCTTACTCGCGACCACGGTAAGACTCACCCCATTTATACAAATCGAACCCTTATCTACTAATAGATTTTGGTACTGCTCCGGAAAACGAAAATGAATATTCCATGAGCCATCACGATCCTCAATGGAAGTGACTGTGCCTGTAGTATCTACATGGCCCTGGACAAAATGACCATCCAACCTTGCGCCTACTTTGAGGCAGCGCTCCAGGTTGACTTTATTGCCCACCTTCCAACCGCCAAGGCCGGTCTTATTCAAGGTCTCTTCTACTGCTGTAACCGCATAATGTGTACTGGTTTCTAGCACCTGCGTTTCGGTTACAGTAAGGCATACGCCATCATGGGCGATACTCTGATCGACTTTGATAGGCTCCTGAGGAAAGCGTGCCTTTAGAGAAAAGGTGATATTGCTTCCTTCGCGTTTGATTGCTTCGATAGTGGCGACTTGCTCGATGATTCCGGTAAACATTTTGGCGGTTAGCTTTTGGCTGTTGGTGATTGGCTTAAAACAAAGCGAAACTACAACCTTCCTGTTTGTTAAAATGTTGCTGCAATATCTGTATAAACTAACCGCCAATAGCTAACTGCGAAAAGCCTCTTACCGCATCAACACAACATAGCCTTTCAACACTTTGCGCGTATTACCCGAAAGACCAAGCTCATCATACTGAATGACATAGTAATAGGTGCCTTCCGCAGCTTCGCGCCCGGTGTTGCCCACAGTGCCATCCCAGAGGTTGCTGATTTCGACATTCGTATCATGAACCTCCTTGCCCCAGCGGTCATAAATTTGGATTCGTACAAGACGCACATCACGGTAAGTCCGTGGTCGCAACGTTTCATTGATGCCGTCATTATTAGGCGTAAAGATATTGGGCATTTCGAGCAAAGGACAGAAGTCTATACAAACCGGCTCTGAGATGGGGGCAGTATTACCAAAGCGGTCTGAGGCCGCAACAGCATAGCATCCTGCAAAGGTGCTTGCGCTGGTATTGACGGGGAAACGCAAGGTTGTATCCTGTCCAAATGAACTATAAGGAACAGTCGCCACGGCATCAAATGGCCCTTCGGGACGTGGGGCGAAGTATACGGTAATCAGCTCAGTATCATCGGCGCAGCCATCACCAGGCTTGCTAATCGTTACGGTATGATCCTGCTGTTCGCAGTCCCCGCTGGCTTGCGCCTCTGGATTGCAAGGCGGCTGATCATCGCGGGCGAAGTCGCAGACTTCCTGTGACTTATTAAATAGCGGATCTTTGATTCCTGGCTCATTGTGACTGCCTTCACTTTGAATATAATAGCAGTATTCCACATTCTGATCCAATCCAGAATCGGTATATACGTGTACGTTTCCTCCTGTTCCAGCAACGGTAGTAAGCAGGCTGAAAGGGCCTCCGTTTTCACTTCGATAAATTTCGTAAGTACTATTCCTCCAGGGGACATACTCGGTCCATTCAAGGTCGATATCTCCGTTGCCACCTCGTGTGGTCAGGAAAATGCTTGAGCCTCGATTCTTGGTACTCGTTGTAAATATCACATTGTTGTTTCCATTAACGAGTTCGATGCGGTAGTTATATGCTCGCTGGCGCGTGTCAAGCATCACGTCGTTATAAGTAGTGTCGACAGTCCAGTTGAGTCCTTCAACGAGCGGGATCGCAGGGAACTGATTGTTATTGGCGCGATAGAGACGATAGGAAAAAGGCCCCTGGAAAAATGGATCGATACTGTCTAGTTTTGACCAGGCAATAAAGATTTCTCCATTTACATCGTCGGTAATTTCAACGCTATTATTTGTGAGATAAATAGGTGGGTTTTCTATTTCTACACATGCCTCGATACCACAGCTTTCAATATTGGGATCAAAGCCGTCGTCGTCGTCTTCAAAAAGTGCTGTAATGACATAACAAATTTCATTACCTGAAAAGTCTTCGACGCCTTCAAGGTTGTCAGTGAGGCTACGAGCCTCATCGGCTTCTTTGTAGGCAATCAATTCAAAGTCCAGGTTTTGCGGCGATACATCACAGCAAATGGAATCGTCTGATAATTTGCCACCTGTCGTACTGCGGTACACATTATAACCTACGACGTTAGGGCATGCAGCAGGATCCCATGAGATGTTTATTTCTCCAAAACCCTTTGTTACTTTCAAATTAGTGGGTCTTGGAGGTTTCACAGTTACAGTAACTACATGGTGAGCAGATAGCATGGCGGGATTGGAAAAGTAACCGAAGTTGTCATGCGCATACAAGTCCACCTGATAAAAAGAGGAGCGGATATTGTCGCAGTCTGTAGCCCAAATGATATTACCTTTAATCGTGTCAATTGTGTTTGCTCCGTTTAGGGTACCCTGAGGAAGTGAGTTGAAATTGCGATCGTCAGGCCCGTCGACATCGACGAGCTGGCCAAGGATGGTAGCTCTGTTGGCTATCGCCGGATTGAATGGGCCATTTGCTACACCGCCATTATTGAGCTCTAAATAAACAGAATCCAGAAAGTCAGGATCGTACACTACGAACGGGATGCGAAGCTCTTCGCCTGCAGCAATACAGGTGTCTCTTGGGCTCTCGATGATCGGCGGATTATTGTCACACCTTTTTACCACAATCACCATATCGCGAATCACATAGCCCAGTCTTACTCCTTGTCGAAATTCATCCACACGAAAAGCAACATTGAATACGCCAATCTGAGTTGGAGAATTCCAGGTGATGAGTCCCGTACGAGAGTCTATATTAAAATCACTTGATCCAAAACCGTTATCATCAGGGAAGCGGAAATTCTGAACAGGGCGAGGAGTCGTTACGCCGCGATCCGGGTCGTATTGTAATGAAGCGAGGAGGCTATATGATAAGGAGTCTCCATCTTGGTCAAATCCTCCCGGGTTATGTGTCCAAAGTTTTCCCACACACGCTTCATCAATAGGGCGGTTTAGAAGTTGAGGGGAATTATTAATCCCAAGAATAGGGTTTGGTATCTCTACGCCTGTCTCCAGATAGAATGTTTGGCTTCCAGGGTCACCTATATTAAGGATGTCTTCTCGTCTGTTTGGGTCAAAGTAACGGATCTGGTAGCAGCCAGGTCCAGGAAAGGTATATGTGGTTGTATAAATATTTTCTTTCACCGTGCCGTACACCTCAACTCCTATCGTTGCTCCTGTAGGGCAATCGGGGTTGCCTATAGCTACCGGTCCATTGCTTCTCGGAATATCTTCTATGTCACTGGTCTTTTGAGCAGGGCTGGCACAGTTCCATATCTCAAGATCAGCGGAACAGCGGTCAACTCCAGCCGGAGCAGGATCGGTGTAGGTGGTAAGTGTAAGCCGGTATGTATTGCCGTTTACACGTTCGGCTACAATTTGGCCGGCAAGGTTGTGAGTAGCATGTAAAGTTGATCCAGTTATATATAAAAGGAATAGTCCGATACTGATCAGAATATGTGAATACTGTCTGCCGAGCAAGACATGATGAAGCTGCATAGTGTATGTAATAGAAAATATAGGAAAAAGGTACGGCAAAAAAGTGCTTGGACCAAAACAAGGTTTAGGTGTATATTACACGCTTACAACGCCCTGAAAGCGTTCCTGGTTTGACTAAGGGCACATAAATCGTATCCTGGTTTACAAGGTAACGACAGGTTAGGGGTATTTGGAATAATATTCCTGATCTTCTTTTGGAGAATATTTAAAAAAGTCCGTACTTGCGGCTCCATTTGAAAATCCTGAGGAAAAAGGCAAATTCTTAATGAATACGCAGAGTTATAAAACACTGTCAGCCAATGCCGCAACTGTTGAAAAGCAGTGGGCCGTCATTGATGCTGAAGGGCAAGTGTTGGGCCGATTGGCCACACGCATCGCCTCCGTGCTTCGTGGTAAGCACAAGACTAACTATACACCACACGTTGACTGCGGTGATAACGTTATTGTTATCAATGCGGAAAAGGTGAGGTTAACTGGTAACAAGCTTGATCAAAAGGCTTACATACGCCACACTGGTTATCCAGGTGGACAGCGCCAGATCGTAGCGAAGGATGTGCTTGCAAAGCACCCTGAGCGACTGATCGAAAATGCTGTAAAAGGTATGTTGCCAAAAAATCGACTTGGGAGTGCCCTGTATACTAACATGCGTGTGTATGTTGGAGCAGAGCATCCTCATGAAGCCCAAAACCCAACAATCCTTGAGCTTTAGGTTAGAGGCCTAGAGCAATTACTAAGCGACATATGGAGAAGATCGTAACAGTAGGGAGAAGAAAGCGTGCCATCGCTCGCGTCACTGTACGCCCAGGCACCGGAACTTTTACCGTAAACAAACGCACTTTGGAAATATTCTTTCCACAAGACTTAATGCGCATGAAAATCATGGAACCATTTACGGTTCTTGATAAAACAAACACTGAGTTTGATATCAGTGTCAATGTCGATGGAGGTGGCATCAATGGTCAGGCTGAAGCAATTCGCCTTGGTCTTGCTCGCGCACTCAACGACATGGACCGTGAAGCTAACCGCCCAGCCCTTAAGGTGAAAGGTTTGCTTACTCGTGATGCCCGTGTGGTAGAACGTAAAAAGTACGGTAAACCAAAAGCGCGTAAGAGCACTCAGTTCTCCAAACGTTAATCGACGCATTATCATGGTTAATCTCGAATACAAAGACTTACTTGACGCAGGTGTACACTTCGGTCACCTCAAGAAAAAGTGGAATCCAAAAATGGCTCCTTACATCTTTATGGAGCGTAATGGGATTCACATTATAGATCTGAAAAAGACGATGCGTATGCTCGACGAGGCTTCTCGTGTAGCAAAGCAAATCTCTTTCTCAGGAAAGAAAATCCTTTTTGTTGCTACTAAGAAGCAGGCAAAAGACATCGTAGAGCGCGAAGCTCGCCGTGTAAATATGCCTTTCGTAACTGAGCGCTGGCTTGGTGGTATGCTAACAAACTTCGCTACGATTCGCCGCAGCATTAAGCGCATGAATCAGATCGAAAAAATGGCTGCTGGTGACACTTGGGACCGCATTAACAAGAAAGAGCGTTTGATGCTCTCTCGTGAAAAAGATAAGCTTAACCGTGTTATCGGTGGTATTGCTGATCTTAATCGCCTTCCATCTGCACTATTCATTATCGATATTTACAAAGAGCACATTGCGATTGCTGAGGCACGTAACCTCAACATTCCTACTATTGCGATGGTAGATACCAATAGTGACCCTAATCTTGTAGATTTCCCTATTCCTGCAAATGACGATGCTGCAAAATCAATCGAATTGGTTATGCGTGCTATCACAGATGCAATCGCAGAAGGTGCAGAAGAGCGCTCAAAGCGTAAAGAGGAAGACAAGATCAAGCGTGAAGCACAACGTCAAAAAGAAGTTGATGCCGCCGCTGCAGCTGCTGCAGAGAAAGAAGCAAAAACTGAAGAAAAGCCAGCTGAAGCATAAAAACTTCACTGTTTCTGATACCATAGAATGCCCACCTCCGTTATGAGGTGGGCATTTTTTTGTTATTAACTATCATGATACGCTTCATTATCGGCATACTTATTTCCTTGATCAGCATTGGCTTCGCCAAAGCGGAGTCATCGCCGATGGAGCAAATCGAGCAAGCAATGCTTCATCTTAAACTGGATAAAGCAGTAAGCCTGACACAAGAACTTGACTCAGAAGGGTATCAAGGCTATTATCAAACAAATATTCTCCTCTATCGCTACCTCACGATTCAATCTTCAGCGGACCTGGAAAAATTTCGCGAAGCATGGAAACCTGCAATTGACGCACTCGAAGCTCTCTCCAACAAAGACCCGTTGAAAGGGATTATGATAGCAGAACTCTATGGAAAACGAGCTGCTCTGGAATTTTTGGATGGTAAAAATCTCAAGGCCGTCAATTTGGTACGAACCTGCCACAAGCTTATTCAGCAAAACGTCAAGCGGTTTCCTCAGGATCAATCACAAAATAAACTGCTCGGCCTTTTTAATGTAGTCTTTGCAGCCGTTCCCAAAAAGTACCAGTGGATTACCAATATGCTGGGCTACAAAGGGAATATGGACCTGGGTATGCGCCAACTGGCCGCAGCTGCTTATTACGGCGAACTTCTTCCACTTGAAGCTGAGCTTATCGCTTATTATGTAGAAAAAAACACCCTCGGCCGACCCGACCTTGCGATCAGACGGATGGAGAAAGCACGCGACCGCCATGGCGCAGGTATGCTGACAGACTTCCTTTTGGCATCGGCGTATGGAGTGGAGAATAAAGGTGAAGAAGCCTTGGCGATTTTGGAACAAGGAGATCGCTATGGGCGTGACGAGAGTATCCTGTTTATTCCTTTTTGGGATTATGTGCAAGGGAAATCGTATTACTATAAGGAAGATCATCGTCAGGCAAAAGCTGCCTTTGAGCGCTTTTTAGGAGCTACGGAAGGCAATATTTACAAAGTAGACGCGACCTTTCGCCTGGGCATGACAGAGGTTTTTTTGAATGAAAATACTGCTGCCAAACAACGTTTTCAAGACTTGTTGAGCTACGAAATATCACCCTTTGATGAAGATAGCTATGCCCAACAGCTCGCCCGCCAGTTTGCAATAACACTTCCAGAAGCCAATCTTCAGCTCCTTTTCCGAGCGCGAAATCGCTTTGACGGCGGATATTTCAAAGAGGCTCGACGCTTACTTGCACAACTGGATGTCGAAGCATTATCTCCTGGTGAAAAAACCGAATGGTATTATCGATCAGGTAGAGTCGAGCATGCGCTCCTTGAATATGACACTGCACTCGAATCTTATCGCAGTGCCGTAAGTCAGCCTGATGCTGGAGAAGCCCGCTGGATGCAGGCTTATGCATCCTATTATATGGGCGAAATAGCGCGCAAGCAAGGCAAAAAGGAAGATGCAAAAGCCTATTATCGAACAGCGCTTGGCTTCGATAAATATTACTATCAATCAGGATTAGAAAATCGAGTGAAGGCAGCTCTGGGCTCGTTATAGGCGTTACGATTACGTACCTTTCGCTCATTCACTATGAACACTACGCTTTCATGGAGCACAACTTTGCAACTGGCAGTATTTATTCTGGTTGCCTGGTTATCCCTCTTTTATCAACTCGACAAGCTTCCTGTCCAAACGTATGATGAGGCCCGTAATGCCATTAATACGATGGAAATGCTCGAAAATGGGCACTGGCTGACGCGCCATATAGAAGGTAAACCCGACACCTGGGAAACAAAGCCTCCTCTATTTGTATGGGTTCAGGCGGGCTGCATGAGAATGTTTGGATACAATGCTTTCGCCGTGCGCCTCCCTTCCGCGCTCGCGACGCTCATGCTGGCAGTGCTATTATGGGTATGGGTTGGTAAGCAGGTTCACGACTGGGCAGGATTTATGAGTGCCCTTATCCTGATGACATCCAAAGGGTTTATTTCAGACCACATAAGCCGAACGGGTGATCATGATGCTTTGCTGACCTTGTTTATGGTAGGGTATTCGATTCTCTTTTTTCACATTATCCAATCACAGAAACTTCACTTGCTCCCGTGGTTCGGTATACTGATCGTATGCGCGGTCTTGACGAAAAGCATTGTAGGCTTTTTCGCTCTTCCAGGCTTGTTTTTGTATATGATTTGGAAAAAAAGGCATGCTGATATCTTTCGCTCAGGATGGTTTTATCTTACCGCTGGTTTTGTCATTGTACTCATCGCCGGTTATTACGCTTTAAGAGAATACTACTATCCAGGGCAATTGGCTCATATCTGGGAAAATGAATTGCTCCCTCGTTTTGCCAATTCGTCGGAAGTGTATCAATACAATGACTACCACTTTCTTTATTATGCAAAGAGAATAGTCTTTGGTCGTTGGCAGCCGTATGTTTTTTTATCGCCCGTTTGTGTGTGGTTTGGATTTAAATCTAAGTTGACTAAACCAGTCCTGATATTCTGCTTATTTCAGTTAATAAGCTTTTTTTTAATCATATCATCAGGAACCAAAAACTTCTGGTATGACGCGCCTCTTTATCCTTTTATGGCAGTGATTATGGGCCTTGGGTTTTTTAGTGTAAGTGAAATATGGAAGAAAAAACTCCCTCAAAAGCTAAGCTTTGCACCTGTGCTGATATCTGTCTGCCTGATAAGCCTTGGGCTTTGTTGGATCCTTTTTGGAAAGGATAGAAACCAGCGGGATTATCCTGATGAGCATGAGCAATATGGTTATCTGATAGCCCAGGCAGAGTCGATTGATGATATTCCTTCGGATTACATCTTGCTTACTGACGGCGTTTATACACACGCGCTTTTCCACAAAACAGCCTGGAAAATGAGAAAAAAAGGTAATCTCGAGATTCTGTCAGTGAAGCATGATTACCGAAAAGACGAAGTCGTTTTATCTTGTCAACCCAAGATTACAAGCATTTTTACCGAACGCTTTCAAACTGATACCTTGTTTCAGGATCGCGGCTGTGTGTTTTTGCGAGTGATGGGTAGAAAATAGCCTATTCTAGCTCCGCAAGAGCAGGGAGATGATCCGCAGGATTCACGAGACTGTCGTTAATATGAACTTGAATGCCTACGCCATTCACAGTGATAAGACCAGTATTTCCCGATAATCCGATATCGTCCCATTTTTTAAGCTGCTCGCCCTCTTTAACATAAATATCATTCAAATGATGATACCGTATTGCGATACTGTCCTGGTGTTTTATAATAATACTCTTTCCAAATCCATAGAGTGGTCGATCTACTTTGGGCACAGAAACCACAACCCCATCATAGACCGAGTAGACTTTAGCACCTTCTTTTAGCTGAATAGATATCGACTTATGAAACCTAGGGCGAAGTCCTAAAACTGGATGAAATTTACGCCGCTTCCCAAAGTGCTTATAAACCTCTACGAAATCATCTGTTTCAAAGGGTAGGCCGTTGTCGGGTGAAGTTGAGCACCCGAACATCGTGCTAATGATTATTAATACAATGAAGGCTCTCATCATTCCTACAAGTCATTAAAGTGCTTCTTCCCTTTGACAAAGTGTGCCCAAACAATGCTTTGATCATGCCAGCCTACCGTAGGCTTCTGTGGACCTTCGACTCCGTAACGCTCACGGCGCTGAGCGCGCCAGGTTCCCAAATCACCATAAAAGGCGAAATGCGCCTTGATAATCGCAATGGGCGTTTTGAAATCACCCGTCAAAAAACTGCGCGCACCCCAAACGCCATCCAAAAGCAGGCGCTTGAAAATGGTAGAGAAAACCTTTCCTTTTGGGAGATTTTTATACAAAAGTGCTAGGCCATTTCGAGCATTAAGAAATGTTTTGCGAGGATTGCCTTGCGGTAGCGTTCCGCCTCCAACATGGTAGACCAGGCTCGCTGGTTCAACCATGACCTTATAGCTATAATTCTGCGCACGCCAGCAAAAATCGATTTCTTCCATATGCGCAAAAAAGGACGGTTCGAACAGGTCTATTTTTTCTAAAACCGACATCCTCAACATACAGCACGCTCCCGTTGCCCAGAAGACTTCCCGGGCATCGTCATATTGGCCTTCATCTTTTTCCAACACATCAAACAGCCTTCCCCGACAATAAGGATATCCCAAATAGTCGATATAGCCACCTGCTGCGCCAGCATATTCAAAATGTGCCTTGTCGTGATATGCCCGAATTTTGGGTTGGACAGCGGCTAGTGTAGGCTCCTTTTCCATCTGTGCCAATAGCGGCTCAAGCCAGCCTTCCGTGACTTCAACATCGCTATTGAGCAGCACGACATACGGCGTATTCACATAAGGGAGCGTGCGATTATTCCCTTCTGTAAACCCCCAATTGTGGCCATGTTCGACGATTCTCACCTGCGGATATTGCGCCTTTACAAAGTCGACACTATCATCGGTAGAGCCATTGTCGGCAACCAGTACTTCTGCATTATCGCCACTGTGTGTGACTACAGAAGGAAGAAATTTTTCCAGCCAGGATCGGCCGTTCCAATTGAGAATAAGGATCGTAATCGTCTTGTTCATTGAATCAGTTGCGCTTTTGTCCCAAACTTATAGACAAATTTAGTTCCGCACTAATTCCAACGAAAGGTTGGAGCTGGACAGCGCCGACATCGATGCCTGTACCATTAGAAGTGCGTTGCTCGAGCGCAACGGCTCCAGCATTTAGACGAACAAAGCGGAACAAGCTATAGCCAAGTCCTACGAAGTATGGTCGCTTGAAAATCGGACCTGTGTATATCCCGCCTTGATCATCTTCGAAGTTTTGTAAAAATGCTCCTACAGAAATCGAAGTATTGCTCAAAAAGCGCCCTGAAAACGTACGACTTCCCAAGGGAAGTGAAAGGCCTATATAGGCGCCTTCACCATAAGTCAGGTTATCGATCTTGCCATCAAGATATACACCGCCATAACCAACATTCACGGCGATGGAACCGGCGACTTTCTCTGTGGGGTAGTCGCGCACGGTACGCTGATCGCTGCGTACCGCAAGCGGTTGCTGAAGGAAGAGCCCTACCTCAGCAGCAACTTGTTTTTCTGCGGCACTGATCGCCATTTCGATAGACGAATTATCAGCATCGCTAGGGAGGTTAAATAGTGCATCCATTACACGCGAAGTTGCTTCTGAGAAGCCGCCGAATTCTCCGGCTTCAGGTGTGCGGTAGGCTGCCAATGCCCGCGATGTGAAATCTTCCATATCACGGATCAGGCGTTTTTCGGTTCCCTGAAAACTGACTTTATCGCGCTGTTGAACGCTTTGGCGGATCATGCGCTGAGTCGTGGACGTGAGTAATTCGCGTAGTTCTGATTTTTGTGTACTACTTACTGCTTTGAAATAGGCAAACACGATGTCGTAATCGCTATTGCCGTGGAGCTTGTAGTTAAGCGGCAAGGTGTAGCCATTTTCTTGTTGTCCATCGGGGCGTATCCAGGTTGCATGATAGAGTGGCGGACGATTGTGATTCGCCTTTGCTTTGAATACTGACACTTCAATGCGAGAGACTTGCTCGGGAGCCTCTCCTGTTAGGAGAAGATTGGATTCTGCTGGAAGGGCCTGGCCGTTATTGAAATAATTTTGGGCATAATTATAGGCAGCAACTTCATACTGTGCGAGTACAGGAGCGTAGAAAGCCAACAAACTCAATACAATACCGATAATCTTTTTCATGATGATGGGGTTTAAGAGGAAGTATTTCCCACTAATTTAGAAGCATAAAAAAACGATCGTCACTTCTAAAAAGCACCTCTAATATCATCAATTAACGGCTATCGTGTGATTTATTTTGTATCAGAGAAAAAGGAGGATAAACCTGTTCTACTTGCTAACGAGATGAGCTTCTCGTTCAAGAACATTTTCGCCAAATCGTTTTGCTTGTAGCTCGTCGAATTCCTTTACATAATCTGGGTGTTCCGTATTCCTCCAGCGGTCCCAATGTCTGAAATAAAGACTATAATTTCCTTTGAATCGCGAGTGGTGTACGTTGTGGTAAACCGAGGTGTTGAGAATTTCAAAGAGCCAGGTATGCCTAAACCAGCGAGGCGTAATTTCATAGCCAAGATGGCCATACACATTACCGAAAAATGACAAAAAGCCAAAACTGACGAGCATGGTATAATGCATGGGAAGCACCCACATCAAAATGGGAACAATGAGTGCTTCCAACACAGCTTCTGAAGTATTAAATGCAAAAGAAGCCCATGGCGAAGGATTTACTGATTTGTGATGGAGAATATGAAAGGTCTTGTACAATCTGGGATGGTGAATGGTACGATGCATCCAGTAGAAGTAGGTGTCATGGATAAAAAGCGCAACCAATAAGCTGACAGGCATCCACCACAGAGGGTACTCGTTTACGTCTCTGTATAGAAATGAATAATCACGAAGCGGTGTGTAAGCAAAAATGCCCACCATGCCTCCAAGTATCAGATTACTTTTGAGGGAATGGGTGATCTCGCGGATAAAATCTTTATGCTTTGCGAGGCGACTTTGGATTTTACTTGTTGATAGTTTTTTTGAAAAAAGCTTATAAAAAATAAGAAAAATAAGGCCACCAAGAACAAAGTACCTCAACGTAAAGACAGCAATGGGGAAAAGAAAATCAACGTTCATCTCAGTAAAAAAATGGGGTAAATAATTAATTTGAACTGATAGACTGTTTTAATTTTAAAAAACCTGTCATTTCGAGCCGCGAAGCTGGCGAGAAATCTTGACTTTAAAGCAATTTGGCCTTGAAAGTCAAGATTTCTCACTCCGTTCGAAATGACAAATCTTCTATTTGAATAAAATCCAAACAGTCTCTGAGAGGAAACGGGTTATCTGGCTCACCTTAGAAATGCTGAATTGGCCTTCTTCGGAAAATAGCGGCTGCTACAAGACGTCCATAATATTGTAATCTAATTGAGTCTTATATGTAGGCAAAAGCTCCATGAGTTTAGCTTTTACAGCCTCTAGTGATTCCAGCGAACGACCACCTGCGGCATTGCGATGGCCACCGCCACTGAAGTGTCCTGCAAGCTCATTGGCAGGGAAAGTACCTCTGCTTCGGAAACTCATTTTTACCATATCCTCCCACTCCGCCAAATATATACTTAAATTTACGTTTTTTACAGAGAGTGGAAAATTTACAAATCCTTCCGTCTCCCCACTTTGGATATCAAATTTCTCATAATCCTCTTTGGTAAGGATCATCAGCGCGGCATTGTATTCAGGCAAAAAGGTCAGTCTTTCATTGAGAATATGTCCCAGAAGCGTGAGCCTTTTGTGAGAGTCATTATTATAAATTTGCTCATACGCCACATTAGGTCGAGCGCCCTTGTCCATAAGATCTGCTACGATGCGGTGCAGTTCTGCGGTCACTGCTGGAAAGCGAAACGAGCCACTATCGGTCAGGATGCCCATATACAATGCCTGAGCAGCCGTTTGGTCGACAGCGTGATCCAATCCAGCGTCGCGAAACAGGCGATAGACCATTTCGGCAGTCGAAGCCGCCTTGTCATCCCAGTAGGCATAGGCATGAAAACCTTTCGGGTCGAGGTGGTGATCCATCATGATAACAGGAACACTACTCGTAGCGATTGCCTCATCCAGTGGAGCTACGCGTTTGAGATCGTTGAGGTCCAGGCAGAAGATGAGTTCAGCATCGTGGATGGCTTGCTTGGCAGCCTCTTCATTATTGGGAGTGATAAGCACCTTTTCGTCATCTGGTAGCCACTTGAGATTCGGCGGGTAGTCGGTCGGCATGATGACTACTGGCTTATGACCTAGGTTTTTGAGGCTGTGATATAATCCCATACTCGAGCCTATGGCGTCGCCATCGGGGCGCTGATGCGCGGTGATCGCTATGCGCTTAGGTTCTGAAATGAGTTTTTTGATGGGAGCCAGATCAAGTTGGTGCATGTTTTTGATTTTGGCTCGAAATTAGTCAATTAGTAAGTATCCTAATTGGGCTACCGATCTTTTATTTTCAGGGCGTTCTTAATGTATAAAAACAAAAATGTCCTGCTTCTGGATGTGTGATTTTTTGTTTCCATTTTTAAAAGCCTGCTGATAGTCATTTATGTGTACTTTTGACCATAAACTAAAAAACTATGGCAAAGCCTGTACTTCCGGTTATGATTGGCGGTGTGATCGTCAGTGGTGATGTGCTTCAAGAAGTATTTACCTGCGACCTGGAAGCTTGTAAGGGAGCTTGCTGTGTAGAAGGGGATGGAGGTGCTCCGCTTGAGGCGGAAGAACTTCCGCTAATGGCTCAGGCTTATGAAGCAGCGAAACCATATTTGCCCGAAAAAGGAATTCAGGTCATTGAGAAGGAAGGCTTGTATATAGAGGAGTATCCTGGGACCTATATGACGCCGATGGTAGACGGCAATCGCGAGTGTGCGTATACCGTTTTTGCGGAAGACGGTATGGCGCAGTGTGGGATAGAGTTGGCTTGGCGCGACGGCAAAACCGATTTCAGGAAGCCTGTTTCTTGCCATCTGTATCCGATCAGGATAAACAAGAGCGCAACGCTTGAGGCACTGAATTATGATCGTTGGAGCATTTGCAGTGCGGCTTGTGTCCTGGGCAAAAAGACCAAGCTGCGGGTATTTGAGTTTGCAAAAGAAGCCCTCATCCGCAAGTATGGCGAAGAGTTTTATGCGACTTTGGAGGGCGCTGTATCAGCCCAGAAAAAAGACTGAGACCATTCCACCAAACATTAATAGTTTAAGGTATCGGCTTTGTAGTGCATAATCAGCAGGTACTTGTGCGCGGCGCATAAGCAGGAAAATGTATATGGTAGGGAGTTGTACCAAAATAATGGAAACGGTCAGGTACTCCCATAGCCATACCCCTTTAGTATATGCCTCGATAATAAAGGGCAGGTAGCAAGCGAATAGAAAAATGCCATAAAGTACCCAAAGTACTTTTTTGGTTGCAGTTATTCCGATCTGAATAGGAAGTGTTTGAAGGCTAAAGGCCAAATCACCACGAATATCCTCAATGTCTTTGGTAATCTCACGAAGCATCGTGACGATGAATGCGAACATCGCTGTATAGATCAGTTCTGTATTCATAATGTTCCAGACGTATCCGCCAAGAAATATCACGAAGGAAACTAACAGCGCGATGACCAGATTGCCCACTACGCTGATGCGCTTTAGATAACTTGCATAGAGGAAAAGCAATGCGATGGAAAGTAGGTTAATAATCGTAATCTGATATTCACCTTTATACCATGCCAGATAAATAATTGAAAATGAGGCAATTAGAAATGTTGAGGCAAAGTATATCGTCAATACCTTTTTCACCGAAAGAAATGCATTTACAATGGTCTGGTCAGGTTTGTTCAGGCGGTCTATCTTAAAGTCATAGACATCATTGATCCAGTAACCTGTCGCTGCAATCATAACGATCGTAAACGCAGTAGCCCAAAACTGAGGATAGTACTCGCTATTAAAAAGAAAGCCATAGGATTTTGAGGCTGCTATATAGCATGCCAATCCATACGCGAGAAGCGATATGAGCACGTTAAGGGGACGGGAAAGCCAGAAAAAATGACGAATGTCTTTCCACATGAAACTAGCGAAAGTCGGATTATTTGAATAATAGTAAGGAGCAAGTTACAAAAAGCCCGGACGCTGTAAAGTGTCCGGGCTTTAAAATGTATTTAAAATGTTGATATTGGCTATTTTTTATCCAAAACCTCCGCAATTCGCTCGCTGATATCACCGATAGAGCCGGTCCCGTTGATCGTATGGAGCTTTTCCTGAGCAGCATAAAAGTCTGCTACCGGAAGTGTTTGATCACGGTAGACACCGATTCGCTTACGAATGGTCTCTTCATTATCGTCGGCACGCCCGCTGTCAATACCACGTTTTACGAGGCGCTCTACAAGTTCTTCCTCCTCCACTTCGAGCTTCACCATCGCCGTGATTGCAGTGTCTTTTGAAGCCAGTAGGGCATCCAGTGCTTCTGCCTGAGGAATGGTGCGAGGAAAGCCATCGAAGATAAAGCCGTTCGCCTCAGGGTTTCCGTCAAGGCGCTTGCTTATAAGCTCAATAACGATTTCATCTGATACGAGTTGACCAGCATCCATAATGGCTTTTACTCTGGCTCCAAGTTCCGAACCTGAGGCCAGCTCCGCACGGAGCATGTCGCCAGTTGAAAGATGGATAAGACCATATTTATGAATGATAAAGGCCGCCTGCGTTCCTTTTCCGGCTCCGGGCGCTCCAAATAATACCAGATTGAGCATGTGTATTGTAAGTTGTATTGTTATGCTTTTATAAGAAGGAGAGCAAAAATACGAAAATCCACAGTGGAGGCAAGTTTGGAATGAGGAGAGTAAGCTCCCCATCTTCAAATTCTAAAAAGTCTCATAACCATCGCGCCACCAGATGATCTCCATGCCAGCCAGAATGCGTCTGCGGTTTATTTTCACCCAGTCATCAACCGGGTTCATTTTCATGGTTTTATTTTCCTTGCCTGACGAATAGTGAATCCCATATTTAAGGGGAAGCTCTCTAAGGAAAAGAAGGCGATCTTCCATATATGCCAAGTCTCTACGGTTGCCATTGTAGTTGTTGACACTTTTTCGAAACATTGGGAGACAGTACTTGAGATATGAGGAATCGCCCTTGATCGCAATTTCCTTTGCGGCACTGCTCGCCTCTAGGCCAACAAGCGAATATCCAGGCCAGCCAAATTGGTCTATAATCTTTTGAAAGTCTGCTAAAGCAAGCTTTTGTAGAGCAACTTTTTCCTGCATAAGGCTATCGAACAAAAGCCCACTTACAATTTCAAGGTCTCTTCGCAGTGTAAATAGCTTCCAATCGATTGCCTCAATAGGCTTACTTAAGCCCAGAATTCTACGCATCAACGTTGAGTCAAAATTGCTCACATAAGCTTGAGACTGAGTAATGAATGCACGCAAATACGATTGAGATTCCTGTATATCTACAAACCCCATTCTTCTAAACAGGCCTTTTGCTGAGGAAGGATGAGTCGTAGCAATTCCTTGATCGATTGCTACTTTCATCGCCTCAAAAGATTGGGCGGTATCCTTTCTGTATTGATGCCATTGCGCCAGTTTGAACCAGTGCGTTCTATGCAATGCCCCAGAGTCAAGCTTTATGGCCATTTCCATTTGGTCAATAGCCCGCTTGAAATCTTTATAATAAGCGGCGACCTGGCTTTCTTCTACAAAAAACCAAGGTGGTTGTGCTGTTAGTTTTCCAAAAAACAGGAAAACAAAAGAGGTTAGAAGGAGGGTGTTCTTCATTCGTTAAAAACCGATTTTAAGAAAACACGAGCTATTCATTTACAAGAGCGATATCTTCTTTCCATGTAGCAGTGTACGGGTCATATGCGCAAGGCTCTGGGCGTTTCCATCCTCCTTTTCCATTATCAACAGGAGTCGCGGGGTCCACACACATATACCTGAATTCGCAGTCTTTACACCCATCTATCTGATCTTTTGTAATAAACCAATAGTCCTTAAAGCCTGGCTTTTCAATTGCCGCCTCTAATTTCGTATCAGCAATATTCCCAAAGTGATGGGCATGGCTGGGGCAGTTTTTTATAAAACCTTCCGCGTCAATACTAAGCTTTCGGTTGAAATATAGGTTGTGGTTTTGTGCTTCTGTGAAGGTGGGGATATTGACGGAAAAAGCTGAAGGATGAATAGTGTGATCTTTAGAGATCTCTTCTATGCTTTTTGTAGTAAAAAACATATTTTCTTCTTTAAAAGATAGTTTAGAGATAGCGCTGGGTATTCCACAAACTTTCAAAAAGAAGACTGATACATTCTTCTGCTTGAGGATAGAATATTGCTCAACCTTAAAGGCTGGACAATACTCAACAACCAACTCTATACTCCTAACATTCAAAGTGCTTATTTCAGCAATTACTTGTTCTAATTGAGTAATAGTTGGCGTGTTCTTAATCTGAATTTGTATATCACGGCCCCCCAAAAAAGTTATTTGTTGAATTGCCTTTTTAAGATTAAAAACCGATGGAAATCCAACTTCCACTAGGGCATTTGTTATCTGACCTGGATAGTCCCAACTTAGATCAAGTAATGGAAAGCGATTTTTTTCTTCTTCACCGACCCACCAGCCGAGTTCGTGTTTAATCAGAAATTCGATGTATTCATTTATGGTGTCTACGTTTTCTCTGTCATAAGATTCAACAATCGAGCCCCAGAGAACCCCTTCATTTTGTTTCTCAATTAATTTATAAAGATCATTAGGGATAGGAAAAACATCCTGTCGCTGAAGGTCATAAATTGCAGCTTGGTGAGCACCTGAAACAGGCATGGTAGATGCATAGAGAAGAAAAGACTTCTTGGATTTTAAACTCATTTTTCAAAGGGGTGAATAGCTTTATAAAAAGGGTAGATAGTCAAGTTTTTGGAACGATTTGCTTCAAAGTTTTTCACCTTTAATATTGTCGTTGCCAAAGGTGATATCGTCAAATACTGAAAGCAAAGTGGTCCTTTTTGTTTGATCTTTTTTAGTGCTATTTTTTTCATTGCCAAGACGTTATTTTTGACATAAATACTCAGATATGCATTTTTCTAGGTAATAGTTACAAGGGAGAGAGGTCATACCAAATTGACCAATAGGATTCACTTCCAAAAAAAAGTGCTCAAGATCTGGGGTTACAATGATGTCTATCGAGCCAGATGTCAATTTCAATTCTTTCATCAAAACGTCCAGCTTTCTCTCAATCGACTCTGGAAGCAAGTAAGGGACCATTCGGTTAGGTTTGGTGTGATTGTAATGCCTAAAATCAGTTTGTGTTTGTGTGTCAGCTTGCGAAAAAATTGCCATTGAGTAGAATTTACTCCCTAAATAGAAAACTCTTATTTCATATTTTTTTTTAAGTTTTTGTTGAATTAAACTTAATGGAAAGATAGGGGGCATTTTTTTCAAGTCTCTCTTAGTCACGTCCTCTGTATAGCATGCGACGGAATCTCTATCGACAGTTATACCAAAAGTGTGGTTTATCGTTTTTGTAATGGACTCTGGGTATTGAGTGAGGAACTTTAGTACTTCCGTTTTATATGAAGTGATAACTGTAGCGGGAACTTTCAATCCGTAGTTTCTCGCCATTAATAAAACCGTTTGCTTGTTAAGGGAAGCATTTAAAAAAGAGTTTAGTGATTTTTTGCTAAAAAGTTTTGTGTGGATGAATGACATGACTGAATTTCTTTCGAAACGCAGAAATGATTCAACTTTCTTAAAAAGCTCATTATCAACTTCATCCTCCTCAGAAAATGATTGTACCTCTAAGCTAATGTCTCCTCTCCGATACCAGACTGATTGTATTTCCGAAAACTTAATTTCACTAGTACTTGAAACTAAGGTAAAGTCATCAAGATCCATTTCTTTTAGAAGAAACGAGTCCTCCTTGTTTATCCGCACCAGTTTTTGGTGAGGAAACAGGTGGTTAATCCAATTTAGTACATCATCTGTAGATTGATCATTTGCACGGGAAATAATAATAATCATCGCTACTGTATTAAGGTATAGCCAAAACGAAAATCGCCCAAGCCATCTTCTTCTATTACATGAACATGCTCATCAATACTCAGCATATTTGCAGGTACTAAAAAGCGCTTATTAAGCGTATCTCTGAGTTGGTTTAGGGCAGTAGAATACTGGGATTTAATTTCCTGATGTTTTTCATTAGGCTTGGCACGAATAAAAAACCGAACCTCTCGATAGCTAGTTCCACCTGTAACTTTTGATGAACCTAATCCTTCCCTAGGCGACCATGGAAATCGAACTTTATTAAGAAATGAAGCAAGCCCATATATTTGTATATATGATTTTTCAACATCTATTGTATTATTGTTTTTTACTGAAATACCTCTTAGCTTCACCCTATTAAGGCTATCTTGGAAACGCCAGCATAAATTTTGTGAAATAAAATTCACATCACTCCAGGTATCTAGATTACATTGAGCAGCTTCGATCATAAAAGGTAGAAAATCGTAATAATCCTTCTCTTGTCCATGGACTACTAATAGCCCAGCACCTGAGAAATTTGAATTATGCCCGCCAATAAGTGCCTTCCCTGGCCAATCATATTGTTGTACAATGTCATTTAAGCGGTCAATATTTCTGCGATCCGATCTTCGCATAAGAGCTTTGACAGAATCCTTTTCGTGCGTCTCTTGTAATGACCTATTCAGCCGGCGGTACTTTTGATCAACTCGAATCATTTGAATGATTTCTTTGCGAAGTGTCGTGTCGATACTTTGGGTATGTAGCCTTCTTTTTTCAGTATGTAATTCTTGTAAAGAATTCCAGATCGTATCAAGTTCTTCTCTCCTCCCATTCAGAAAATCAAGCTCATACCCATTTGAAAAACCATCTCCAAACCAATGGATAGCAGAATCCAATTCTCCTATTGCGTAAAATGAAGATGCTATATAATAGCTTGCTGGCACCCTGAAATAAATATCTTGATGAATATCCTTGGCACCCAAGATTACATCCTGGTACGCTTGCTTCTCAAAAAGAATTTTGAGTTTGTCATACTTGTCAATGTTCGTAATAAATTCATTAAAGGAATGTTTGCATTCCTTCTCTTGACAACCAAAAAAAGATATAAAATAAAACCCTAGAAGCAGGCTTAGGATGAGTTTAGGAGCTTTCATTTCGTTCTCTTTAAGATGTATTAAAGAGGTTCCTGGGGCACCTCTTTAATACGAAAATACATATTGCTATTCGCATTGTTCATAGCACCGATCACAATATCGATTCCCTTTTTCATCATCATAAGTAGTATCTACATCCATTAAACAGTCGCCTCCAGGGTCAGATAAACTACTGGACGCGTTGGTCTTTTCTATACCTTTACCCCCTCTAATCTTACTTAGTTGAGCTTTATTTAAAGTAGAGTTCTGTAGGAATGAACCTATTGATTGTAATTGTTTCATCTTTGTAAATTTAAATATTAGAATTAAGTAGGAGGGCAGTAACATTGCATCTCACAGTACTCATACCAAGTTGAGCCATCAGCCTCATCCCAAGTTGTTTTGGTATCAGTAGCACAATTATTACCAGGAGTTGTTTCAACATTTTTTCCTCCTGTATCATAACCCCTGCCTCCTCTTAGTTGATTCAGAGAGTTTTTGGATAATGAATACTGTTGGAGGCTTGAAATTTTTTGGAGTTTCCTCATTTTTTATAATTTTTCATCCACACCTACTCTATTAAAAGGCTTTTCAGTGACCGCCTGTCAGCCCAGTTTTTTGCACTGATATCTCAAATCTCCTCATTCCCACTCTACTATAATCATAGTGGCCGAAAAAATGAAGCGGTCCCGCCACGAAGTTTTCCTAGCTGGTCGTCATCAAAAAACTCGGCAAGAAAACAGACCTCGTACTCATAATAATAGCTTCCACGGTGACGACAATATTTGATGGGCGCACCGAGTTCGCGCATATCGCGAATGATCGCGTACAAATGACTGACAGAGATATCCAGTTTTTCCGCAAATGATTCGGGAGAGCCTGTTGCCTTCCGCCGGATTAGGCGGTCGATCCGCTTGAGTCGCTGGATGTATCGAATGAATGACATGGGATATGATCGTTTAGTGGTGAACTGTATTATACTCGGCAAAAATCTTCCGCTTTCCCTCGTCCTCTTTCCAATCACTCCACTCCGCGGTATAGGGATTATAACCACACTTTAAAGGCTTACTTTTTATATCGGCCGGGTCCTCCACATAGGCGCGACAATCGGTACAGATAAAGCGAAACTCGCAGTCCTTACAGACATGAATCTGATCCTTGGTAATGCCCCAAAGCTTTTTGAAATCGGGATGCTCAAGGGCTGTTCTGAGCGAGGTGTCGGCAATATTGCCATAACTCCGCTGCATAGAAGGGCAGTTCTTGATATTCCCTTTTGAGTCGATGGAGATCTTGCGATTGAGGCAGGAATTATAGCTTTGGGCTTCGGTGTACATTTTCATGTTACTACTAAAGCGGCCCGAGACAATACAACCGCAATCTTCCGACCCTTGAATCGAAGCAGTAGAAAATGTAATGTGTCCGGTATTGTTGGGACGACGGGCAGAGATGGTTGCGTTTTCGGGTGCACCATAAATATGCATGCCTGCAAAGCGCGGTTTGCTGCTAAGTGCTTCCTGCAAGGCTGCGTCCTGCCAGTAGACATGATATGGTACCACAAATTCAATTCCCTCCAAAGGCGAAGCTTCTTTTTCAAGACGATACAAGAGGGTCGTTATTTCCGAAACAGCAACCTCATCAAAAAAGCGAACTTGCATATGTCTGCAAGGCATAGAACCGACTGCAAGTACCGCTTCAGTCAGATCGTATGCAGAAGATGCATCACGATCTACAATCGCATTGCTAAGTGGATACGGCTCATGCCAGACATCCTTAATTGGGGCAAACCATTCAGGATTTTGTGTGAAAAAGCCCAATTCCTTCCCTTCCAACCACGCAAAATTCTCATCAATAATGGTATCATACGCATGTTCATAATGCGCTTTAATTTCCACAACTGATTTCGTCTGAGTAAGTGTAAGCAGGTCTGCGACTTCATTGGGGATGAAGAGAACCTCCTGTCGCTGCAAGTCACAAATGGTGCTGCGTGCAGCGCCTCGCACCACCTTACAGTTCGCGTATAAGTTGAAATATTGCATGGCTGTTATGTGTTAGGGATAATAAGAGAAATCGGTTTGTGAAATTTTGCAGGAAGGTGACGACATCGATCATGCAAATTCGTCTGAATAAGCACTTCTGTAGGGGCACTTTTGGGCTGCTCTGTCGAACGTGCTCGCTGTTTGGCGTGGTAAGCCGCAATAGAAAATCCGAGTTGGTTATTAATCTTTTTCATGAGCATAGATAAGGTTATCAGCTATCGCCTTTTCGAGATAATAATTACAGTTTTCAGAGAGCCAGCCGTATTGCCCATCAGGGTTTACTTCAAGAAAAACGAACTCATTATTTGGTGTAAGAATAAAGTCGAGGGAGCCTGTATTCATGCCCAGAAGATCCATCATCGAGATTACCTTATCCTGAATATCCTGGGGTAAGGCAAAAGGCACATTTCGATTGGGGCGGTCAAAATTATAATTGCGGTAGTCGAGGCAGGTTTGGGGATCGTTTTGGGAAAAAATAGCCATCGCCCACATTTTTTCACAGAGATAAAACACTCTGAGTTCGACTTGCTTTTCTACATAGGGTTGTACCAAAGAAGGGAAAAAACGCTCTGGCATAAGCTGCACTTTTTCACGGTCGATCACCTCGGTAGAAGCTCCCCAGTAGGTGTCGCCATCGGCCAGGTCGATGCTGTCAGCAATCCCTTTTGTAATCATATTGGGATGCTGATCCAACAAGTCCAGAAGCCTTTTCTTACTCGATACCACGTAACTTTTACTCACTGTTAGCCCAGCCTGCTGAGCAGCGTCGAGCATGGTAAGTTTGTCAAGATCAGAAAGGGCCGGATCAGCAATCGTTGGGACCTGCATGAGCTTTTTTGTCAAAAATCGCGTCAAACAACTCCACTCCGGATTGTAGTGGGTATCCACAAAATTCATTGATTGCTCGTCGACCTCATCGGCGAGAAGCATGTCGCCTCGTCGGTACCAGCAGGCCTGAACTTCGTCCAGTTCGATGCGCTTGCTTCCAAAGACTAAAGCACCTTTTGTTCCTGCTTTGCCTATTTCAAGATCAATCTCTTCAAACGGCATATCCGAATTCAGAACCGTAAAAGGAACTTCAGCATGGACAAGCCATTCCAGTACGGGAGGCACATTGCCTTCCCGAGCTTCATTCAAAATGAATATCATGGGAGTAAAAAATGAAAAAGCACCTCCAGAACATTCGCTCCGGAAGTGCCTGATGAGACTAGTTTATATTGCGGACACGCGTGTTGATAATTGCTTTTCCTTTGCGATCACGTACGGTTGTAGTTGTTTTGGTACCGTCATCGAGGTTTACAATCACCAGCTTACTAGTGAGAAACAACTGGCCTCCGCGGACTTTGCGCTGCTCATTGAGGTCAAGGCTTTCGGTGCTTTGGGTGAAATTTTGAATAGACTTCATGGGTAAAAAAATTGGGTGGTTAATAGTAGGCCATGCCGACATGGCATAGCCGTAAAAAAGGTATTCGTGAGGAAGATTGTGTTTAATGATAATAGCCCAAGGTGTCAAGGAATCCATACTTCTTCACATAAGGACTATTGAGCCATTTGTCGTGATCAGCGCAGCTTTTGAAGCCGATCTCTGAACGACGTTTGTCAAATACAGGTATCTGGTCAGGGCGAAAATTTGGACTTCCTTTAAAAACATGACGCTTCTTGCCATTGTGTAGAATAAGCTTGTCTTTTGAGTAATTTTTTAAACCAAAGTACTTAGCTTGAAAAAAGCCCATAGGTGTCATGGTTGTATCGCCAGTTTGTAATCTCGTATTAAGTTGGGTATAATTCCAGCGTCCATAGATTCCCATGTAGTCAAAGGCCTGCATGTTACCAGCGATGACTTCCCTCTTTAAAAAATTTGCTCGTTTCGGATTAAAGTCAGCATGCAGGTGCATGATGTAAAAATTGTCTGCTCTATCCACTCCAATTTCAGAATCCTTTGGATAGCCATGATGCAATATTATACTATCCATAAAAGCACCGGATCTTTCATCTTGAGCTTGAATTTCTGAGATCGAACCATTTCGTCTCAGATACTGATCCCGTGCAAAAAAGCTATCAATCTTTTGAATTAATTCAGGATTGGGATATTGGCGTTTAGCTTCTGCATCAGCAATCATTATTTTGAGAACACTGCTGGAAAGGTGTTTTTTGTAAAAAAGATGTTGCTTTAAACGCTCTTTGGTTACCTCGCGCTCAACCAATTTCGTAAACCAGGCTTTGGCGGAGTCAATATTACCTTCGAGTGTTGCTGTGATACTTGCATTGTAGAGATCTTTTGCAAAAGCATCTTTATTAACTGCAAAAGCCTGTTTATAAAGGTTTATAGCTTTAGTCCAGTCGCCTTCAGCGACATTCATTTCTGCTTGATAGATAGTTGTCCTATACTGTTTAATTTTAGGGCTTTGTCCAAACCCTGTATTCAAAACTGACATAGTGATGATTACTACTATTAAGGAAATGGATGGATGTAGACTTTGCATACTGATGTATTTTTGATATTGAAAAAGTGCTACAGTATGTCGATATCATCTGTAGCACTTTTAAGAATTATTTGAGTGTCTTTATGGTCACTTTTGAAATGACCGCATGCTTACGGTCGATAGTCTTGATTCTGTATTCTACGCCATTTTCTACATAAGTACGGTCTGTAGAAACTTTGTGCAGACCACCTTTTACCTTGTTCATTTCTGAGACTGTAAGGCCGGCATTGTCTTGGGAAAATTGATTGAGAGATTTCATGATTTGAAAAATGTTAAATGGGTTAAAAAAATTGTGAATTACGTGAGAGGAATACTTTTGATAATAGTCTTATTGCCGTTTTTACGATCCTTTACTTTCACTTCAAAGCGAAAGCCATTCGCATCTTCATAGCTGTAGGCAGTTGACACTTTCGCACCACCTTTTACATGGTGGAGCTTGCTCGTTGCGAGCGACTGTGGGCGGAGATTTTCTAGACTTTTCATAGGGTTAATTTTGTTAAAATGATAAAAGTGTTTGACCCGTTAGACGGAGCAAACGCTTTTTGATCAACATCTTTTTTGAAAAAACTTTTTCCACGACCCTGGAAATAGGCCCAGATATTTTATTCAATTACACTTTTAGCCGCTTTTTTAAGTGGTAAATCCCAGCATATAGGCCTCTTTGCTCCATCTTTTGATCGGGGCTTTTTTTTCGATTATTGCTTCTATATCTTGAAGTAAGCATGCCTAAAGTATGTGCATTTGAAATACTTTTTGGCTTCTAAAAGCGCCAAAATCGTCTCTTTGAACAAAAAACGATGCCCCATTTTTATGCTTTCAATGTATGTTTTGAAACAAATAATCCCAGAATACTGATTACAATTTTTCTTGATTTTTTTAAAAAAGTGCTCAAAACATGTTGATCAAAAAGACCAAGCGCCGTCTAACGGATTATAAGAATCTGGCGAAAGCGGATGATTGCATACCCCTGGCTGGGGGATTTAAAAGTCAGTTGCCTGCCTCCTTGATTTCTTTTCCTTTCTAGCATAACCCCACACGATATCTCTCAATGGCAAAGTTTCCTTACTATCGTCAACTCGACCAAATGGACTGCGGTCCCACCTGTGTGCGCATGATCGCGCAGCACCACGGGAAGCGCTACTCGCTCCAGAGTTTGCGTGATCGGGCTCATATGGATCGCCAGGGAATTTCGCTTTTAGGAATTAGCCATATCGCAGAAGATATCGGCATGCGGTCGATGGCGGTGAAGATCAGCTATGATCAGCTATCAGAGGAAGCGCCCTTGCCTGCGATCGCTCACTGGAACCAGAACCACTTTGTGGTCGTCCACAAAATCAAAAAAGACAAGGTATACGTCGCTGATCCAGCCAATGGCCTCATCTCCTACACGCGTGAGGAGTTTATGAAAAGCTGGGGAACTGATGTCCAGCAAGGCAAAGAAGAAGGCATCGCCTTATTGCTGGAGCCCGCGCCGGAATTCTATGAGCAGGATGATGAGAAAATCAATAGGACGAGCTTTGGTTTTTTGTTTCGCTATTTTCTTCAGTATAAAAAATTCATCGTACAGCTGGTCCTAGGGCTACTGCTCGGGAGTATTCTACAACTTGTGTTTCCTTTCCTCACCCAGTCGGTGGTCGACTTTGGTATCGGAACGCGCAACATCAGCTTTATTTATCTAATTCTGATCGCCCAGCTCGTACTCTTTGCCAGTCAGACAGCAGTGGAGTTTATTCGAGCCTGGATATTGATACACCTCAGTACGCGAATAAACATATCCATCATTTCCGATTTTTTGATCAAACTGATGCGACTGCCTATTGGCTTTTTTGATGCAAAACAAATTGGAGACCTTATACAGCGTATTCAAGACCACCATCGCATCGAAACCTTTTTGACCGGCTCGGTACTCAATTCGCTATTCTCCATTGTCAATATTTTCATCTTCGGAATTGTACTGGTGATATACAGCCTCCCGATATTTTTGATATTCCTCACAGGAAGCGTCCTCTATATCGGCTGGGTATTATTATTTCTGAAAAAACGCGAGCGACTCGACCATAAAAGCTTCGCCCAAATGGCGGCTGACCAGAGTAATATCATTCAGCTGATCACGGGCATGCAGGAGATCAAACTCAATAATATCGAGCTTCAGGAGCGCTGGCGTTGGGAACGTATTCAGGCCAAGCTGTTTAGGATCAATCTCAAAAAGCTCGCCCTAAGTCAATACCAGCAAGGTGGCGGCCAGTTTTTTAATCAAACTCAAAATATCATCATCTCTTTTGTAGCTGCGAAAGCCGTAATCGACGGCAGTATGACACTCGGTATGATGATGGCGATCACCTACATTATAGGTCAGCTCTCTGCGCCTATCTCCCAGTTGATTGTGTTTGTGCAGCAAGCCCAGGATGCTAAAATAAGCCTTGAGCGTCTTGGCGAAATCCACAATATGGATAATGAGGAAGAAGACTCAGAAGGCTTGCTTCGAGAGCTTCCGCTCCGTAAGAACATTCGCATTGAAAACCTGGACTTCAGTTATGGCGGTCGCGAAATGCCGAACGTCCTCAATGATATCAATCTGGAAATACCAGAAGGCAAGACGACGGCGATCGTGGGAATGAGCGGCAGTGGCAAGACGACCTTGATCAAGCTATTGCTCAAATTCTACGACCCGCAGCAGGGCCATATTAGTGTCGGTCCGGCGCGCCTGTCTCAGATATCAAATTATACCTGGCGCGAATCATGCGGAACAGTGATGCAAGAGGGCTTTATTTTCTCTGATACGATTGCTCATAACATCGCCCTCGAAAAGCCCATCGACAAGGCTCGTTTACTCCAAGCTGTGCAGATAGCCAATATCCTGGAAGACATTGAGGATATGCCTTTGGGTTTTAATACAAAAATAGGTCAGGATGGAAGTGGCCTTAGCGGAGGGCAAAAGCAACGCCTGCTCATCGCACGTGCGGTGTACAAAAATCCTAAATATCTCTTTTTCGATGAGGCAACCAGTGCGCTGGATGCCAACAATGAGGCCGCTATTATGGAGAAGCTCAACACCTTTCTGGAAGGCCGCACAGTAGTGGTGGTGGCTCATCGTCTGAGTACCGTAAAGAATGCGGACCAGATTGTGGTACTCGACCAGGGTCGCATCGTGGAGCAAGGCACCCACCAGGAGCTGACGGCATTGAAAGGTGCTTATTATACTTTAGTTAAAAATCAACTGGAATTAGGATCATGAGTGCACCACAAATCGATCATAACCATGAGGAGCTTCGCATTGAACTGCGCTCCGAGGAAGTCCAGGAGATCATGGGCTATATCCCGCACTGGATTATCCGCTGGGGTATCACGGTGTTTTTACTTGTTGTTATTGCAGGCCTCGGCTTGTCTTGGTTTGTCAAATATCCAGATGTATTGCCTGCGAAAGTAGTCCTTACCACCGATCCGCCTCCACTGCGTCTCGCTGCACCGCTCACTGCCAAAATCGAGGAGATTTTTGTAAAAGAAGGCGAATCAGTAGAGGCTGACCATTGGCTTATGGTATTTGAATCTACTGCCGATTGGCAGGCGGTTCGCTCGCTGGAGTCCTCCCTTAGTCGGGCCGATACAACCAATTTGCTTTCGTTACTGCCTTTGCCTGATCGGAATTTAGGGAGCCTTCAGGGACAATATTCCGGTTTTAGAAAAGCACTGGAAGACTGGCAGTTTTTCAAGTCGAGCGGTCGGTTTCGTACCAATACGCGCAAGGGAACCTCGCGCCAATCTGCCGAACTCAAAGCGCTCAATACGAATATCGAAGAGCAGCTTGCGCTTCGTAGACGAGAGCTTAGCCTCGCTGAAAACGAATTTGAGATCAATAAACGCCTGAATAAAGAAGGAACAATCTCCCGTGTAGAATTGGAGCGCTCCGAAGTCGATGTGATCCAAAAGCGGCTTATGATCAAGCAGCTTGAAGCTCAGATTCACAATAATGAAATTCAAATTCTGAGCTATCAGCAACGGCTGGGTGACTTCGGTCAGCAAAACCGCCAAAGCGAATTATCGCTAAAAATCACTGCTCAGGAAGCCTTCCAGCAAGTACAAGCGAGCATTCGCAGCTGGAAGCAGCAGTTTGTATTGAGGGCACCCGAAGCGGGCAATATTGCATTATTCGATCTTTGGTCGAAAAGCCAGCAGGTGGAGCAAGGGAAGGCCGTTCTGAGCCTGCTTCCGCAGGCGAAGCGCATTATCGGTAAAGCTACGCTAGGCCAGGCCGGATCCGGCAAGCTACGTATAGGACAAAAGGCCAATATCAAGCTCGACAGCTACGATTATAAACAATTCGGTATGCTGACTGCGAAGGTGATTCACATTTCGCCTTTACCTAAAAAAGACCAATATCTGATCGATCTGGAGTTGCCACAAGGACTTGTCACTACCTACGATAAACCGCTCGACTTCGACGCCGAACTCTATGGAAATGCTGAGATTATCACAGAAGAACTTCGCCTTCTGGAGCGCATTTTCTACGAATTTAAAAAGCTGGCATCAAGCGCGGAATAGAGCAGGAATTGAAAGTGCATAGTAGAAAATTTAAACTTGAAATTTCCTACTATGCACTTTCAACTCGTTTAGCCGACTAGCTCATTTGTAGGTTCAGCAAATTGCTATACACGCCATCCTGGGCGGCGAGTTCGCTATGCGTTCCTTGCTCTCTGATGCGTCCATCGTCGATGACGTAGATGCGATCTACTTCGCGAATCGTGGATAAGCGGTGAGCGATAATAATGGTGGTTCTGCCGCGCATCAGCTCGTTGAGGGCTTCTTGCACGAGGCTTTCGGATTCTGCGTCGAGTGAGCTGGTCGCTTCATCAAGAATAAGAATCGCAGGATCTTTGAGGATCGCTCTTGCAATAGCCAGACGCTGGCGCTGTCCGCCGGAAAGTTTTACTCCACGTTCGCCCACAAGGGTGTCGAGTCCTTCTGGAAAGCGCTCGATAAATTCAGTGGCATTGGCGCGCTTCGCTGCGGCGAGAATATCTTCCTCGCTGGCACCGGGACGGCCGTAGGCGATATTTTCTCCAATCGTTCCTCCAAACAAAATCACCTCCTGCGGCACAAGGCCCAGGTGACGACGATAGGCCTGAACAGGATAACTACCGTAGTCTTTTCCGTCGACGGTGATGGCGCCTTTTTGAGTATCATAAAAACGCAGAAGCAACTGGGCGATCGTTGATTTTCCAGCGCCACTATGGCCTACAAGGGCGATTTTTTCACCAGGTTTGATGTCAAGGTTGATCCCTTTCAGTACTTCTACATCGAGTCGTGTCGGATAAGCGAACTCCACATCGCGGAAGCTGATGTTTCCTTCCGGGCGTGCGATTGCGATATCATCTTCAAGTTCAAACTCAGGCGTTTCACCCAGGATATCGCGCAAGCGCTCAGAGGCTCCAATCGTTTTTTGCAATTGCCCATACAAGTCCCCAATACCAGCAACCGAAGCTCCGATAAAGGTGGTGTAAAGGACGAACATAAGGAGCTGTCCAACCTGAAGGCCGTCTTCGTTGATCAGGTGCGCACCACGCCATATCACGAGGATGATGCCCCCAAAAATAGCGATGGTGATAAAAGACACGAATCCGCCTCTGAATAAGGCTGCCTTTAGAAAGAGGTTAACCACGCGCTTAAGCGCAGCAACGTAGCGCTTCACTTCGATGCCTTCGTTGGCGAATGCTTTTACAATGCTGACCGACTGGAATGTTTCTTCTACAATCGTATTCGCATCGGCGAGCTGATCTTGGGCGCTTTTGGAGAGTTTTCGAATAAATTTGCCAAAAAACAACGCCGCAATAATCATAAAGGGAAAGGTGCCCAGCATAAATAAGGTAAGCTGAGGCGACACCCAAACGAGGATAATCACGCCTCCGATCAGAGTCATAATTTGTCTCAAAAACTCCGCCAAAGAGGTCGATAGGATATCCTGAAGTTGGGTTACATCAGACGACAAGCGGCTGGTAAGTTCTCCCACCCGACGCTCTTCAAAGAAGACAATCGGCAAGGTGATCAGCTTGCGATAAGCAGAAGCGCGGATGTCGGCCATGCTTCGCTCACTTACTTGTGCGAAAAGATAGATTCGGAAGAATGAGAATATCGCTTGTGCTACGAGCAACCCTCCGAGGATGAGGCCGACTTTGTTAATTTCATCAGTACGAATGTCGATGCTGGAAATCTCCTCGCTCGATACCATGCCACTACTGAAATCGGGTACTGCGCTATTGAGAAGCTCGCCTAGCAAATAAGGGAGCGCTAGTGTCGCAGCAGTCGAAAGCAACAGAAATACCATTCCGACAAAGAAGTACCACTTGTAAGGAAGTATGTAGCGGAATATCCCCAGGATGTTATTGAGTCCTTCTTTGGATACTTTGCGCTTATCCTCGGGAGCTACTTCTACTCCACGCCTGCGTTTGGCCATGTGATTATGATTGGATGAGTTTGGTCGCTAACGCAAAAATCACAAGATGTGTTTATGTGGTTTTGCATTCAGGGCGCGAATTTACTGATAATCTGCTCAATCCACTATTTCCAAATCACGTTTGACGGTTTTGTGTCTGCATAATATACATCGTCGATTAATTCACGATTATCGCGCAAAATTTCAGGTGAGACGTACTTGTTGACTTCACGAAAATCTAACCCTATTTCTTCCAAGGGCGGGTAATCTTTTCCTGTTAAAACATGCGCGATGAATGCAAGAGAGTCTTTGGGTGCTAAAACTTTAATTATTGGTTCACTTACATTGCAGTGCATCAATATTGCAACTTCATATGTGTCTGGCTTAAACACAAGATTGACTTCAAGTTCATTACACGATGGAACCACAAAGAATTTTGGAGTATCTGTCAAGTTTTCTACAACAGCATTAATTTTAATCATACTGTCTTCGCCAAAGTGTATACCGGTTTTCTTGCAGCTAAATTTCACTCCAGTATTGTCAACGAGACGTAAGCTCCCGGCATCTTTACACGATATATGTGAAAGTCCTATTATTAAGGCAATAAAACAGTTTATGATGATTATTTTTTTCATGTCTACACAATATTTATTTGCAATCGTTTCCCCAGTCCTCCTTCAATAATGCGTGCGAGTGTAGCGAGCTCAATACCGGACTTATTATTCTCGATTTTTGAAATATAATGCTTTGAAGTGCCGCTTTTCAGGGCGAGCTGTTCCTGGGTTAAGCCAAGCTCTTTTCTGGCTCGTTTGATCATAAGACCAATTTCAATTTTTCGGGAGCTATCCTCTTCACTCATTTCATACATTACGATTGGGTCCGAATCATAATAACTGATCATTTCTTCATCGTTTTCATCCAATGACTTAATCTGAATATTCTTCCAGACGAAGGTGCCATCCTCAATTTCAATTTGTTGAAACTCCGAAAGTGATGTCATAAGTATGTATTCCAAATCATCTTTTCCGACATTCCAGGATTTGAAGACCTTTTTGAAGTCGATGATTCTAGATTCTCCATTATTAAATTGACAGAAGACTTTGTAGCCGTCAATTTTGTGGATTTTAATGATGCGTTTAATGCTTCTCATAATTATCAGAATGCTTTATCTGGATTAAATTCAGACCACTTTGAGCGTATGTACAACTCATTTTCCGATGCCCAATCGATAACTTTTTTCCTTTGCTTTGAAGGAACATTGCCTGAATAAGTAGTTAGTGTCCGCATATCGATCAGCTCTTCATGCCCTGCATATAGAATGTGAAAATGCGGTGGATTATGATCTCTCAAATAGACATAAATCTTTATTGAGCCGATGATTTTGATTAGTGGCATTATCAAAGGTGTATAGGAGCAAATCAAATAAAAGTTACACAATTGAACAACTTTTATTTGGTATTTTGATACTTTACCTCATTTTTTCCCTACTTATTATACAACACGCCACGAATAATAGGCACTTGCTCTTCATATACAATTGCGTGTGATTGATTGACCTGGAGCGTTTTTGAAATGAGTATGCTGATATCCTTTTCCTTGTCAATGAATTTATAGGCAGCTTCTATCTTGTCTTTTTTTAGTTCAATTTGCCATTGCGTGCCTGGGTCAAGCTTCGCTTTCCCTTCTATCTCACGTGGATGCTTCCAGTCAATCAATTCTGTCAGGGTGTAGGAAATTTCTGTATCAGAAAGTTTGGTGACATATACTCCGACCACGACGACATCTCCTTTAGGTGTGTCATTATCTCGCCCTGTAAATACTGTTCGCTGGTCTGTTTTTAAAAGATCAAATTGGACCCCAGGCTTGATGATTATAGATTGAATTTCGCAAGGCTTTCCAGCCCATTTTTCATCAGGCTTTATATTCAAAAGCTTCATGTCAACAATATAGTCCTGCTTGTCCATCATTTGAGTCGGGAGATTACACGGCACATACTTCCATCCTTTTCGATCTACTAAGATAGAATCGGTACCGACTACAAGCTTGGCCACCTTTTGAACTTCTGCCTCTACTAGCCTTCCTCCAAAGCAGTCTGACTTTTCCTGACAGCTTAAGCTCATTAATATCGTTATCAAAAGGGCGGCACTCTTCATTTTTTTATCAACTATTATTCAAGTAAAAGCTATTATTCCAAAACTCCGAGCCACGCTTTTGCCACAAATTCCGTCAGATACTGTAATTTGGAACTGCTATGAAATTAAAGATTATTATTCTCTTATTGATTTCTGTTATTGGAAGTCAGCTTTATACTCAGACTCGCCCATTCGGGCGTCACTGTCTCACACCTCAGCGCGAAGCGCATTATAAAGAGGTGAATCCTTTCGTCGAGAGCCAGGCCGAGTTTGAAGCCTGGATCGGTCGCCTTATGGCCGAGCGGCCCAGCACCTCGCGCGCGATCTACACTATTCCAGTGATCGTCCACGTCATTCACGAAGGTGAATCCGCCGGCAATGGCCGCAATATTCCAGCTTCACGCGTGCAGTCGCAGCTCGATGTTCTCAACGAGGACTTTCGCCGCATGGCAGGCACGCCAGGCTTTAACAACCACCCCGTTGGTGCGGATTGCGAAATTGAATTTTGCCTTGCAGAGGTTGATCCCGATGGGAATTCATTAGCCGAATTCGGCATTAATCGCGTCGACGCCAATGGCCTGAATCTCAACGATCCACCTTATTCAGAAACATATATCGACCGCTTTATCAAGCCGGTCACCATCTGGGACCCATATCGCTACTGCAATATTTGGGTGACCGATATTGAAGGCTCACCACTTACGCTGGGCTTTGCGCGCTTTCCGACCTCCTCAGGAATAACAGTTCCGCGTCCTTATGGTACTGACGAAACAGATGGAGTGGTAATCGACCAGGACTTTTTTGGCAGAGATGGCAGCCTGCCTGACGCTCGCTATAACAAAGGTCGCTCCTGCACACACGAAATGGGGCACTGGCTTGGGCTCGTTCATATTTGGGGTGATACCAATGA
This sequence comes from Bacteroidia bacterium, assembly GCA_045106685.1. Classification (GTDB taxonomy): domain Bacteria; phylum Bacteroidota; class Bacteroidia; order J057; family J057; genus JAUIGE01. Next base: position 5,839 of record JBGCFB010000009.1, on the reverse strand, counting down.
TTGCATCGCGACGGATTACTGCGATGATACGCCTACAGCCAATTCCTCGCACGATGGATGCCCTTCCTCAGCGACCTCATGTGGCTCTGTGGATATGTATGAAAATTACATGGACTACTCGGATGATGGCTGTATGAATGTATTCACCAACTGCCAAAAGCTCCGCATGCGTACGGTGCTGGAAAATTCTCCTCGCCGTATGGAATTGCTGAACTCGGATGTTTGTTCGGCTTTTATGGAAGCTCCTGTAGCGGGTTTTAGTTCTGTAAAACGGCAGGGCTGTCCTTCGCTTATCGTGGAATTTCAGGATACATCACTCAATCGTCCTTCAGGCTGGAAGTGGAGTTTTCCTGGAGGGCAACCGGCGAGCTCTACTGAGCGCAATCCACGCGTCGAGTATCGCCGTCGGGGAGCCTACTCCGTTTCGCTTACCGTGACCAACGATTTTGGGGAAGACTCTATCTTTAGTGAAAGCTATGTGGTAGTGCGTAGTTCTAGTTCTCCCTCTTTTTTCTTTTATGAAGACTTTGAAGATGGCTTAGGAGAATGGCAAGTTGAAAATCCGGACAATATAGTTGGCTGGGACATTTTAGATAATATAGGTGGTAGCAGAAATGATGAAAAAGCTGTTTGGCTGGCGTATGCAAACTATGAAAACAAAGGGGCGCGTGATCGCCTTATTTCACCATTGATCAGCTTTAGAGGTAAAGAGAGTATTCGCCTGGAATTCGATCATGCATACCGTGCCGTTGGAACAGCCTTTATCGACTCTTTCTATGTCCGCCTTTCTACCGATAATGGGAAAACCTTTCCGCACACATTAGTATCCCTCGCCGAAACAGGGCAGCGCACCTTTGCGACCAATGGCCCTATCACTTCTTCTTTCTTTCCAGTGCGTGATGCAGATTGGTGCTACGAAGGGATTGATTGGACTTTTTGCAACGAAATAAACCTAAATGAATATGAGGGCGAATCAGAGGTGCGGATTATGTTTGAGGGTGTAAATCAAAATGGTAATAATATCTATCTTGATAATATTCGTTTGAGCGCGAGCTGTGCGGGCGAAACTCCAGCCTTATTTGACCTTTTTCCAAATCCCCCAGCAAAAGGAATTAGAGAAGTAAATCTTGGATTTTTTGAGGAAGAAGCTATTGAGGTAGAAGTCGATCTTTTTGATTTAACAGGAAGAAAACTCCTTAAGACAACATTGCAAGTGCGTACTGGTTATACCACGCATCCGCTGGAATTTCCAACCTTGCAACCCGGTACATATATCGTTCGGGTAAAAAAGGGAGAAGAAACAAGCGCACGCAAAATGGTGGTGTGGTAGGCTGCTTCATTTTTTGTACCTTTGCCCCCGCAAAATCACGCTTTGTAACAACCAAAATATTCGCTTTATAATGGCACAAATTGACCTCGTAATGCCCAAAATGGGCGAAAGTATCATAGAGGCTACGATCCTTAAGTGGGTCAAACAGGTAGGGGATGAGATTGAAATGGAAGAAACCGTCCTTGAGATCGCTACGGATAAGGTCGATTCTGAGGTTCCAGCTCCTGCCGATGGCAAACTCATTGAAATAAAATTTGAAGAAGGGGCAGTCGTTCCCGTAGGCGAAGTAATCGCTGTTTTGGAAACTGACCCTGCTGCCGCAGGCGCAGCGCCTGCTTCATCAAATGGTCAGTCAAAAGCTGAGCCAGCAGCCGAAAAAGCCCCCGCACCAGCGCCGGAAGTTGCGCTCGTAGAGGCTGTGCCATATGTGCCGTCAGCTGCACCAACTCCTGTCGGTGGTGAACCGCGTTTTTACTCTCCGCTCGTTATGAATATCGCTCGCGAAGAAAGCATATCCATGACAGAACTGGAGCAGATTCCAGGTACTGGAAGAGGTGGACGAGTGACCAAAAAAGACATGCTTACCTATGTCTCCAACCGTGGTTCGGCACCAGCTCCAGCAGCTACTCCGGCTCCTGCAGCCAAGCCCGCGGCTCCTGCCAAAGCAGCTCCGGTAAGCAAAGGCGGATTTGCCGAAAAGAAATTCAACCACGGCGATCGCGTCGAGGTTGTTCCTATGGATCGCATGCGCAAGATGATCGCGCAGAACATGGTCTATTCGAAGCATATCTCTGCACACGTAACTTCCTTTGTTGAGGCTGATGTCTCCAACTTATTCAAGTGGCGTAGCCGCATGAAGGCAAAGTTCCAGGAGCAGTATGGCCAGAAGCTTACCTTCACTCCGCTCTTTGTTCAGGCTGTGGTAAAAGCCTTGCGCGAGCATCCTACTGTCAATTCATCGGTTGAGGGTGATAATATTATTTACAAAAAGGACATCAATATTGGTATCGCAGTAGCACTACCAAATGATAATCTGATCGTGCCGGTCATCAAGAATGCTGACCATCTCAACCTCGCAGGCCTTAGTGCTCAAATCAATGATTTGGCTCAGCGCGCCCGCGCCAACAAGCTCAAGCCGAGCGAATTGGAAGGTGGTACTTATACGGTATCGAATGTAGGTACATTCGGAAATGTGATGGGAACGCCGGTGATCCTTCAACCTCAGGTTGCTATTCTTGCCACAGGTGCGATTCGCAAGCTTCCTTCCGTTGTTGAAACGCCTGAAGGCGATATGATCGCCATCCGCCAGAAGATGTTCTTATCGCACAGCTATGACCACCGCGTCATCGATGGCTCTGTAGGTGGACGCTTCGTGAAGCGCGTCGGCGACATCCTTGAGCAGTGGGATCCGAATACGGAGATATAGGAAACCTCTTTCCCGTCTTGGCATAGACAAATTGTCAATCGCTAATCTGCAATTCACTGGTCTTTATTGACTATTGCAGATTAGCGATTTTTAATTGGGGAAGTACCCTATTCCCGAACATACACCCGCCGCACACGCGGACTGATCCGCGACAAAATCTCATACGCAATCGTTCCTGCCTGTTCAGCCATATCGCTGACAGCGATGGCCATATCGCCCTGCTTTCCAAAAAGGACCACCTCGTCTCCCGCTGCTGCCAAGTCGACGTCCGTGACGTCAATCATAAGCATATCCATGCATATTCGGCCAAAGGTGAGAACGCGCTGACCACGAACGAGCACATGCATATTGCCTTCTCCAAGCGCGCGCAAAATACCGTCGGCGTATCCGATAGGAACCGTGGCGATGCGCGCATCGCACTCGGTGTACTGCGCTCTGCCATATCCGATACTGGTACCCGCCGGATAGTGATGAATTTGAGAAATATGACTGCGTAAACTGGCGATTTCTTCTAATTGAATTTCCCGATCAGGAGCGGAGGCTATCCCATAGAGTCCTATCCCTAGGCGCAACATATCGAAGGCGTATGCTGGAAAACGAATAGTTCCTGCTGTATTCACAACATGGCGCAATGGCTGGATGCCGAGGCGATCATGTAACTGGTTATAGATGTTCTGAAAGCGGGCCACCTGATGATGCGTAAAAGTGTCTTCGCTTGGTTCGTCCGCCGCAGCAAGGTGCGTCATCACAGACATTACTTCCAGGTCAGGATGAGCAGCCAAAAAGGGAATAATCGCTTCCAGGTCTTTTTCTACAAAGCCTAGTCTCCCCATTCCTGTGTCGAACTTCAGGTGACAGCGATAATGTCGCAAGTCGCTCAGGCGTGCCGCACGGAGGTAAGAGCGCAATCCTGCCATGTCAAAAATAAGCGGTTCGAGCGCGTACTGAACGAGTGAAGATAGGCTGCTGCGATCAGGGTTATTGACCATGATGGGCAACTGGATTCCGCGATCACGCAAGTGGATACCCTCGGAGGCATAGGCGACGGAAAGATATTCGACACCGGCGGTTTCCAGAGCGCTTGCTATTTCCCAACTTCCACTTCCGTACGAAAATGCTTTTACCATCGCCATCACCTTAACCTGGTCAGGTAAAGGCGTTCTGAGTGTGCGATAGTTTTGTTCCAATGCGTCGAGGTCAATGCGCATGTAGGTCGCATTGGGGTGACGATTGAGTAGTGGTAAAAGTCGTTCTAAGTTTGCGTTGCGAGCGGCTTTGAGGAGGACTGTTTTATGTTGAAAAAAGCTGTAGTCGAAATTGGCAATCAGGCTTGCTGTATCAGCATAATGCTGGCCCATATGTATGCTTCCAAACACAGGTCCCAGCGTAATGATATTATCTGTTCCAAAAAGGCTAATAGCCTCGTCTAGCAATGCCTTTTGAACACTGAGCTGCTTTTCACCCAGGTGAGGAATATCGCCTAAGACGAGGACTTTTTCATCATGCGCCTTGATGCTGGTGAGCAAAGCAAAGGCATTGCGAATGCTGTCCGGATCGGTATTATAACTATCATTTACGATTGTTAGATCAGGATTATCAGTGATGATCTCAGTACGCATATCCACGGGATGGATCAGTAGCATCCGCTCGGCGATCGCCTCCCAGGTCATACCCAATTTATGGGCGGCATCAGCGACCAGACGGCCGTTTTCCTGGGCCGCAGGGCCTGTGACGGGGATGTGCTGTAGAGACGCAAAATCTTGCGTCTCTACAGCCGTCGCCGCATTCCCACCCAACACCCATTCACAACGTTCAAACAGGGACATTTTTTCGGCTAATTTTTCCTCAAACGAATCAAAACCATCCTCATGTGCTGGCCCCATGTGTGTAAGAATGCCGAAGGTCGGAGCGATCATCGCCTCAAGGCGCGCCATCTCGCCAGACTGCGATATGCCAGCTTCAATAATCGCAAGGTCAGCTTCAGGGTGCATTTGCAATAGCGAGAGTGCTACGCCAAGTTGACTATTGTAACTGCCTGGGCTTTTTACAATTTGAAACTCCAATTCCAGCACCGTCGCCAGCCACTCTTTTACGGTGGTTTTTCCATTGGAGCCTGTGATGGCCAGCACCGGATAATTAAAGCGCTGGCGGTGAGTCATAGCCCAGCGCTGGAGCGCATCAAGACTATCGTCCACTAGGACATAATCAATATCAGGAAGGTCGATTGTTGAAGAAACAACAAAGCTGCGAACCCCTTTATCATACGCATCCTGAATAAATGCATGGCCGTCCCGATGTCCGTTTTGCAGCGCGACAAATATCGTCTGCGCACCAAAGCTGATCCGCCGACTGTCATACGCGATATAGCGCACAGGATCAGGCTTCCAGCGACCTTGGTACAAATCCAACGCACCACAAGCCTGGGCAACCTCCGAAATGTGATAGGGAACTCCGAGCATAGCGCAAGTTACAAAACCGTGGGGCACTGGAGATAATACCAATTATGGATTTATATTTGGTATTATGTGGTTAAAAAAGACGGGTAATACCAATTATAATTTTATATTTGGTATTATTTTTTTGTGAAATGATAGGAAGAAAGCCAGAAACACAGATAATCCGCGAATTACTCTCCTCAGACCGTGCTCAGTTCTTAGCTGTAACAGGAAGGAGGAGGGTTGGTAAAACATATCTGATAGATAGCCTTTTGCGTGAAGATTACTGTTTTAGCCTTACCGGAATACAAAATGGATCGACTGCAAGCCAGTTGATTAATTTTGGTGTAAAACTCGCAGAATATCAGCAAGATGGTCAGCCCCTTGCATTTACTAATTGGCAGGAGGCGTTTCTCGCGCTTAAGACATATTTACAAACGCTTGACACGAGTCGGAAGCATGTCGTTTTTATTGACGAGCTGCCTTGGGTTTATACTCCCCGGTCGGGATTTATCCAGATGTTGGCTCATTTATGGAATGACTATCTGTCCAAAACATCCAACTTCATTCTAGTTGTTTGTGGTTCTGCAACGTCATGGATTACGCGAAAAATAATCAACGATCCTGGAGGGCTTCATAATCGAGTAA
>JBGCFB010000089.1:0-13166 GCA_045106685.1 Bacteroidia bacterium | reverse complement strand
GCATGGGTCTCATGCCCTGGTTTCGCTTTGCATATGTGCCGTTTATGGCGGTGCTTCCGGCCAGCTTGGGACTTATGTGGTTTTTGTCAAAAAGAAACCCAAAAGAACATTCCCGTTTGCCTTTTCTACGCTTCGCCGGACTAAGCCTTATCATAGAAGCGCTCATTTATTTACCCTTATATCTACACCAACAATCGCAGGTCGGAGCATTGAGTCACCTTGCTTTCAAGCCTTTAAACAAAGGCTTTGACCTTAACCGATTGGTTCCATTTGACCCTTTTCCTATCAAAGGCTTTCTATTTGCTGATCCTGATGCTTTCGCAGCTAAGCAAAGTCTAATTTCGCTGGAAGTCTTCCAGTGGTTCTTTTGGATAATCTCAGCAGTGATATTGGGGCTGACTTGCTGGTTTTTGTGGAAAAAGAAAAATAGCCTTCGAATACCCGCCGCAATCCTTGTCATGCTTCCTGTAGTGATGCTCACCTATCTCAGCATGCGCTATCCGCCAGAGATCAATATCGATGGTACTGAATGGACATTTGTGCAGGAAACGCGCTATTATATTCCAGCGATGATTATCTTTCATATTGCCGTATTTGGTCTGTCTGTGCGCTTCTGGAAGTGGGGTAAATATGCCATGATATTGCTGACGCTACTCGTGAGTTTACATTATGGAAATCGCATGCGCCAGCGTTACATCCAGCATGATCTTCATGAAACTTCCCAAAGCGAATTTGATGTTCGCCTCCGCCATCTCGCCAATGAGGTCAAAGCCAGTAAGGTCCCTGTCTATTTCGTATTCGATGAGCATGCCTCCAAATGGCGTGAAGAAGCCTTTCACATCCTTGCCGCCTACGGCGCAAAGCCGATCCTCAGCCAACAAGCTGACACCTTACAGACCAATGCGAATCGTTTGATTTTGCGCTGGTAGAGAAAAGGCATGCCTTTTCTCTACCTAACAATCATGACCTTCGAAAAGGGAATCTTTCCATCCAGACCTTTTACCAAATAGCTCCCCGCAGGAAGCCGTATTTCTCCAAATGTGCCCATGCCTTCGCCTACCTCCTTGCCTTGCATATTGAAGATTTTCCATTGTGGTGAAGCTGTGCGACTTTGAATATAAAACTGCCCATTGTTGGGGTTGGGAAAAATACTAATAGCCTCCTCATCGGGAGGCGAAAGCCCGGCAGGAACCAGATACCTTCTGCGAAATATGCCATCGCCTTTATTGCCAAGATAGCCTCCCCAGGCGATACTTGGAACATTCTCAAAGTCAAGCTCCAAATGCACAATTCTTGCCGAATCCACCGTGTAATAGGTGTTGGGATTAAGCGTGTGGCCATAGGTTATTTCTACCCGTTTATCCTGGTCAAAATCGCTGATCAGTGGAGTAGAAAAAATATTTAAACCTCCTAAAACAGGCCGTAAATTGTGAATGCTATCTTCCTGAAAATCAATGTATTGGAGCTGGTGTGAATATTCTACAGTGAAAAAACCAGTATCGGAATTATGGCAAAAAATAAGCTCGTCAAAGCTGTCTTGATTGAGGTCTAAGGCAACATGTTGAGTGAGCTGAAAACGCGCAAAGTCACGCTCCCATGCGACTGAGCCGTCGGCTCCATCGATTAATACAAAACTGTAGCCTTGATAGAAAGGCCAAAGGCCTTTTTGGAACGAACACAGAATATCAGGAGTCCCGTCGCTCGTAAAGTTGCCAATCACGGGCGTAACGTAATGCTCATAGCCTGGGCGCTCATATTTGAATATCGTGGAGCCGTCACTTCCATCGATCACAAGTAGTGTTTTGTTAAGTGCTGGACATGCAATATCAAGGATGCCGTCGCCATTGAAATCGGCGAGGCTGCTTACTGCGATGAAGCCTTTGAGGCTATCTGCGGCGAGGATTTCTGCCTGAGCCAGATTGGCTTGCTTGAGCTGTGCAAGCGAACAGCGATACAGCTTGCCGCCACGGCGTTCTTCGCCACTTCCAAAGAGTATTTCGACCTCGCCATCACCATCAAAATCATGTGCTAATGGCGAACAGTAACTTTCCATTCCATCGGGCATCGTATCACGAGCGAGTATCTGACCCGTTTTTCCAGAAAGTAACACCAGCCAACCTGTTACTCGTCGGTCCGTGCCACCGCCGTACACATTGACCAGGTCTCTGATTCCGTCACCATCCTGATCAGGTACCCAGGCTGGCGTATACAGATTGAGTTTGAGGCTGTCGAAATTATGCCCAAATAGCCTTGTATCAAGACTCCAGATCAAGGTGCCGTTTTTTCCATCTAAACAATAGAACTGACCTTTTCTTCCTCCTATAAAAACATCAGATGTGCCATCGTTATTTACATCCTGAAACACTGCCGAACCATAGACCTGATTGCGTGTTTGAAAGGACCATATTTTTTGTCCATTTCGGCCGTCGAGCGCGAGTATTCCTTCGGTAGAAATGGCATCCTCATTTCCAGTTGCTATGACGATATCGGGATAGCGGTCATTGTTGAGATCGGCTGTTTTGGGTGATGAAAAAATAGCCGCATCACGAACTGTGTATGACCAGGATTGAGCATGGCTAAACGAGGTGATTAGGCATGTGATAAGAATAGGGTAGATGTATGGAGCTCCTATCATGATTGTCAGAAACGAACTTGCAAACCTGCTCCGAATCTGTCAGCGACTACATAGACTTCTATCGGTTTTGGAAACGATGAAGTATAGGGAAGCCCTTCGTTGTAAAGCGCAATTGCTTTTTCAGCCTTTTGTTGATAGGATTTGTAGAATGGGATTGAAGCTGCTATTAAGCCGACGCCCGTTAATAAGTAAGGAACACTTAGCTTTTTTCTAACTGGGGGAGGGGATACCGATCGGGCAATATTGAATCCGACCAAAATGCAACTTGAAGCTGCAAGAATTTGAGAAACAGCTCTTTTGGGCCTTACAGACTTGAAGATCGCTGTCGCTTCAGGATTAATCGAAACTCTTTGGTAGGCTTGGCGTGGTGGCAGCTTTATTCCATCAACATAATAATGAACACCACCGAAATGCTTCTCTGTAGTGATTGTTTGGGCATGCGCAAAATCAGCCCAAACAATCACACAAAGTAATATTACAGTAGGCCCAAGCCTTTGGAATATGGCAATCACTACAAGAAGTCCTTGAAATAGCGCGCCATTTTCTCCAACAAATGCACCCGATCCCAACCTCTAACATTGTGAGGGTGAGCAGGATATGCATAGTAATCGAAGTGCTTGCCTTTTTCAACACCCTTGCGCAAAAGCGCACGCGTGTGCTGCGGCACTACAGTATCGTCGAGCAAGCCGTGGATGATCAACAAGCGACCTTCCAGGTTCTCAACATGGCTCAACAAGCTTGTCTCTTTGTAGCCTTCCGGGTTTGCTTTTGGTGTATCCATGTAACGCTCAGTGTACATAACCTCATAGAATTTCCAGTCTACAACTGGGCCACCTGCTACACCTACTTTGTACGTGCCAGGCTGGCGAAGCATCATCGTAGAAGTCATGTATCCACCAAAGCTCCAGCCACTCATGCCCATGCGATCAGCATCGACATATGAAAGCGATTTGAGGTACTCTGCACCTTTAAGCTGGTCTTTCATTTCCTCTGTTCCAAGATTACGAAATGTAGCTTGCTCAAACGCCAAACCACGGTGTCCTGAACCACGACTGTCGAGTGTGAAAACTACATAGCCCTGGCTGGCTAGATACTGCAAAAATAGCTGCGCACCACCGTTCCAGCTTTCGGTTACGAGTTGCACATGAGGCCCACCATATACATAGGTTACAGAAGGATATTTTTTATTCGGATCAAAATCAACAGGCTTGATCAGACGACCATACAGTTTGGTTCCATCCGCTCCATCAATTTCGACAAAGCTCATCTCACCAAGCTTGTAATCCTTAAGCGGATTTTCGGCTGTGTGGATAGCCGCGCTTTGCTTGCCATTTTTGGTACGAATAACCTGCTGAACATTAGGAACTTCGCGGCTGCTGTACGAGTCGATCAGATAGTCTCCGTCTGCACTAAGTGAACAACGGTGTGTTCCTTTTTCCTGGGTGATTTTCTTTATTTTTCCTGAATTGACATTCACTGAGTAAGCATGTCTTTCCAGCGGACTTTCTTTCGTAGCCATGAAGTAGAGTGTTTCGCCATCAGGAGCCATTCCGAGTACTTCTGTTACTTCCCAGTCACCTTTGGTGAGCTGCTTTTTCATGCTGCCCTTGGTGTCATAGAGGTAAAGGTGGTCATAGCCACTGCGCTCACTGAACCAGATAAATTGGTCAGGATTGTTTTTAAAGCAGAATATCGGTCCGTGCTCAGGCTCTACATATTTGTCTTGTTTTTCTTCGAAAAGGATCGTGATCTTTTTGCCCGTGTTCGCATCAAAAGAAGCAAGCTCCATATGATTTTGATCACGATTAACAATCGCTACATAAATCTGATCACCGCTCGGGCTCCAGGTAATGTTGGTAAGGTATTTTTCTACTGGTTTACCTGTTTCCAGATATACCATCTTGTCAGTCTTTGTATTGTAAATACCAAGTGTCGCCTGATGGCTAGCCATACCAGCCATTGGATACTTGGTAGGCTGTGCTTTAGCCGGAGTAACGCTATAATCCACGAGTGGATAATCGGTCACCATGCTGCGATCTACGCGGTAGAAGGCAAGGTTCTGGCCATTTGGTGACCAGAAGAGACCTTTTGTTATGCCAAACTCACGACGGTGAGCATACTTGCCGTAGGTGAGTTCGCGTGAGCCATCTTCTGCAACATAGTAAGGCACTTCTGTACCACTTTTGATGATGACGAGGTTGTTATTTTTGTTAAAAGCGACATTGCCTGAAGAAGAAGTTTCGAGGAATTCTGCGCCCTCATATACCGGAGCAAGCTTGGTTAGTTCACCACTCTCAATATGATATCGGTAGAAAGCTTCGGCATGCGTAAAAGTGAAATGATTAGCATCTTCCCAGGTGATATATGGAAAGCGCTTTAATTTATTTTCGCCATCAAACCCTTCATTGATCTTGTCCATGCTGAGCAGACTTGACTCAGAGCCACCATTGCTCCCTTCCATCAGCGTATTGGTGCTATAATCGACGTAGCAATAGTTGTTTCCGTCTCCACGCCAGCTGAGCTGTCGTTTACTATTAGGATAAGCCGTACGTGGGTTAACACAGTCGCGGACTTCGAGCATCTTGTTTTGGGCAAAACCAGGAACAAGGAAAAGGATTGCAATGAAGGTTATGATTGTTTGTTTCATTCAATTTTTGTTTTGAGCGGTAAATATACGCAGAATCGCTGCGCGATTCTAGTGAAGTATCTCGCCTTCGGCTCGATGGTGAAGCGCCTCGGCAGTGAAGCTTTCCAGTTTCTCAAGGCTTCGACATTATTTTTTTTCACTATTGCCCGATGATTTATCATCTGGGGCAAAATCACTGAGCGAAGCGAATCTGCTTCACTACATCGCAAAGCGAAAACTCTTCCTTAAAATCACGAAGTGATTTTTCTTCATTGAAATCGCGCAGCGATTTCGTGTATATTTGCCACATGACTTCTTTTTCAGCGCTTAAAAAACAGGTAGAGAGCGGGCAGTTTGCTCCCGTGTATTATCTGCATGGACCTGAGTCATGGTTCATCGACACACTGGCAAGCACTGTGGAGGCGCATGCCTTGCAGCCTGGGGAGGATTCCTTTAATAAGGAAGTGCTATTCGGTGCAGAGACTACCGCCAACGCGGTCATGACCGCTTGTCGCAGCTTTCCCATGATGGCCTCACGCCGTTTGGTCATGCTGAAAGAAGCTCACCGCTTGCCAAAAGCAGAATGGACGAAACTCGTAAAGTACTTTTCTAAGCCAGTAGCTACGACGGTACTCGTCATCGTCCACAAAAGCGATAAAGGAGGAGCAGGAAAAAAGGGAGCGACTACATTGGAAAAAGCTGGCGGCGTCGTTTTTGAATCAAAAAAACTCTACGAACGCGATCTGAAAGCTTGGCTCAGCACCTTTATTCAATCCAAAGGCATTCAGGCTGATCCACAGGTGCCGGATATTTTGGTGACCAACCTTGGAACAAGTGTAGGTCATGTGGTGAATGAATTGGAGAAGTTGTTGATTCCTCTACAGGCCCAAAATCAAACCCAGCTTACGCGTGAAGCCGTTTTTGAAGCGATCGATATCGACAAGGATTTCAATGTATTTGAACTGATTTCTGCACTGGGAATCCGCCAGGTCAACCAAGCCCATCTGATCGTAGATCGTCTCACCCAAAATGCAAAAACCAATCCGCCAGTGCTTATCGTGGGAGGCTTATTTCGTTATTTTGATCAAATAGCCAAGGTGTACGCCTCTGGACTAAACGATGCGAATGCGATTCGTAAAAATCTGGGAATGAACTTCTTTCAGGCGCGGGATGCACTGAATGGCCGCCGCAACTATTCTTTGGGAATTGTCTATCGCAATATCACCTATATTCAGGAGGCTGACCTCCAAATAAAAGGCCAGATCCCAAGTCAAATGGGAACCGGCCATATTTTGAAAACGCTGGTGTGGAAGTTGTTGAATTAATGCTAAGAGCACTATTTTTGCAATAGTAAATCACTATTCTGCAATCTGAAATCCACGCTTTTTTGTAACAAGTTCCAGGTATACAAACCCAGCACAATCACAAGCGGATAAAACACAATAAAGAACCGATCTCCTTGCCAGAAAGAAACTCCTGAGGTGGCGATGATATATAGTACCGTGCCTAGCATGAGTAGAAGAGGTAGTGGAGGCCTTTTTTTACGAATAATCAAGCCAATACAGACAATCAGTGGAGCCAGGAAAAGCAGTACATTCTGAATGCGGGAAATGAACAAAATTGAATCTCCAAACCCGCCGCGATTGTTGACTTGCTGGGCGTACTTTATAGGATGGCTTCCGTGGTGAGCATTCTCGATTACGTTGGAGAAATACTCTTGAAATAGGATGCCAGTATTGCTGCTGAGCTGATGAGCCATATCCTCCTTGCTCAAACGCGATAAGGCCTTCCAATCACCTTGAGGATAACTCGCTCTTCGCTGTTTTACCTCTTCTTCATATCGATGGCCCTGCGCTTTTGCTTCAGCTTCTGCTCCAAGGTAAAAATACCATGTTGCCTTGTCCACAAAGGATGGCGTAAACTTACCATAGCTTTGGTACATCGCGGTGAGTTGCACCGTTACCAGCACGAGCGAAAGTAGCCATACAGGATGCTGAAGCATATTTTTCCTCTTTTTGATAAGTGCAAAAACAGCAAGTGCCACCGAAACCAAAAGCGCGAAATAGAACATTCCCGGCCTAAATAGCAGGCTGATATTGAGCATTGCTGCACCGTGAAAAAGGTATGCTGAGTTCTTGGTTTGAAGGTTTTTAACAAAAAACCATCCCGATAATGTGAGAAAAAGGCAGGTTGTCGTTTCGGTGAGGGCCAGTGAAATATGAAACATATTCCCCAGACAAAAGATGAAGAATCCAGCACCGACTGCTGCTGCTTTGGGAGAACTCATTAGCCGAAGCGTTTTGTACAAAAACAAGATCGTTATAAGCCATGCAATAGCATTCAAAGCCAGCGCCCAATAGACATACTGAGCTGTAGTAGGTTGGCCAATAAACAATGATGGAAGTCCTAGCAAGGCAGCATAACCCAAGGGCCGCGTGGGGTGCGGCTTCGCTTCCTGATACAGCAAATCTGCAGAACTCATATAGGTATATACATCCGAAGGAATAAAGCCTTCATGAAGCATGCTCTTTTCCATTTGCATGAGGCTGAACAGCAGCAAGGCTGTCAGCACTGCCAGCGATAGCAATATGAGGTAGGTCCGCGACAAACTTGGTCAGATATTCTTTACTACTTCAAAAAGTTCCATCGGATAGACAGGTGAACATTTTCATTGAAGGGGCCTGCATTAACACCACCCTGAACATTCTTAACGATAGACCGAGAAGAGTAGCTATAGCGCGCTGCAAAGCTTACATCATCGGAAAGTTCAAGTGTAATCCCAGCTGCATACTGTAGGTCAATCTTTCTAAAAAGGTCAGTTTGATCTATTCGGCTAATTTTGTCCTTGACATTTATCAAAGAGGCGGGGATAAGTCCTGCCTGGAAATTGATGTCACGAATATTATCTCCCAAATCAATAGGCAGCGTGAAGTTCAACAATAGCGGAAAACTCAAATAATGAGATCGAACGCTCACCGGAAAAACTCCTTCCTGATTGGATTGGTAGCCCATCTGATCAAAGAGCATTTCAGGTTGAAATTGTAAAAAGTCATTGATTTTAAATGCCATAAAGGCTCCAAGCGTAATCCCAGGCTTGAATGAAGTGCCAGGCGTAAGCGGTTCTACGTCGCTCAGGTTTCCACCTACGACCCAGCCCGCGCGTACATCCTGGGCCTGCAATTGCTGAAATCCACAACTTCCAAGTAAAAGAATGAGCCCGGTAAGCAGGAATGCGTTTTTGAAAAAAGAATGATGTAGCTGCATTGGTATTTTTTTGTTTTGAAAATGCTAAGGTAAGCTTCTATTTTGTTCCAAAGTATTCTAAAAATATGCACCTCAATATCGAAATAAAAGCTCGCTGTATTGACCAGGATTCAATCAGAAACTGGCTGAAGGATCATCATGCTGATTTTAAGGGGATTGATCATCAAATAGACACCTACTTCAACGTAGCTAAAGGAAGGCTCAAACTGAGAGAAGGAAACATTGAGCATAGCTTGATTTATTATGAAAGGAATGATCAGGCTGGCCCCAAGGAATCCAAGGTTCATTTGTACAGACCTCAACCCGACCCTGCATTAAAAGCAGTTTTGGAAGCCTCACTTGGGGTTTGGAAAGTGGTGGACAAGCATCGTGAAATAGCATTTATCGAAAATGTGAAATTTCACCTGGATAGGGTAGAGGGGCTTGGAACATTTGTCGAAATCGAAGCCATCGATGTCGATGGCACTATAGGAAAGAGTAAGCTTCTTGAGCAATGCACATTTTACATGGAGCGCTTTGGACTTGTGGAGGAGGATTTGCTGGAAGTAAGCTATTCGGATTTGGTATAAAAATGCCGATATTTGCGGGCAAATCTAAACACGCTAACATTATGACGGCTAAAAAAGTGTATCTGGATAATGCGGCTTCTACTCCGATGTTGCCTTCGGCATTCGAAGCGATGAAGCCATATTTCCTCGATTATGCTGGGAATCCATCATCAACTCATAGTCACGGACGTGAACTACGAGGCGCTATAGAGCAGTCTCGTCGTACTATCGCGAACTGCCTTGGCGCTCAGCCATCAGAGATTTTCTTTACAAGTGGTGGCACCGAGGCCGACAATATCGCCATTAATGGAGCAGTATACGCCTGCGGCGTAAAGCGCATTATTTCTACTCAAATCGAGCATCACGCTGTCAGTCATACCATCGAAGCACTTGAGAAAGACGGAAAGGTTCAGGTTGAATGGCTTTCAGTTTCTGAAACAGGTCGCATCGATCATTCAGAACTTGAGTCAACATTGAAGCATAGCGATGCCAAAACACTCGTTTGCATTATGCACGCGAATAATGAAATCGGCACACTCAATGACTTGGCAGGAATTGGAAAAATGTGCGAAGAGCATGGCGCGCTTTTTCATTCTGATACCGTACAGACAGTAGGGCATGAATCTTTCGATTTTGCTAATCTGCCTGTGCATACTGCCGCAGCTTCTTCACATAAATTTTACGGCCCCAAAGGAGTCGGATTTTTGTACGTGAAGCAAGGCACAGGAATCTGTAGTCACATGCAAGGCGGAAGTCAGGAACGTGGCATGCGCCCTGGAACTGAAAACGTAGCGGCTATCGCAGGAATGGCGGCAGCACTTCAGTATTGCACGAATAACCTTGAAACTAAGAATGCCCATCTTTGGAGCTTGAAAGAGCGAATGAAAGCTGGACTCGAACAGGCTATTCCTGGTGTGCAGTTCAACGGAGAGACCGCTCGCGGTGCTTCGCTTCCTACGGTACTCAATGTGGCTCCTCCTTGTCCTGAAGGAGATGCGATGCTGATATTCAGTCTTGACCTTCAGGGAGTCTCCGCCTCAGGAGGTTCTGCTTGCAGTTCTGGCGCTCATCAGGGATCACATGTGTTGCACAACCTGGGTTATAAGGACCAGCGTGCGCGCAATTCAGTTAGATTTTCATTTGGAATACAAAATACACAAGAGGATGTTGATTTTGCTGTGAAGCAACTTACCGATATTCTTGTCCCTTCTACAGCCCCTAATGTAGCTTCTGTTTAAATATAAAAAGTGTAGGTAGCGAAAGAAGGATAAGACATTATATACATGGAAAAGAAGCAGGTAGCCATTTATTTGGATTTTGAAAATATAGCCATCTCGGCGGGTGAAGTGTACAAGCACCAATTCCTCCCGGTAAAGATGGAACCGATTGTCTCCTTTGCAGAAGCAAAAGGAAGACTTCGCGTTAAAAAGGTTTATGCTGATTGGTCAAAAAAGAAGTTTGCCCAATATCAGAAAAACCTCATGGTGCAGGGATTTGAACTTATTCACCTTCCGGAAACCAACCTTCTCGGCAAAAACGGCTCTGACATGCGTCTCGTCGTAGATGTCATGGACCATATCCAGACCTATCCTGAGATTGATACAGTCATCATTGGTTCTGGTGACTCCGATTTTATCCCGCTTCTTCAGTTTCTTCTAAGCAAAAATATAGAAGTCATTATTATTGGCTTTGACCACAGTGTGAGTGATGTGATTAAGCATTACTGCTCTGAGTTCCGCTCTTTGGAAGAAATTATCGGGCCACCAGAAAAGCCTAAAGGGCCTTCTCCTCGCCAGCTGAGTCGCGTTCGTGGTTTGCTACAGAAGGTGATTCGTGAGCAAGGGCCAGGACCGTTTTCATTTTCGTTTGTAGAAAAAGCTCTGGCTGAAATTTCGCCTCGCTTTGCTCCTGAAGCGTATGGCTATAGTTCATTCAAGAAGATGATTCGCTCTTTTGAGGGTGATATTGTTGATTCCTGGGAGAAAAAAGGGAACAAAAAATTTGAAGTTACTTTCCTTGAAAAGCGAGGTCGATTTAGAAAAAGCGGCCCAACAGAATCAAGCGATGAAAAGGCAAAAAAGGATTTAGCACGAAAGAAAAAGGCTCCAGGATTTAAAAAAGCAAAAGATAGCCTTCGCGCCTGGATTGATGAAGTTGAAGTGGTGTCTCCGCTTCCGCTTTCTCGCATCAAGTCTGGTTTATTGAGGAAGGATGAAAAGTTTTCTGAGAAGAAACTTGGCTTCAGTAGCTTCAAAGCATTTGCGATGGCGATGGTGGGGGAGGTGTTCGATAAAATCGAACTCAATGAAAGCACCTTACTGGTGCATTTTTCTAAAACAGAAAACCAAAAGGAAGCTACAGCACCAGAGACATCCTCAAAAAACCCAGCTGCAGCAGATAACGGAAATGGCATAGACAAGGTCCCAGCAACAGCGAATGGTACGCATGCAAAAACAGCAGAGTTGGTGAAGGAGAAAGAAACCAAAACTCCTAAGCCCAAGTCTAACGGTAAGCCTGCTAGTAAGCCTGCTAGTAAGCGAGAGCAACGACCAGCTAGAACTGAGCCCGCAGAAAAATCAGCACAATCTGCTGAAGATATCGGCGCTGCCGCCAAAAGCACGCTTTATGATAGCTTGCTATTTATTCCTGACCCCATATTTAGGCAAGATTTAGCCAGCACTTTACTCGACGCTTTCAGTAAAAAGGATGTGTACAAAATGGGTGAATTGCGGACTATGATTCAAAAAAGAGGCGAAGACATTTCAGAGGCTCAGGCAGCTAAATATCTCTTGACCTTAAAGTTTGGTGGAGCGCTCATGTCAGATAACAGACATGCTTCATTTGCCGACAAACAAATGAAACTTAAAGCTGGTATACTGCAGTCTGAATCCTTGGACTTTCTGTATATTGAGCAGATCAGCGATGTCCTCAAGCGAAAGCACAAGGGCATATCAAACAGTCAAATTTTAGACTTATTGTTTTCATAATTATAAGCAAAAGGAAAGCATGAATAACGAAAATCACGTCAAGTGTGCCGTCATTGGTTCTGGTCCTGCGGGATACACCGCGGCGATCTATGCTGCGAGAGCAGAGCTTAAGCCACTTATGTTTAGTGGTAGTCACCCTGGTGGTCAGCTTATGACAACCACCGATGTGGAGAATTACCCAGGATACCCTGCTGGTATTATGGGCCCTGAAATGATGGAAGATTTCCGCAAGCAAGCGGAGCGCTTTGGTACGCGGATTATCTATGATGCCGTAACCAAGGTAGAGCTAACCAGCCACCCCAAAAAGCTTTGGCTTGGTGATGGTAAAATGTTCACTGCCGATACCGTCATCATTTCTACAGGAGCATCAGCCAAGTGGCTGGGAATTCCTTCAGAGCAGCGCCTTACCAATCTTGGAGTAAGTGCATGTGCTGTGTGTGATGGATATTTTTTCAGAGAAAAAAGAGTTGCTATTGTAGGTGCAGGTGATACTGCTGCTGAAGAAGCACTTTACCTTGCAAAACTATGCCCGACGGTACATATGCTTATTCGTCGTGATGAGATGCGTGCTTCCAAAATCATGCAAGCAAGAGTTATCAAGCATCCTAATATCACGATTCACTGGAATACCGAAACAGTTGAAGTGCTAGGAGAAGACAAAGTGTCTGGAGTACGTGTTCGCAATAATAAAACGAACGAAGAAACCGATCTGGATATCGAAGGATTCTTTGTTGCGATTGGCCACAAGCCAAATACAGACATCTTCAAAGGTCAGCTTGATATGGAAGATTCAGGTTATTTGATTACAAAACCAGATTCATCATACACGAATGTTCCGGGTGTATTTGCTTCCGGCGATGCCCAGGATCATGTATACCGTCAGGCAGTAACTGCTGCGGGTACTGGATGTATGGCTGCATTGGACGCTGAGCGCTGGCTTGCTGCCCGCGAAGCTGAGATGGAAATGGCCTAAAACTACGAGTTAAAAGTGCATAGTAGAAAGTTGAAAGCTTTAAACTTTTCATTTTCTACTATGCACTTTCTATTCTTGATCAGTCTTTCTTAGGCGGACGTCTTTTCTTATTTCCTCCACCTTGTCCGGAATT
>JBGCFB010000088.1:0-45181 GCA_045106685.1 Bacteroidia bacterium | reverse complement strand
AAGCTGATCAACGAGGTCAAGTTTTTCCCAAGAGAAGAAAGTAACCTTCTTCATTTCTGTGGTGCGAACTTCTTCTTTAACGCCGTTGTTGTCATTGATTTTTACATAGTTCACCTCAACTTCACGCTCTTCTGGCTCGCGCCCCATGTGCCCGTAAGCAGCAGACTCTGAGAAGATTGGATTCTTGAGACCAAGACGATCTACAATAGCGGCTGGAGTAAACGAAATCGAGCCAGTGATTTTGGCAGCAATTTCACTATCGCTCACATTGATTTTTGAAGTGCCGTATGTGTCAACATAGAGTGATACAGGTTCAGCCACACCTATAGCGTAAGCAAGCTGGACGAGTACCTCGTCACAGATTCCTGCTGCTACCATATTCTTGGCAAGGTGACGTGAAGCATACGCTGCACTGCGGTCCACTTTAGAAGCGTCTTTTCCTGAGAATGCACCACACCGTGAGCACCTTTTCCACCATATGTATCAACGATGATCTTGCGACCGGTAAGGCCAGCATCACCGTGAGGTCCACCGATCACGAATTTACCAGTAGGGTTTACGTGATAGATAGTGTCTACGAGCAACTCCGAAGGAATAACGCGTGGAACAACGTGGTTGATTACGTCCTCGCGAATTTTAGCGAGAATGATATTATCAGCTTCAAGCTGAGCAGCGTCGCTGCTATCAGCAGGTGCGATAAAGTCGTCATGCTGTGTAGAAAGCACAACTGTGTGAACGCGCAATGGCTTGCCATCGTCATCATACTCGATCGTTACCTGACTCTTAGAGTCTGGACGCAAGTAAGGCATAAGCTCAGGCTCATTTTTACGAATGTTGGCGAGCTCTTTTACGAGACGGTGAGAAAAAGCCAATGCCATCGGCATGTATTCGGCAGTTTCGTTAGTGGCGTATCCAAACATCATACCTTGGTCACCAGCACCTTGGTCTTTGTCTTCACTTTCGTCTACTCCCTGTGCAATGTCAGGAGACTGTGAGTGAAGCGCTACCATTACACCGCAAGAGTTTGCACTGAACATATACTCATCAGAGGTATATCCAATTTTGGTGATGGTGTCACGAGCGACTTGCTGAATGTCGACATATGCCTCCGTTGTTACCTCTCCGGCTAGAACTACCTGGCCAGTTGTTACGAGGGTTTCACAAGCAACACGTGAGTTGGGATCTTGCTTGAGCATCGCGTCAAGCACGGCATCAGAAATTTGGTCAGCTACTTTATCGGGGTGTCCTTCTGATACGGACTCCGAGGTAAACAAATATGGCATGATGAAATCAGAGTTAAAATTTGCATGCAAAAATGCAACGCCGAACGGCAAATTTCAAGCCAGAGAACTATGATTTATTTTTTTATAGAAAAAACTTAACGGCTGAGTAAACTTTTTTCTGTCGCATTACGCGAAATAACCACGGCATCATCCATGTTTTTTTCTACTTCTACAACCCCTAAACTCCCATCTGGAAGGCGCATCCACAAGAATACATTGTCGCGGGTGTAGCGCTGAATGATGTGACGACCTTCGCCATTATATTCGCATGGCCGCAAGGTTGATACAGCAGGCTCGTAAATAAAGACTGTTGCTTGTGCTTCGTCGAGTGAAGGTCCGAGACGTTCGCCTTGTGCATTAATAAGTTTGACAGCCTGCGTTTCTGCTCGTCTCCTTATTTTTTGTCCCAAAGCAAAGTAGCCAAGTCGAGAAGCGTTCACTGAAATACGAATCGGCGATCGTTTACGGGCGGCTTCGAATGTAGCATCGCGATCTGCTTCCCATGCTTTTAGTTTGCGTTGATAAGCTTCCCTGTTAGGAGTTTTTGGGGCGATAGTAGGCGCTCCGACGCCTTTGGGGCGCAATTCTTCAATCGGAACCTCGTCACTTTGAACCTTGCGGAGGCGAGGACGCGGGGGCAAACTGGCCAGAATAGCAGGCTCATCCAGCAGGCGTTCTCTCTGCGGTTTTTGATACAAAACCCAACCTCTATTTTCTTCATCCAACCAGTAACTCTCTAATAGACTGTCTTTGGCCTGGCCTTCAAAATGAAACATAACCGATATGCCTTCTCTCATACGAACTGGTTCATCGCCTTTAAAAGCGCGCAGTTCTACGATTGGACTCGCTTCAAGGTAGTTCCCTTCGGCTCCGCTCAGGGCACCGCCATCAGCTCCTTCTGTTTGGGCTATTTGTAAAGGCACACCAGCAAAAAAGAAATCTTCGGGAGTATGCAGAACGCGATAGCTGAGACGAACTTCTCCATCTGACACCGGCGAATTACTTGTGTCTACCCAAGCGAGAGGCGGAACCGAAAATTCGACCATTCCGACTTTGATATTTCCTCCTTCTGCTGCAGCCAAATTGGCAGACTGGTAAGGAATACTCTGACTAAACGGAGCATTAATAAGTGGGCGTATCGGAGCAAAATCTTGTTGGAAGGCTTTCCAGACCAAAGCACCAACGGCGATGATCATGACCAAACTGGCAAAGTAGCGCGGCTTCGTGCGCAGCTCGCGCCAGAAGCTGAAGCGTGTTGCAGACTGGTAATCGCCATAGAGCTTTTTAAAGTCCTTATGCCGAGCGATTTGCTCCGGTCCTGGCAACTTGCGGTCGATATGTATGTTGTATTTGGGCATGGCTATTTATCCGGCAGGCTGTTCCATTCTTTTCTTCAAGCGCTTCAAAATACGGGATAGTCGGACCTTGGCATTGTTTTCTGTGATATGTAAAATAGTAGCGATCTCCTTGAAGCGCATACGCTCAAAATAGCGCAGCTCCACAAGTTGTACTTCTTCAGGTTTGAGTTGGTCAAGGGTTCGAAGCAAGTGGGCAATATGTTCCTGGTCTACAGGCTCATCAACTTCTTCCATCAAGTGGGTTACGCCGCCCGATTCCAGACTGATATGGCGTGTGCCTTTGTTATCGCGGAAGTATTGGTTCACCTCGTTAATTGCTATTCGATACAACCACGATGAAAAAGGAAGGCCTTTGAATTGATACTTTTTCAGGTTCAACATTGCCTTCAGGAATACCTGCGAGGTGATATCAGCTGCGAGCATTTCTTCTCCTGTACGCTTGATGATAAAGAGAAATATCTGCTCGTAATAGCGCTCATATACAGGGCCAAAGCGCTGCGGATTTTTTTGCGCGGCGACTATCTCAGCGTATTCTTGCTGGATCTGGCTTTTGGTACGGTGGTATGCGGGCAATGTAATTACGAGGTCGTTTGGCTATATAATGCAATGCTACATAATGGTTACAGGCGAGGCAACATTATTTTTACCTAGAGCATTGAACCTCCGACCTAGAACTTATTTTTTCAGGTTCGAGGCTTTAGGTCCAAAGCTTGAGGTAATACTTCGAATCTTGAGCTTCGGACCTCGAGCCTGTTTTTTTTAGGTTCGAGGCTTTAGGTATAAGGTTCGAGGTTTTTTAACGCCGAGGCTGTATCTTCAACGCGTTATGCAAATCACACTTGTCCCCACACCAATCGGTAATCTGGAAGATATCACGCTGCGCGCTCTGCGCGTACTGCGCGAAGCAGATTTGGTGGCGGCGGAGGACACACGAACTTCGGGTAACCTTCTCAAGCATTTTGAAATAGAAACTCCCCGCACGGCCTTACATCAACACAATGAACATCACAAGGTGCAGTCACTGCTTGACGAAGTGCAAGCGAAAGATATGCACTTGGCTATTGTGAGTGATGCGGGCACTCCGGGCATTTCCGATCCAGGTTTTCTGTTGGTGCGCGAAGCCGTAGCACGTGGCATTCGGGTAGAGACGCTTCCTGGCCCAACGGCCTTTGTGCCGGCATTGGTGAATAGCGGATTGCCTTGTGACCGTTTTGTGTTTGAAGGTTTTTTGCCACAAAAAAAAGGACGACAAACACGCATACTGGCACTTGCTGAAGAGGTTAGGACGGTCGTTTTTTACGAATCGCCTCATCGAATAGGAAAGGCACTCAAGCAGCTGGCAGAACTTTGGGACCCGGAAAGACAAGCCTGTATCTGTCGGGAGATCAGTAAGTTACATGAAGAGAGTGTGCGCGGTACCCTGGGCGAACTTGCTGTTCAGTATGCAGATAAAAAAGTAAAAGGAGAGATCGTGTTGGTTGTCGCAGGGAAAAGCAGTTAAGCTTTTGGCGATTAGCTGTTAGCCTGAAAACATAGTCTGATACATACACAGTATATGACACAAAAAAACACCGTCGTTCTTCTTACCGATTTTGGTCATCGTGACGGTTATGTCGGGGTGATGAAAGGTGTGATCGCAGGCATTGCGCCTGAGGCGAAGATTATCGACTTGAGCCATGATATTCCTCCTCAGGATATCGACGCTGCAAAGTTTGTACTGTGGAGGCACTACCGCTTCTTTCCGAAAGGGACTATCTTCTGTTGTGTAGTAGACCCTGGGGTCGGTACTTCACGAAAGATTCTAGCCCTTGAGGCTGAGGGTTATTATTTCCTGGCCCCTGATAACGGGCTGCTGGACTTTGTGATGGCTGAAGCAAAACTTAAGCTAATGATGGAGGTGGAGAACCCTGTTGTTATGCTTCCCAATCAAAGTAATAGCTTCCATGGAAGGGATATCTTTGCTCCTGCTGCGGCCCACCTAGCCGCCGGCTTTCTTTTTACCCAACTAGGCCCCATTGCAGATTTTACCCTTCCACCGAGTCCGTGGTGTATACCCAAAGAAGCGGGAGCGTTTTCGCTGAAGATCATGCATGTCGATCACTATGGGAATATCATTACTAATCTCAAGCTAGACTCCCTGTCACCTTCCCTCAAGGTTGCAGAAATACGTATCGGTAATGCCATGATTGAAGGGCTTGCACATAGTTATGGCTCAGTTGAAGAGGGAGATTGGCTGGCGTTTGAAGCGAGTCATGGCTTGTTGGAAGTAGCGGTGAGAAACGGCAGTGCTTATCAGCAATATGGCGGGAAATTTTTTTCCAACTTGTCTGTAAAGGTTCTCTAAATAGCACTTTTGTTGTACATCGGCTTTTATTCATGCATGTTAATCCCTTGTCAAATCCACAATCGTGGTGTATTTTAACATATAATTTCCTCTGTTAGGTGACTTTCGGACTATATTGGGGGATTTTCTACGATATGCATATGAAGCAATACTTTACGTTAATTCGACTCTCGCTCTCTGTTCTATTATTTTTTATGCTTGGTACCAGCTTTTTGTTGGCCCAAACGACTGTTGCCGGTGTTGTCACAGACGCGATTACTGGTAAACCTGTCGTAGGCGCTACTGTGGCTATGGCAGACGGTAGTGCAGGAGCAAATACTAAGGATAAAGGAGTTTTTTCTTTTAAAACTCCTCAAAGCCCTCCATTCGAAATTCGGATAACATTCGTCAGTTATCAAACACAAACCTTCACTGTAGAAACTGTAGGTCAATCCATAGAGATTAAGCTACCTCCAGCTACACTTGAAGAAGTTGAGATTGTCGCCAGTGCCTCGCAAGAGCGCCAGAAGCAATCGCCGCTTACGCTCGAAAGCATGAGCATTGCAGCGATTAAGGAAACGCCTGCAGCGGACTTCTACGAAGGGCTTGGACACCTCAAAGGTGTTGATCTCAACTCTGCCAGTATTGGTTTTAAAGTCGTGAACACTCGCGGCTTCAATGGACCTACACCGGTACGTTCTCTACAGGTGATCGATGGAGTGGATAACCAATCGCCAGGCTTGAACTTCTCGCTCGGTAACTTTCTTGGAGCCGCGGAACTCGATATAGAATCGGTAGACATTGTGGTAGGTGCAAGCTCCGCCTTTTACGGACCTAATGCCTTTAATGGTGTGGTGAGTATGAAGACTAAAAGCCCTTTTATACATAAAGGGCTTACGGCCCAGGTGCAAGTAGGCGAGCGCTCGAAAGGCGAGCTTGGCTTACGCTACGCAAAGGCTTTCCAAAACGCTGCTGGTGAAGATAAGTTCGCATTTAAGATTAACGCATACTATCTCTCTGTACAAGACTGGGAAGCTGATAACCTCGACCCGGTAGATGGTACAGATGCTTCTGCTGGCAATCTTGGCGGTGTCGATGGTGTAAATCGCTATGGCGATGAGTTTAACGGTGATGCTACTTCATTAGGAGAGCAACGTGCTGCTCCTGGTTTGGGATTATATCATCGGACAGGGTATATGGAGCGTGACGTGATTGATTATGACACACGTAATTACAAAGTAGCTGGCGCACTTCACTATATGCTTACTCCGAAAATTGAAGCTATTGGTGCGTTCAATACTGCTGGGGGGACCCTGGTTATGCAGACGCTTAATCGTATACGCCTGGACGATATTAGTTTTTATCAGGCTCGCCTGGAGCTACGCCAAAAGAATAAGTTCTTTGTAAGGGCATATCGTACCTGGGAAGACGCTGGAAAATCTTACGACGCCTATTTTACTGCGAACCGCCTTCAGGACAGAGTAAAAACAGATGATGACTGGCAGAGGGATTATCGTAATCAATGGGGCTTGAATATTACTCCTCGGATTAGAGCGCTTGAAGGTTTTCCTCAGCAAGTATTTGGACAACCTTATCCAGCCGCTCGTGTTGATTCATTTCTTTCGCAGCCTCACCTTCAGGATTCATTAGTGCGCTGGCATTCGCAGGTTCGCGAATTTGCTGACCAAAACGGAATTAGCCGACTGGAGCCAGGGACAGCAGCTTTCGATAGTGCATTCAACCAAATCACAAGTGCTTCGCTTGCGAATGGCGGTACACGTATCGTAGATAAGTCGGCATTATGGCATGGTCATGGAGAATATCGATTCACTATTGCTGATGTACTTGATGAGGTCGTTGTAGGAGGGAACTTTCGAGAATACCTCCCCCAAACATTTGGCAACATCTTTTCGGACACCCTTCAGCAAGCCACAGGTGAATATACTGTGATCAAGAATTCAGAGTGGGGAGCTTATGTCGGAATAGAGAAGAAATTGCTTGATGATAGATTGAAGTTGAATGCCACAAGCCGTTTTGACAAAAACCAAAACTTCAAGCTCGTTCCTACATTTCTCGTCTCAGGTGTTTTCAAGTTAAGTAGCAAGGTCACATTGCGTGCGGCCTTTTCGTCTGCGGTACGTAACCCTACACTTGCCGACCAATATTTGTTTTACAGAACTTCAGCGAATACTACCCAACTAGGAAACCTGAACGGGTTTCCTAATCTTGCCGATACTGCTTCTTATACTGCTTATAGAAATGACCCTAGTAAGGATACCACACTTTTGAAATATTTTGATGTGGCGCCTATTCAACCTGAAAAAGTCCAGACTATAGAGGTAGGAGGAAGGGTAACGGTTGCTGACCGTATGTATATTGACGCAGGTGCATATTTCAGTCGATACCGTGACTTTATAGGGTATAATGTCGGATTGACTTATGGCTTTTTCAGGAATGGCTTGGGACAGCGAACGAACATCATCGTTCCCTCCAGTATAGAGGTTTGGCGACTGGCAGCAAATGCAACCCAAGTTGTAACCACGATGGGAGCTGCCATAGGGGTAGACTACTATATTAAAGGTGGTTATACAATAGGAGGTAATTATTCCTGGAATGTTCTTAATACAGAAGCCAGTGACCCTATTTTGCCAGCATTTAATACACCTGAGCATAAGTTTAATCTACGATTCTCTGGACGAGATGTGACCATTGCTGGTATTGAGCATCTCGGTTTTTCGGTGAATTATAAGTGGGTGGACCAGTTTATATTTGAAGGCTCTCCGAGCTTCACCGGATTGGTACCGCAGTATGACATGGTTGATATGCAAATCAACAAGCGCTTTCCTTCCATCAATACGACCTTTAAACTCGGGGCTTCTAACCTATTGAACAATAAGGTTTTTACCTTATATGGTGGACCGCGAGTTGGTCGCTTGGGTTATTTTGCCATTACTACTGATCTTTTTAAGCCTAAAGAAAAGTAAGTATTCGATGAACCTCACCTATTACCTTGAGATTTAAATTGAACAACAACTTTTACTTTAATAAACTTTCAAAATGCGAAAACTAGTTACATTGATGATTGTAGGACTGCTCGCTTTGCCCATGCTGGGCCAGCGGTATGCTACTGAAATTTTCTCCGATGTTACGCGTACGGACACAATTCCTTATGGTGTTAACAAGACCATCATTACAGGGATGCCGATGGACCAGACAATGATCTTTGATCTGTATGAACCAGATGGTGATACAGCGACTGACCGTGCTTTGATGCTCGTAGCACACACTGGAAACTTTCTTCCAGCAATCAGAAATGGTAGCCCAAATGGTACCATTAAGGATAGCACGGTGGTAGAGATTTGTACACGTCTAGCCAAGCAAGGATACGTGGTAGCGTCATTTGACAACCGTACAGGTTGGGATGCTCAGAATGCCGATCAGGCTATTCAAACTGCTCAATTGCTCCAGGCTGCCTACAGAGGTATTCAGGATGCACGTACTTGTGTGCGTTATTTCCGCAAGTCGGTAGCAGAAGACAACAATCCCCACGGTATCAATCCCGACAAGATCGGAATCTTGGGGGTAGGTACAGGTGGATATATCTCTTTGGGTACAGCGTACCTGAATGACCATGCATCTGAAATTCAGTTGGTGAAGTTTACTGATCCTGGTTCTGGTGCTTCTTATATTGACACTACACTGCATGGCAACATGTGGGGAACAAACACTACACCGCTAAACACTCCTAACCATGTAGGGTATAGCTCTCATGTAAGCGTGGCTGTTAATATCGGTGGTGCACTAGGTGATTCTGTCTGGTTGGATGCTGGCGAAGTGCCTGCTATCAATTTCCACACACCACAAGATCCAAATGCTCCTTTTGATGTAGGTATCGTGATCGTGCCGACAACAGGAAATACTGTAATTGATCTTGCTGCTGGTAGCAATGCTGTAGCACGTATGAATAACCGTTTTGGAAATAATGACGTGTTTGTCAATGCAGGCATTAATGACGCATGGACCACGGCAGCAAACACTGGCAATAGCGGCAACGAAGGCCTTTTTGCCTTTGATAAGCCGTTTGACGCATCGCAGCTATATAACTGTGCCCCGATCATGCAGATGTTGCCTTATATTCCAGAGGGTAGTCCTTGGGACTGGTGGAATGAAGCAGACTTTATTGCAAAGTGGGATTTTGCGGTTGGTACTCCTCCTGGAGTAGCAGTGAACTGTAACCAGCGCAGGTCTAATCCTGACATGTCTCCTATGAAAGGTCGTACATATATTGATTCTATCATGGGATACGCAAGTCCTCGTTTGGTAGCCGCCATGGCGCTTTACCCAGTAGGAATCGAAGAGCTTCAGATTAAGAGTAATCTTCAGCTTTTTCCAAATCCTGCTAATGAGCTTTTGGTACTAAATACATCGACACAAATGCCAATGCTCAATATCCAGATTATGGATGCAATGGGGCGCGTAGTGCGCAATGTGTCTGGTCTACGCGTTTCTAACTACCGTATTGACCGTGAAGGTCTTACTTCCGGAATCTACTTTGTAAAGGTCGGTTTCGAAGAGGGAAGCCTAACAAGACGCGTGATATTCGAATAATACAACTAAGTCTATATTACGATTTTGTGAAAAGTCGCTGCTGAAAAAGCAGCGGCTTTTTTTGTGACCTGGGAATTATTTATGATCAAAAGTACAGAATTGAAAAATACCAGCACAAATACGTATTTCTGTGCCGATGTACTTCTACCCCATTTATCGAGCATGAGAGTCTATTCAACGAATAATCAGGCATAACCAGTTGGATAGGAGTGTGATTGCGGGTGTTTTACTCAAGATCATTAATAATCAAAACGTAATGTTAAACGATTTACCCCAACCCCGATCCTTACTCTATCGATTCCTTTTCCTATGTATGATGTCTTGCTCCATGCTTTATGGGCAAGTAGCAAATGGCGAAGTTGTGCTATCCACAATTGCCGAAGACGTTGGCATTTGCCACGCAGGCGAAACGCTTGAAATCAATATTCGCTCGCTTCGCGCAGGCTTGAATGATTTTAAGGTAGAAACAAACCTTCCTCCCGGAATCAATTATGTAAGCAGCTCGGTAACTATCACAGGTGGCACCGCTGGTTATGTAGTATCCGAGTTGGATATTAGTAATCCTAATATGCCTGTCTTCAGCGTAACTCCTCCCAGTGGAGTGGGTATGAACTGGGCAGCAGGTGATCGTGTGATTTTTACTATTGCACGCGAAGCCGACTGTGATGCCGTTCAGCATGGTCTTGCCGGAGGAACATTTAAGGATAGCCTGAATGTTACGTACGCTGGTGGATCAGCCTCAGCCTTGACAGATAATGATCCTAATGTATCTGCTTATAATGCAGAATACGCTGTACTCAGTATCCTGCCACTTTCAGTTGTATCGACAGTAATAGGAGCCACCGAAACACGCGACGTAATAGTTCGCCAGGGTGGTACCGGTTGTGTTGAATCTTTTGAGCACTTCGTCCTCGTAGGATCAGGTCTTCAAAATTACAGCCTCTCATTTGGAGGAAATGCCATGGCACCTGTGCGTACTTCAGGTGATACGATTTTTTATGACATTAATGCGAGCCACATTAATGCAGTTGGTAATAATGACAACTGTTTTGATGATGGTGAAGAGATTATTTTTGAAGAAAGCTTTTTTGTTGCCTCTTGTTTTAACACCACTTTGCGTCACTATGCTCAGTGGTATTGTGGTTTAGAAAAATGCCAAGAGGCTCAGCCGCAGAATGGTGACATCACACTTGCAAATGGAGTCCCCATTATCAAATTGACAAATATTGCCCGCCCGAATCTCGACTTGTGTAATGCTGTGACATTTACAATAAAGATCGAAAACACAGGTACTCCAACCTCTCCGGCTGGAGGATCACTGGCTAAAGATTTGAATTTCATCTTTGGTATTGGTTATAATTCGACCGCTATTTCAACTGCTACAGGCCAGACCCTTCGCGGCTCAGATATTCGTAGCTGGTCTAACTGGAAGATAAACGGAACCCCGATCACCATTTCAAGCTTGCCTGGACAAGCCGGTATAGGCACCGTAGATTATCTCCCAGCAGACTTCTTCAGCACAGACCCTGATGGAATGAATACTGGGCTTGACGATCTCGATGGTGATAACTTCTATGATGACCTCGCTGCAGGTGAGTCTTTCGAAATATCCTGGGATGTAGAAATCGACCCGCGTTCAAACTGCGGTCTAGGTAGATATGATTACCTGCTTTTTGAGCACCTGTATTTTGATGTCAATTTTAATAATCAATGTGACCAGGGCCGCCCTCCTGTACGTCGTGATGTAAGCTATACAAACCTCGCGCGTGACCGTAAAGAGCCTACCACATTTGAAGCTCCAAGTGATGTGCGTGACGGTGAAAAATTTGAGATCAGCCTCAATACGATTTTTGAGAACTATTCCAACGGAGTAGATTGTAATGGTCAGAATGCACTTACAAGTGATGATGTAACCTGGTCAGTAACACTTGATCTGCCAGTAGGTGTGATTCCTAATTCACTCGCAGGCTTACCAGGAGTAGATTATGATCCACAGCATAGTGCATTTAGTCCAAGTGTATCAGTAAATGGAAATCAAATAACATATACCACCAACCGGTATAGTAAAACGGATTACACATTCTTCCTCGAGCTGGATTGTAGCATTGGAGCTGTTCCAAATCCGCTATCGATTCCATTTACCAGTACTTATAAATGTGGCTCTTGTTGGGAAGAAGATATCCACTGTGGAAATATTCTTATTACACCACACTGTCCCGATCCATGTGTGGGCCCTAAAACCCTGGACCTCGTTCTGGAGCGAAGCACAAAAGGCTGGACAGACAACTCACAGAATGCGTTCGTAGATAGTAACTCGCCAAGCTTTGTAGAAGACTTCTTCTATCCTGGAGACACCTTCAAGGTAACTTCTCCAGCAGTTATGAGTGACACTTCACTTGATCAATTGTTTTTTGAAGTGATCTACGAACCTCAGTCAGGCGGCGATGTACTTGAGTATGTGGGAGGCGAAATAGTCATCACCGATATCGATGCTGCCTATGGTGCAACTCAATACACGGTTCCTATTACAGGAACACCTGTAAAAACGAATCCATCGACTGGTGTCTATGAGATGAATTTTGATATTTCATCTTTGCGGACTTCAGTTGATCCAGGCTATTTCTACGGTGAAGGTGCTGCCGGCACAGGAGCTACCCCTCCATTCCAGCGTGATACGGTAACGGTTTGCTTGTATTATGTTTTGAAAAAAGGCTTTCCTACTCAAACAACCTACGAGTTCAAGCGATTCCGTGGTCGTCACTATACATTAGGAGTAAATGGCGAAGAAATCAGTTGTGACAGTTACGGTGATAGAGCAAAGTATGAGGATGTTGATTTACGTGTAAGCAATAACTCAATCAACTTAAGCGGATGTAATAGTGCTAGCATGGCACTTTATTTAACGCAAGGTGCTGGTTCAGGCGATAATCATACAAATGAATATCGACCGACCATGTACTTTGACTCTGTTGAAGTCGCGATACCAGCAGGTTTTGTTTTTGATAAGGCCAACTGGCTAGACAATGCAAGGGATTCCAACCTACCCTTCAAACTCGGGACAGGCAATACCGTGACCATCTACCCTGCGCCGACCTATCGTCCTGACGACAAGCGAAGTACATATAACCCTCGGGTAGAGCTGTTTTTACTCCCAACCTGCGAAGTTGCCACAGGAGCGCATACAGTGCGATCCACCATGCACTACCGTAAATATGTATATCATCCAAATACCTCGCTACACGAAACATTTGCGACTGCGGCTACAGGAACGATTAATTACACGAGGCCTTCATTCGGTATTCAAGCATTAAACCCAAATAATACCGGAGCAACATCAGAGGTTAGTTGGGACATTGAGGTGTGTAATAGCACCAGCAATATCGATATAGACTATAACTGGTTGCTTATTCAAAACAATCCTGATGTTACAGTCACAAAAGTATTTGAGGTCGTCGGAGGAGCAGAAAATGCCCTTGCGTTCAGTAGTACTGCTAGTGGCAATACATATGTTGAAATTGAGGAACTAGACAGGACCGATTGTAAAGTATTTAGAATCTATGGAACATTCAGCGCTTGTGCTGCTACCTCTTTTGAAGTAGGGCATGCTTTTGATTGTTCAAATTATCCAACTGACCCGGATGCGCTTGATGCAATCTGCTATTTGAGTACGACACTCAACCTTGCTCCTGCGCTTTCACAAACACAGCTTAATGTGCGTCAGGAACCTGCTGGTGCAGTTGACTTGTGTGCTACTTCCCAGTATGTGATTGAAATGAATAGTGCACAGCTCGCCAACTTGATTAATCCCAAAATGGAAGCATATGCCCAAGGGATTTCTGTTACCTCAGCGATTGTAGAGTTTCCAGCAAACTCTGGAAATACAGAGCCGGTGAGTATCACAGTTTCAAATGATACTGCTACTATCCACCTTGATGAGCATACTGAAATAGTCGCCAATGATGGAATCAGTGGTACAGAGACTGCTACCTCTGCTGATGATAGAAAAGCGCTTGTTACCCTTCAGATTGAGACAGATTGCGACTTCCGCCCAGGAAGCCAAATCGCCTTTATCGCACGTGGCGACAGACCTTGTGGAGAGACTGCTATCGGTGATGGAGCGCTGGTTCGTTCAAGTGCTCTACAAATAAATGGCGCGCCACTTCCTTATAGTGCGTTCCCGATTGTAGCGATCAGTAATGGAGAGGTTCTAGGCTGCAATGAGGCTACAGACGTAAATGTTTCCTTTACCTTATTTGGAGCATCGACAGGCGGACAGGATACAGCTTTTGTACGCCTACCTGTTGGAATGGCTTACGTAACAAATTCGCTAAGCTGTACGTCGGCCAATGCGGCCCACTGCCCTGCCTATGAAAGCCAGTCAACGGATGCTGCAGGCATTACGACTGTCAAACTTTCTTATCCTGCTGGAATTCCAGACGGTACGCTCGTTGAATATGGATTCAAAATTCAGGCTTTACCTGGTTCTGGTTGTGCTAATAACCTGTTTGTGACAGTTGAAAACATAGCCGTTCTGGGTACACTTTCTTGCGGAGGTTCAAATTGTCCACAACCTACAGTCGCTGTTACAGGTTCTGCTGTTGGCGGTTTCAGCATCGAAAAGCCAGACTTTGCTCTCAATACTTTTGAAGCCGTCTACCATGACCGTAGTGGTGGTAATTTTGAGTATTTGGTTGAAGGCGAAATCGAAAATAGCGGTTATGAACTTGCTTCTGGAAAAAGTATTACCCTCGAATTCTTCTGCGGAGACGGAGCCGGAAACCCGGTCGGTAGCCCTGTGCACACGATGACCATTAATGGCCCGGTTGCCAATGGTGGCAAGGTGCCATACAGCGGAAGCTTTACCGCAAGCTGTACTCCAGCAAACGGACTTGTAGTAGCACTTCAAAATCCAACAAACGGAGGAACTGCACAATGTCTTTGTGTCGACTTCTTAAGCTTAAGAGAATTGGCTGATCCTTGTCCTACAGTAGATAGTGATCCAGCTCCTGTTACAATATGTGAAGGTGAGTCCACAACATTTAGCATCAGTGCTACTGGGACATCACTCAACTATCAGTGGCAAGTTGCTGATGCGGTGGGAGGGTCATTCTCTAACTTGTCAAATGGAGGCGTGTATAGTGGCGCAACTACGAATACACTCAACGTGAGCAGTGTTACGGGTCTTGGAGGAAAATACTATCGAGTATTTATTGTTGAAACTTCCACGACTCCAAATTGTGCAGACACTAGCGCTGCTGTCCTTTTAACTGAGAATCCATTGCCAGTCATTACAGCAGAACCTCAGAATGTTGAGATCTGTACAGAAATGGCAACCTCTTTTGCAGTAACTGCAACTGGAACTACACTCGCTTATAAGTGGCAATTCCGCACAAGCAGTGCAGGAACCTGGGCTGATGTGGCATCAGGTGGCATCTATTCAGGTGAAACCTCTGCAATGCTTAATATAAGTGATGTGTCAGGCCTGGATGGATATGAGTACCAGGTGATTATTACAGAAACTGCGAATACACCTCAGTGTGTACTTACATCAGCACTTGCAATATTAACAGTAAATCCAGAACCAGTTTTGAGTACTTCGCTTGATGCGACTGTATGTTCAGATGCGGCTTCAGGAATTAGCTTAGGTGTGAATAGCACACCAGTAGCTGCTGCGAATTATAACATCGTGACGATCACACCAGCTGCCGGCCTTGTTGCCGCTGCGGGTAACGCAACAACAGGTGATGCACAAGCTGCTTCAGCCATCGCGGCTGACGCCTTTACCAACACAGGTGCTGCTGCACTAGATGTTGCCTATGAGATTAGCCCAGTGAGTGCCGACGGATGTCGTGGTGATACCATCACTGTGACCTTAACAATTGATCCAGAGCCTGTTGCGGCGACGAACCTTGACGCAACTGTTTGTTCAGATAATGCCGCTGGCATCACGCTGAATACAAACGGCATGTCAGTCGCTGCTGCGAATTATACCATCGTGTCGATCACACCAGCTGCCGGCCTTGTTGCCGCTGCGGGTAACGCTACAGCGGGAGACGCGCAAGCGACTTCTGCCATTGCTGCAGATGTCTTTACCAACACCGGTGCTGCTGCACTAGATGTGGAATATGAAATCAGCCCAGTGAGTGCAGATGGATGTCGCGGTGATACGATTACTGTGACCTTGACGGTTGATCCTGAGCCTGTATTGGCGAGCAATCTAAGCGCAACAATCTGTTCAGATGTTGCTTCTGGAATCAACCTCGCTACAGAAGCTGGTTCTGCACCTTTGGCAGACTACAATATTGTGAGTATCACACTAGATCCAGGCTTAACACCTGCTGTGGGTAATGCTATTACTGGACCAAATCAAGCTGCCAATGCTATTGCGAACGATGTCTTTACAAACATTTCTGGCAACATTCTATTTGCCCGATACGCAATCAGTCCGGTATCTGTGGACGGATGCTTGGGAGATACAATTGTTGTTACTCTGGCAGTAGATGCAGAGCCTATCTTACTTGGGAGCCTTAATAACAATACATGTTCAGATGTAGCATCAGGTCTTGACCTCAATACAAGCTTAGTGTCACTTCCTGGAAATAACTATAACATCGTAAGCATTACAGTTGATCCGGGG
This sequence comes from Bacteroidia bacterium, assembly GCA_045106685.1. Classification (GTDB taxonomy): domain Bacteria; phylum Bacteroidota; class Bacteroidia; order J057; family J057; genus JAUIGE01. The sequence continues at coordinate 28,972 of JBGCFB010000088.1, read as the reverse complement.
CTTGTCGCTGCGGGCACGAATGCTACTGTAGGAGATGCGCAAGCAGACAATGTCCTGGCTGGTGATATCTTTACAAATACTGGTGACGCTCCTTTGACAGTGGTATATGAAGTGAGCCCAACTAGCTCGGATCTTTGTAGAGGTGATACTATTTCAGTAACCCTTACGATTAATCCAGAGCCCGTTGCATCAGCCAACCTTGACGCCACCGTCTGTTCTGATAATGCTGCTGGTATTACATTCAATACCAACGGTACTTCAGTAGCTGCTGCGAATTACACCATTGTGTCGATCACGCCAGCCGCAGGCCTTGTTGCTGCAGCAGGAAATGCGATGACAGGAGAAGCGCAAGCAGCTTCAGCGATTGCTGCTGACTCATACACTAATACAGGTGCAGTAGCACTGGATGTTGCCTATGAGATTAGCCCAGTGAGTGCCGACGGATGTCGTGGAGACACAATTACTGTGACTTTGACGATTGATCCTGAGCCTGTGCTTGCCGACCTTGATGCTATTGTATGTAGCGAGTTACCGAGTGGTATTGTCTTGAATACAAATGGAGTTTCTGTAGCAGCAGCCTCGTATGAGATTGTTGATATCAGAGAAAATGGGCTTGCGAATTTCGCAGGAACACCTCCTACTACTTTCCCATTCAATACAACCGATGTAAATGAGCTCGTAGATGATGCCTGGACAAATCTTACAGCACTTCCTGTAGATGTTGAATATGACATCGTACCTATTTCTGCAGAAGGTTGCCGAGGTGATACATTCACAACAGTACTTACTGTTAATCCAGAGCCTATCCTTTCTACAAGTCTTGATGGTGAAGCGTGTTCTGATGAAATGATCGGCTTGGTACTGGATACAGAGCCTGGAAGCGCAGCTGCAACAACGTATATTCTTGTAAGTGTCACACCAAGCGCTATGCTGACTGCAAACTCTGGCAACGCAAGCCCGGGAACTGGTCTTAGCGCAACCGCACTTGCTGGTGATATTTATGCAAACATAACACTGGTATCACATGACGTGATATATGCAGTAGCACCTGTAAGCGCTGAAGGTTGTATCGGAGATACACAGACAGTCACGATTTCAATTCGACCACGTCCGGCTTTGCAAGCGCTTCCTGGAAATGTATGTCTCCCAGGAACGCCTCAAGCAGATCTGACTAAGCTTGTTACAGACTACCGTCTACTAAGCAGAAGCTTCGACTTCTATGATGCTGACCCGTCTACGGGTAGTGCAGCGATAGGAACAGCACCTGCCTTTAGAGGTACGCCAAGAGCTTCAGCTCGCGTGTTGGTATCACCGACGGTAACTAGTGACTATTGGGTTATAGCCCGTACACCAGACGGATGTACCGATACTGCTGTTATCACAATCACTGTGAACCAAAGTGCTGCAATCAATGCAACACCAGATCAAACATTTTGCCCTGGTGATCCTGTATCATTGAGCTTCTCATCAAGTACTCCGGTTACACTATATAGCTGGACCAATGATAATCCTGCTACAGGACTTGCTGCCGCTGGAACGAACGATATTAATTTTACTGCGACAAACACCACCGGATCAGCGATCACAAGCACGATCATCGTGCGCGCTATTGATGGAGGTTGTGCTTCTGTAGCTGATACATTCTCAATCACTGTGAACCCTGCACCGATAGTGTCTAATCTTGATACGATGGTGTGTAGTGGTGAGCCAGTAGGAAAGCTTCTTACTGCTGCTGGAATGATTGCAGATTACGATATCATGAGCGTCAATATGAATGGCTTAAGCGTTTTGGGAGGAAATCCTGGAATAGCTGCGAATGTCATGGATACTGAAGTAGCTGATGATCGCTACGAAAACACCACGGGAGCACCTGTGATCGTGACGTATCAGATTGTAGCAAATGGTGTGAACGGTTGTGAAAGCAGCCCATTCGAATTGAAGGTGACGGTAAAGCCGGCTCCAGTATTCGCAGGTGCTATTCGCGATACGCTCGCAAATGGTCAATTCACTCCGCGCAGCCTAGCTGCTGACCTTCCTGGAACGATCTTCAACTGGACTGCGCCTGCTTTGGGTACTTCACTTGTAAGTGTAAATAGCCTGAGCAATGGCCCTGGAACAGTGATTGATGATGCATTCTATAATGTAGGAATGGCGTGGGATAGTGTAGTGTATGATCTTGATCTTTCGTCGGCTGATGGCTGTGGAAGCACTGCGCGTCTTGTACGCTATATTCCACCAGTACCTCAGCTAAGCCCTGATACACTACGTCTTTGTGAAAATTCTATCGGAAGCGGACAAGCAAGCTTCGATCTGTCAACAGTAGGAAACTACACATGGTATGATGCGAGTGGAGCAATTGCTACGCCGCACATGAGCATGGGTGAAACGGTATATGGTATCACTGGTGGTCAATTAAAGCCGGTAGTGCTTATCGTGAATCCTGCGCCAGCTGCGCCGGTATTTGCTCAGAGCACGATTGAGTTCTGTCCGGGCGAAGCAATGACACTTGATCCTGGAACTGATATGTACAACTACTATGGAGATTCTGACCTCGTTCTACTTTTGGCACAAAACCAAAGTACCTACACGAGTGCAGGACCTGCCACGATATGGGTAACGACCAACAACGGAACCTGCGAAAGCGGTGCTGTCATGGTAAGCTTGACAGTAAAAGCAATCACAGCATCAGCAAGCGGTATCCCTACGATCTGTAGCAACTCCGATGCGCCATTGACTGGAACAGGAACGGGTACAGGAACCTTGAGCTACAGCTGGACATCTATCCCAGCAGGCTATACAAGTTCGCTTCAAAACCCTGTCGTGACTACAGCAGAATTACCTGCTGATAGCGGAGATGTTTCCTTCGTACTTACTGTAACCGATGCCGACGGATGTGAGGCTACTGACACCGCTGTGGTATTTGTAGACAAAGCTCCTGATGCTGGCGATGATGTTACCGTTACTGTTCCATTCTGCACAAGCGATAATAGCGTTGTGAGTCTGTTTGATTTGTTGAGCGCGGGCAACGTTCGCACTCCAAACCGTGGAGGTGTATGGGCTGGTCCTGTAGCGCCTGCACAAGGTGACCGCGGAACGATAGTTCCTTCGACACTGGCTCCAGGAACGTATAACTTCACTTACGGAGTCGTGCGAGGTGCACCATGTGCATACTGTGCTAAAGCGGTCGTAACGATTACCGTAACAGATTGTGGAACGGTACAACCTATCGTTATCCTATCAGGAGCATTTGATGCAAGCACTAGCTTGATGCGTGACAATCTCCGCAAGCAGAACTTGCTTCCAAGTATAGAGCCATATACCGCAGCCGGATATACCTTCAATGGCGGCGGCGGCGAGCAAATTGGAACTACTGTTTTGGCACAAACCGGAAATAAAGCTGTTGTAGACTGGGTGATCGTCGAAGTACGTGACTCACTTAATCCAGCTCAAATTCTGTTCAGTCGTGCGGCCTTGTTGTTGCGTGACGGTACCGTAGTCGATGTGGATGGTAGTTCAGCAGTTGCAATCGGAAATGCTACTGGCAGCTTCTACCTTGCTATCGTGCACCGTAACCACCTTGGAATCATGAGTGCCAATACCCTGCGTGGCGGAATCTATGACATGCGTAGCCAACGTGCTGTGTATGTACTTCCATCAAGAATCAACACGCCTGTACAAGTAGTAGGAGGTAACGCGATGATGATCCAGGGAGATGCCAGTGGAGATGGGCAAGTGAACTCGCTTGACCTGGGCGCCATTATGCAACGCTACTTTACTATCGGAGCTGATGACACTGACATTAACCTTGACGGTGTTACGAACTCGCTTGATGTAGGTCGTTCATTTGATAACTACTTTAAGCAAGCCCATTTACCTAAATAATCACAAAAGGGAGGTTGATGTGATGCATATCGACCTCCTTTTTTCTAACAATAAAAACATGAAAAATTTATATATCCCGCTCATTCTTCTTGGCTTATTTGGATTGACAAAAGCTCAGGATGTAAGACTTTCCTATTCCGTCGACATGACAGAGACAGGAACGACACTTTCTGTTTTCGCAGAAAGCACCTCCGAAAGTAGCTTTGATCTTGCCGCACTTAACGCAAGCATTGTATATGGCGATGGTTGTGAGGCTGTGGGTAAAATGGAGAGTGTGCTCGAAGAAAGCTGGACTGATTATTTGGCACAAACTCATAATAGTGAAGCGCTTTCACTTCAGTACAACAGTCAGACATTTAGTAAGCGCCTACAGTGGGGACTCGCTGATCCTGGTTTGCCACAGACGAGTGCTGTTATCTTGCCTCCAGCGGGTGATCCTGTTCTTGTTTTGGAGCAAAAATTTCTGGGAGCATGCCAAACGATGTACCTCGAACATGTGTCTGAAAATTCACTCAACGAATTGGGAAATACTGATATGACAGCGGTTGAGTATGAAATACAGCACCCGCAGCGTGTCGCCAAAGAAGATTTTACATTCGAATTGACAGCTTTCCCTAACCCTACTGCGGATTGGTTAAGTGTGTCTTCAGAAAAACTTGAAGCGGGCACTTATATCGTCGGCGTATATGATCTTTTAGGTAATTTGGTACGCGAAGAAAGCCATACCATCGAGCGTACGCTGGAGTTTAAAATTGATATGCGCACGTATGCTAGTGGAGTATATTTTGTGTCAATTAAGCATGCGGATAAGCCTGTTATTGCTTCTGCGAAGCGAGTGGTGAAGATTTAACCTGATCGTAAATGGTCATTCTGCAATCGCTAATCTGCAATTCATCTGTTTTTATTGACTATCCTTCGGCAAGCTCAGGACAGGTGCAATTTGACGATTGACAATTGATGACTTAGCGAGATGCTCGCTATTAAACAAACAGCCCCTTTTGTGCCAGGCTCCCTATGGGAAGTCTGGCACTTTTCTTTTTATTTGCAGATTACTTGTCTCATCGGTGACCTTAAATTTGTTTATTCCTCTTAATAATAAACAAAGTTCAATAGAGCCCGTTTTATCTCCGCTATGAAAGTATCAGTGTTTCGTAAGGCCCACTTCAATGCAGCGCATCGCCTGCATAATCCGAATTGGGATGAAGAAACTAACCAGCGGATATTTGGTAAGTGCAATAATCCGCATTATCACGGCCACAACTATGAACTTGTCGTCAAAGTCAGTGGCGAGGTTGACCCGGAAACAGGCTACCTCATCGACATAAAGCTTCTTAAAGATCTTATTAAGGAGCATGTAGAGGACCCATTTGATCACAAAAATCTAAATCTTGAGGTTGAAGAGTTCAAGACACTAATTCCTACGATGGAGCACATTTGTTATGTAATATGGCAACGTCTCCGACAGCATCTACCCGAACAGTACCAACTATTAATCAGACTATATGAAACCGAACGAAACTTTGTGGAATACCCCGCATAATGGTAACAGCGCGGCCCACCAAAATGGCCAGGCCTGCTGCGATCATAACGGAGTATCACATGAGGGGAAACACGGGTTTCACGACGACATCGGCGACGCACACATCGCCACTGCCGTAGAGACTCCCCTGCGTCCCGATGCTTTTGATCTGGATGACCCTACCAAGATCGACTTGATCGAAGGGCACTTCAGAGAAATTATGAACATTCTGGGCCTTGACCTGAATGATGATAGCCTTCAAGGCACTCCTCGTCGCGTCGCCAAGATGTACGTCAACGAAATCTTTAGCGGCCTCAATCCTGCTAACAAGCCAGAAGTACGAAGCTTTGAGAATGCATACCAGTATGATCAAATGCTCGTAGAGAAAGACATCACGTTTTACTCGCAGTGTGAACACCACTTTGTGCCGATTATCGGTAAGGCACACATCGCTTATATTTCAAGTGGCCGAGTTGTAGGACTTTCCAAGCTGAACCGCATCGTGCAGTATTATGCGCGTCGCCCGCAAGTGCAGGAGCGTATGACCCGCCAGATTGCAGAGGATCTCAAAGCGAGCCTCAACACTGAGGATATCGCTGTTATTTTGGTAGCGGACCACCTTTGTGTGGCTTCTCGTGGCGTGCGCGACACAAATAGCAATACTGTAACGGCCGATTATCATGGAGCCTTTAAGGATCCAAAGGTAAAGGCAGAGTTTATGAAGTATCTGGAGTTAAATCCTTGATTATAAAGCTGTTGGCTATTAGCTGCTGGCGATTGGCTTTAGTGCGAATATTTGTCCGCCTCTTTGTAAAATGAGAATAAAGAAGCCATCTTTTAGGATGGAAACATGTTGCTCCGGCCAAAAGCTAACCGCCAAACGCTAAGAGCTAAATAGTTACCAATCAGGATAATGAGTATAATGCTCGTTATCCTGCTTTTTTTATATAAGAAACTTAAGACCGTCTCCGTTTTTACTAAAAACCATATATGAAGCTGTTCAACCTGCGTATTTCGGCCAAAACCTTTCTTCATCTTCTCCTCGTCTGTACCATCTTTGCTTCCTGTCGTCCGGAGGAAGTTGATCCCGATTTTCCTGTCACATTTGGAATCAGGCATGATAAAAGTCTGGCGGAGTATGAGACTATCGCTACCAATCAGGCGCCTTATAATTCTGAGGATTATCCTGATTTTGCACCGATCGTGATGTTTGAATATAGCCTTGATGGCAGTGATAATAGGGATTTGGTTGCGACAGGAACACTCATTAGTCCGGAGTGGATTCTCACTGCTGGGCACAATTTTTTTGATTCGGAAGAACAAACAGCTCCAGCTCTTTTAAAAGGAATCAATGTGCTGGTAGGCGATGATCCAAATAATCCGGTGGCGACCTATGGCGTCGCAGAGTTGGTGTTTCATCCCACCTGGATCACCTCAGATGGGAGCTATAATCTCGCAAATGATGTATGTCTGGTCAAGCTGAGTACACCGATCACCAACATCCCTCCTGCCGGAATGGCGACCGATAACACAGAGCCGATCGGTGGTATCACTTGGTACTGCGGTTATGGCGATTATTCGCAGCAAGAAGGGCAGGATAAGGACCTTTTTTCCAAAAAACACGCGATCCAAAATACACTCGACCGCAAAATCGACGGCCTTAATTCTGGCTCAGGGAGCAGCACCTTTCCCGGCGGACTGGTCGCATTCGACTTCGATTCTCCCTTCAATAATGTGAACACCCTGGGCGACGACATTATCAACGATGACGAAGCCGTGTTAGGAGCGGGAGGTAGTGATGATTCTGCCCTTCCCTTTGAGGGAACGACGGTATCGGGTGATAGCGGAGGTCCATTATTTATCAAAATCGACGGAGTCTGGAAAATCATCGGAGTACTCTCAGGCGGAGCAAGCGAGCCGGTCGCGGACCACAAAGACTCCAGCTATGGCGACATCAGTATTTTTATGCGCGTGTCGTCTCACAAGACCTGGATCGAGTCGGTGGTGCAGTAGTATGTTGCATGTCTTGGCTAAAATAGGTTGTTTGGGGCTTTTTATTTCACACCCCAATCAATCCCATTATGCGCACCCTTTTTACGCTGATGATCATTAGCCTATGTACTATTTCTGCTTTTGCCCAAGATGAAGAAAAAGAAAAAGCCCCCTTTGGAGATCGGATCATGTACTGGCATGGCCTTTCCTATGATCATATGAAGCTTTCGAATCCCAACGCTCTTGGAATAGTAACTGGTGTTTTCCCTCATCTTAACTATTCGATTGGCACAAACTTCCTCCTGCTGAACTCAAAGGATTTCATGAGCCTTGGCATAAACTGGGGTGTCGGAGCGGGCTTTACCATCGATGATGGTTTTCAGTGGAAGATTCAATCTCCTGCTTATCTGATGGCAAGAATTGGAGCACAATCCAGCCTTTACAACAGTAGTGATATTGGTTTTGGACTAGGAATAGGCGGGAACTTCACATTTGCTCAGTTCAAAAAGAGGCAGACACTCCAAACACCTACATCCTGGGTACACCCTATGCTTGCCATTGAGTATTCTGCGGAGATATTTACGATCCGTGTTACTGCAGGGCTTTCAAAACCTCAAAAACGGGGTAATTTTTTCACCCTTGATAGAGGCTTGTACTATCCAGCCGGAACCACTGGGGCTATCGATAGCAGGCTCTTTACAATTGGGTATTATATGGAGATATAGGAGCCAAAAAGAGTCTCTTCTCTTTTCATCATACGACTAGTGTCATGCCGGGCCGCTCATGGTTTATTTGCTGGAAAGCTGACCTGAGTGATGCTGAAAAGCCATTTTGTTCGATGCAAACCATTCGAAGATGAGGAGACTTTTTTACCCAATCCAATATAGCTTTTCCACCCAGGTCGCCTATTCCGCAAGCAACAAGACCGATCTCTACAATGCTTGTCGGAAGTTTTGCCATCAAGGCCAGCGCTCCATGATCGCCCAAGGATCGATTATAGCTAAAGCTAACCGAACTGATCCTGTCATTATCGTTCATCGCCATGGCTATCGCAGCAATATCGGAAGCAGTCAGGTCCAGATTGCGGAGGTGCAAATTATCACTTGCCGAACGCTCCATACTGGCAGCCTGAGCGATGCATGCTGGTGTTCCGATTTCGCGTAGTTGCGATACTATTTGTTTATACATGTGCATGCCGATTATATCATCTTATACTATCGTCCTCGTAGTTATCATGCTTTATTTCGTTGGGGATGTGCGAATATCCTATCTTCTAGTTTTTGTATGCTGAAATTTCATGTTGCATTTCTTTTTCCCAGAACTCGATTTCGTTGCGATAAATTCTTCTGTGAGGAAAACCAGTTTGTTCTTGTTTTGAAGACCACGTTAAATGAATAACTACAATTCGCCCATCTTCAAGCTCCAAAACGATGTCATCATTATCCATTCTGCGTGCTTCAAGTTCGTAAGACTCATTCGCTAAGAAATCCCCTTCTGGCAACTCAAGCTTCAACTCGCGGATTAGCGCTTCGATTGTTTCTGCTTCCAGATCAAGTGCATATTCATAAGGTGGGAGCCAGTCTAAGCCAAATACAGAGTGGTTGAGCATTTTTTCCAAGCTGCCGACATTAAGAAGGTCAATAATCGTCTGCTCTATACATGGCCTTGTGAGCGTCTCAACAAACAAATCTGGAGGAATGATATAATCGCATTTTTTCTCTTTATCTATCTTTTCTTTCACTTCAGTTTTGAGAAAATCGAAGGTCCAAACATTGATTCCATACCCTCGCCCATCCATCATGTCAACACTAATATTGGCAAAGCTATTTTTTAAGTCGTCCCAGGGACTCGTGTCTTCAAACTCGAGCCATAACTTGAATGATTGTTCGCCATTTTCAATGATTTTGTCGCTTAGTGGATTTTGTTCCCAATTTAGCTTTTTCGTATCCATGGGTGTCTTTGATTCTCAATACTGTTTTACAAAATAGTCATTGTAAGATGCGTTTTTACCTGTGATTTTCAAATCAGCTATAACTCTCCCTTTTTTTATCTCAGCGTTTAATATGTAGTCATTTGTGATCCAGTCATTCTTTACAAAATGGCCTGCTTCTATGAGTTTTTCTTCTTTATAATGTACCTCAAATATGCGGTGTCCATAATTATTATGTATTCCTTTTTGATGTTTTCCATGTTGAAAAATGATGTTTCCACTATTTTTATTTATGATGGTGAAATCATTTATATCCAATCCTTCACCTAAGACTAGTTCAAAAGTATTGAAATCAAATATCCGTGATGAGATCTGGGTGGTTAGGCAATAGCTGTCTTTGACAGTTTGCGCAAAGGTTCTGAAAACAAAAAAGCCTATTATTCCAATCCCTATAAGTAGAAGCAGTTTTATTTTCATCTTTTCAAAAATTATTGTTTTTCAACTGGAAAACATTTGTAGAGCCGTTGTACTACAACGGCTCTACGGTGAATGTGTAATTTTGTCCTGTCCCTTCCTTAATTAAGCTAAAGCAACGTTTACCTTTTGCAAAACTGGGACTAGAAATACGACATCAGATTTTTTTAAAATCTACTCCTTCTCCACACTCAAGCCATACCAATCGATATTGCGGGTGAAGTACATCGTGAGTCCAAGAATGCATACCAAGCCGACGCTACCCATGAGCAAAGCAAAGTCTGCGAGCTGGAGCGTGACAAAGAGGAATCCATAGATTCCGATAAGCGTAGCTACCAGCAAAAGGGAAAGGCTTATTTTTTTGAAAACACTCAATGAATACAAGGAGATCATCGCAATAATGGTGATGGTTGAAATGCCATAAGCGACATTGAAATTGGAGTGTTCAGAGATAGACACCATCAGGATATAAAACACGCACAAGGCCAGCCCCACGAGCGCGTACTGAAAAGGGTGAATCTTCTTTTTGTTGAGGATTTCGACGAGAAAAAAGATCAAAAATGTAAGCGCAATGGTCATTACAGCGTATTTCGCCGAGCGATACGATTTTTGATAATCGTCCAAGGGCAAGATCAAATCGACACCTAATGACGAAGCCAGCATTTGACTCAGGTGAGCGTTGCCGAGCCAGGACTGCGGGTAGTTACGATTCAATTGCAATACGGACCAATCTGCCGTAAAGCCCTGTTCAGTTACGTCTCTGTTGTCAGGTAAAAAATTGCCATTAAACGATGGAGACTGCCAGGGCGATTGCATCTTGACATTGGTGGTGTTGCCTACTGGAATGAACGAAATATTGCGGCTCCCTTGCAGGTTCACTGCGAAGTCAAAGGCGATTTTTTTATCTAATTGTTCCGCTAAGTTGGGGATAGAAACGGAGATGCCTGAGCGGATCAGACTCGATGCTTTAGAGCCTGCGTTGACCTCCAGACTATTGCCGGCCCAGTTTACATTGATCTGATTTTTGATACCTCGCAAGTCCGATATTCCGATAGTCAGGAAGGCTTGATCGTATTGGATTTCTTTCAAATGTTCAGGATCGGGCTTGCTGTCAAAGGTGAAGTTTCCTGCGATTTTTAAATCAGATTTATAGACCACAACCTCGTAAATGCCTCTTTTGAGTTTTTCTGGCAAAATCTCCCCATCGATATTGAGCTCGTCGGGAAGTACATGCCAGTACTTTTTGGTGGTGATGGTTTGCGTACCTGACAGCTTTTCATAGACTACAGGAATCGTCAGGATAGGCCCATTTATTTGTTGCGCGTTTGCCCATTTGGCGCTGACTTCCTGCGTCGCCTCTTTGCTTAGTTGCTCCCGTTCCTGAATCACTCCCTGGATCATATAGGCAGGAATAAGCAGCAATAGCATCAAGGCGGTGATGGTGATCAGCTTCACTGTGATGGAATTTCTGATCAGGCTACTTGTCTTTTTTTCAGGACCGATTTGGGAGGGTTCAGGAAGCATATGTATTTGAATAAAAGTACTTTGTATTTCAGAGTTAATGGCTCTAACGGAAGTTTTGGGATTTGGGTTTCTTCATTGTAAGGCAAAATAAAGGGGCCTCCCCAGCCTGCTTCATGCCGCTCCTCCGGAGCTCGTAATGTTCGGTGCCAATATGCTATTAATATGTTGCTCCTCCGGAGCTTCAGCCTAGCTTGAGTATTATGTGATCCATGTCGTTCCTCCGGAGCTCGTAATGTTCGGTGCCAATATGCTATTAATATGTTGCTCCTCCGGAGCTTCAGCCTCGATTGAGTATTATGTGATTTAGATAGTTCTTCTGGAGCTTGGTCTTGTTTTGGTATCATTGTATTTACATTTATACATAACTTCACCAATAAGCCATTATGCTCCGGAGGAGCAATATATTAATAGAACCCATGTACCATCTAGTCAAGCTCCGGAGGAGCGACATATAATAAACTAAGACCTACCACTCCAGCCAAATCAAGAAGAGCAAAATTCCCCCCAATATTCTCCACCATGGCAGACACCTATACCCAACTTTATTTCCATATCGTTTTTGCAGTTAAGGGCCGCCAAAATCTCATTGCTAATCACTGGAAAATAGAGCTATACAAATACATTACTGGCATTGTCACGAACAAGAATCAGAAGATGATGATTATTAACGGGATGCCTGATCATGTTCACCTTCTAATTGGCACAAAGCCAAACTGTAATTTGTCAGATTTGGTACGGGACATCAAAGCAAACTCGTCAAAATGGATTAATGAGCAGCGGAAGGCCCCTGGAAAATTTGAATGGCAGACAGGGTTTGGAGCATTCACTCTGGGCCAATCTCAACTGCCGAACATTATCGATTATATCAAAAACCAGGAGTTACATCATCAGAAGAAGACCTTCCGCGAAGAATATGTTGCCTTCTTGGAAGCATATCAGGTTGATTATAAACCTGAATATATCTTTACAGATGTATAAGGATCATACTTTTTCTAAATGCCTGAGCGGTAACAGTATGTCGATTAGATTGAGCTGTAGTTGTTTTTATTTTTGAAACAAGGCTCCCTCCCTTAAGTGCACTTATGTTCGCACATGCCATCCAGTCATTTGAGCTTTGATCGTTGATGAGCATGTATTCAAAATAATCTTCTTCTTCGCGAATGCGCCTCAGGCCTGTGCCTTTTTTTATGAATCTTGCTCCTGCCCAGAATTCATCTTTTTCGTTTATATCCTTAAATGGTATTAGTCTCATTTTCTTGATAATTAGCAGTTTGGAAAAATAAATCAATCCACAACCGAATGCCCGAGTCGCCATTCCCTTCCGGTAATGAAATTATCCCACGATAGCGTAAATCGAGTAAACGAAAAACGCCACTTTGTCCAAGCAAGGGCATCTTTGTATTCGGAGAAACCACATATTTGATATAGGCCTTTTTCAGTAAATTTGTTTTCCAATACAAGCCTATCTTGAAATGGCTGAGATACGACACTGGCTTCTTTTGGTGGCCAATCTTCAAGTTCTAGCCCTCCAGAAAATTCCAATTCCAGCTTTTCATTTTTTAGACCATAAAGCTCCAAAATGCATTTACCCAGGACAATGCTTTCCGAAACGTCGGTTTCTTCATAGTTGGCCAGGCCCGCCCAGTCAAAAGTCAGAACCATTTTATCTGAGTAACGCGCTAGTTCTTCTATATGCGAGTCGTGAAGACTGAGTCTTTCGATGCCTTTGGATATTTGGTTCTTCATTAATTCAGGAATACTTCTCAGTTAAATACCCAGCATAATCATTTTTGGAATCATCGTCACCAGCTAGAATAATGACACCAGAAAGGCTTTTGACCAGTGGTGAAAGCGTAGGCTCAGTTTGATCTTGGACAAGTTTCAAAAGCAATCCTTCAACAAGTTGGGAAAGGCTAGTATTTTGCTTTAGTGCATAATCTTTTGCTTGCTCAATAACATCCGTATCGAGTTGTAATGTAAGTTTGCTTTCAGTTTTATTTTTCACACTTAAAGATACATATTCTGTATGTATTGAAAGTGCGGGAATGTTTGTGGTTTATATAGGCAAAATTGTAGAGACGACGATTTATCGCGTCTTTCGCCAAATAACCCTAAGACGCATTAAAATGCGTCTCTACCAACATCTTTTCAAAAACAAAAACCTCCCCATGTCAACCTTCTTTCCCAACCAACGATGGACCAGTGAAGGCGAGCCCGAGCTCGGTGTCGGAATCGTCACAGAGGCCAATTTTGGTCGGGTAAATATATACTTCCCTTCGTCAGAGGAGACGCGCCTCTATGCAGAAGCCACCAATCCGCTGCGCCGGGTGCTGTTCAAGCCGGGCGACACGATCGTCGATACGCAAAAGCGCCCAATGGTCGTGGAGCGCGTGCAGGACAACGGCGAACTCATTCTCTATATCGGAAGTGGAAGGACGATGTCTGAAGCCGACCTTGGCGATGTGACCGTGCAGCATGGCGTCGACGATCGCCTCTTGCTGGGTGATGTGGATACGCCGCGCACCTTCGCGCTGCGAAGGAAGACGCTGGAGCTGGATCACCGCCGCCGCATTTCGCCGGTAAATGGCTTTGTCGGAGGGCGTATCGACCTGATTCCGCACCAGCTGTATATCGCCCATGAGGTGAGTACCCGCTACGCGCCACGCGTGCTGCTGTCGGATGAAGTCGGTTTGGGAAAAACGATTGAAGCCTGCTTGATTTTGCATCGTCTACTCCTGAGTGGACGCATATCGCGGGTGCTCATTCTCGTGCCTGAGTCATTGGTACACCAATGGTTTGTAGAGGTGCTGCGTCGCTTCAATATGTGGTTCAACATCTTTGACGAAGAGCGCTGCGCTGCCATCGAAGAAGGCGCACCGGAAGGCAATCCCTTTCTCGATGATCAGCTGATTATTTGCAGCACCGATTTTCTGGCAGGTTCAGGCAAGCGCGCCCGTCAGGCGCTTTCAGCCGACTGGGACATGCTCGTCGTCGATGAAGCCCACCACCTGGAGTGGTCGGTCGAACAGGCGAGCCCGGAATATATGATTGTCGAATTGTTGAGTCAGGTGGCAAAAGGTCTGCTCCTACTCACCGCTACGCCTGAGCAGCTGGGGCTGGAAAGCCACTTCGCGCGCTTGCGTCTACTCGACCCTGAACGCTACGCCGACTACGACGATTTCAAAAATGAATCTCAGGACCATAAGGCGATTGCTGATGTGGTGGATAAGCTTTCTGGTAGTCCGAACCGAACCCTGAGCGGAGCCGAAGGGAGAGTTGAGGACGGAAAGGCGCTGAGCGCTTCTGATAAAAAGTTCCTCGAATCTTTATTTAACAAAAGACGCGTCGACTTACTTGCAGAAGGTGGTGAGGCAGCGCGCAATAATCTGATCGAAGACTTACTCGACCAGCATGGTCCGGGCCGCGTGGTGTTTCGTAATACCCGCGCCGCCATGCAAGGTTTTCCTACGCGAAAAGCACATCTCGTTCCCCTGAAACCTGACGCTAAAAAAGACCCACTCCTCGATTGGCTGATCGCCACGATGGAGAAACTCGCGCCTGCCAAAGTGCTGCTTATTTGTAAGACAAAAGAAAAAGTACTCGCGCTGGACGAAGCTTTGCGCTCACACACCAGCCTCAATCCGGGTGTCTTTCACGAAGACCTTAATATCGTTCAGCGCGACCGCAATGCTGCCTGGTTTGCTGAGTCGGATGGAACGCGTTTGTTGATCTGTTCAGAGATTGGAAGTGAAGGCCGCAATTTTCAATTTGCGCACCACCTCGTCTTGTATGATGTGCCAGCTCATCCAGAATTGCTGGAGCAGCGCATCGGTCGTCTTGACCGCATCGGCCAAACGAAGGATATTCAGATTCATGTTCCCTATATCGAGGGCAGTCAGGAAGAGGTGCTTGTACGCTGGTTTCATGAAGGGCTAAATGCGTTTGAGCAAAATCTGGAAGGCGGAAATACGATCTCAAAGCGATTTGGTGAACGCCTGGAGCAAGCCTTGGAAGCGGCAGCATCGGGCGCCGGAAAGTCGCAATTTGAGAAGCTGATCGCTGACACTGCTGCTTATCAGCAAGAGCTGAAAGCCACCCTCGCCAATGGCCGTGACCGCTTGCTTGAAATGAATTCCTTTCGGCCACAGGTTGCCAATGAATTGGTCGAAAAAATCCGAAAGGAAGACCAGGACGGAACGCTGGAGCGCTATATGGATGAGGTCTTTGAGCACTTCGGTGTTGTGACTGAGGACCTTGCGCCGAGGAGCTATTTGTTAAAACCTTCCCGCAGTAACGATGAGGCTTTTCCAGGTATTCCCGACGAAGGAATTTCAGTGACATTTGATCGTAAGCGCGCGCTGAGTAGAGAAGATGTCAGCTTTATCAGTTGGGATCATCCGATGGCTACGGGCGCAGTTGATATGGTGCTGAGTTCGGGAACGGGCAATGCCAGCTTTGGGATTTTGCGTGGAAGCGGCGGTTCGGCGATCTTGATGGAGGTGCTGTTTGTGTTGGAAACGGGTGGAGGAAAAAGCATTGATATTGATCGCTTTCTGCCTAATACGCCTTTGCGTGTGGTCGTCGATCACACGGGTGACGAGGTGACCGACCTGTATCCGGTAGAGGAAGTTGATCCGCGCCTGATTGCAGGGCAGATCGACGACTTACTCGATAACGAAGTGCTGGTAGAGACGATCATTCCGAATATGATTACTGCCGCGACGAGTATCGCCGGGATTCTGGGCGCAGCGAAGATCAGCAACGGTCTTGAGCGCATGCGCCAAACCACCGACCACGAGATCAGCCGCCTTATTTCACTCCAAAAGAAAAACAAACATATCCGCCCCGAGGAAATCCAGATCGCACTCGACGCCCAGGAAAAGCTCGCCGCTTTGATCGGCGATGCGCATATTAGACTGGATGGCTTGCAGTTGATTCAGAAGGGTTAGGGGGCTTATCTTTTATCTAAATTTGCGACTGGCGCTCCGTGTAAGCCTGATTCAACTAGCCAAGCGATGAATTCTGCAAAGGGTTTAATATCCATGTCTACACTTGCGTTTTCTAGGGTATTCATGTAACGCACCCTTTCTTCTACAGGAATCACGGTCCACGGGTATCCTCCTGAGATAAGCATCACATTCATTAGGAACCTGCCCATCCGCCCATTGCCATCCATATATGGATGGATATACACGAATATGAAGTGGCCCAATACAGCACGTACTCCAGGATGTCGCTCTTGTTTCAATAACTCAAATAACACTGGCATAGCATCACGTATGCCGTCCTTGGTGAGAGGTATATGTTTTGATTGACCGATGTATACTTGATTGGTTCGATAGCCTGCCAGATCAGATGGTGTCAATATCCCTACATTAACACTTGGCCCAAAGAGGGCTCTGTACCAGTCTCCATGGTCTGCGTCTGCAACATAGCCCGCGTTCTCACCATTGAACACTTTTTGGATACTATTTTTAACAGCTTCAAACGCCTTCCAATATCCACGTGCAGCCATCGCGTGTTTTTGGTTTTTATCTGCTTCATTTGCTGCTGTATTCCATTCTCCTGATCGTACACGTTCGATCAGTACTGGGCTGACGATATACTGTTCAATCGATAGCGAATGATAGGCATCAGTCGTATATAGATCGTCTATTTGTTGAAGTAGTATTTCTTTATCATCAGGCATGCCGGGTGCCTCTGGAAATACTTCAACGACAGTTTCTCGCATTTTTTGCCAAATAAGCTTTATTCGATTAGCATAAGGGGATCGTTCATAAGATTCAAATGTGATTGGTGTCGGTTCTTCAAAAGGGTCCGTTTCCCTTACATCATAGCCTGCAGATTTCATTGTTTTAAGAATATCGTCTGCAATTTTATATTTTTTGATATTTCTAAAAGCCCCTACGATTCTACCTGCAATCGTTGAATGCCCTCCGTTTAGTAAAAGAGTAAGTAATTCTGAAGCGTCTTGTATCATTAATAATGCCGTGCGAACCTCTGTAGCATGGCTCTCAAAACATGAAGAGGTGCAATGTATTATTGATGAAGGTAAGCTTGTAATTCGTAGCTCATTCCACATTGCCATTTCTGCATTATCTGGGATGGGACCTCTCATTGCAAAGATAGACGTATCAAAAAGGAGATTGGTAGGAAGGTTGTTTCCTTTTGTAGCCTTTATGACCAATTGCTTAGGAACAGAGATGTTGCCTGCGTGCAGATTCAACGATTGTTCAGGAGAGAGACAATAATTATCACCATGTCGGTCTTCAAGATAGCGAGAACAAAAACCCCAGAATGAATTGTACCATGAAGTGCTATTTCCTTGTTGCTCATCATGCGGGGAAGCAATATACCAGCCCTTCAGAACTTCACGGATAAATCCACTTGCCATTAGTCGTTCCCTGTCAACTCTCGATAAGTCACTTGACTTAATTCCTACAACTTCTTTATCCTGTAGTCTTTTAAGTTTTTCCAAAGATGCCGCTAGTTTCTCTGCTGGGTTTGCCATTTAGGAATCCGGTTAAATTGTATTAATTAGTGCTGTGTTACTTTTATTCTTTGATGTTGTGCTGCTTTTATTAATTAATGCAATTAAGCGTATAAATAGCTGATTTACAAAAGATTACAAATGTTATTTTGTATATTCAATGCAAGCGCTCTTGCCCTGGAAAATTGGACTCGATGGCTTGCAGCTGATTCAGAAGGGTTAATGATTATTCGTCTCGTATGCCTTGGAGAATCTCGTTGATAATCATTTTTGAATGTTCTAAGTCAAGACCACCTTCATTGGAAAATACACGCAACATTTGGCCTGGTTTATCCAATGTTTCGCCTTCTCTTTCAAGCACCTGAATAATGAGCGTTTTTAGTTTGTTCGATTCTTGAATTGTTCTTGCTAAATGCCTTCCCAGGATTCGAGCACCTGCTTTTTCTATACTAAAATCATCTAGTTCAAATAAATCTGTGTGAGCTTCATAAGCTTCAGTTTCTACAATTTTCCAGTAGTTCTGAGTGATTTGAAAAATATCTTTCAAATCTTGTTCTCTTGAAGGTTTTTGCTCGTTCCAGGATAAAAGCTTCAATAAGAAAATCCCATGTAAGGGAGGAACAGAAACTGAAAGCGTTCTTTCAGCATTAATCGCATAGCTTTTTGCCTCGCGTTGTAATTCCTTATATCCCAGAACTGTTAACTCTACATGTAACTCGCCAAAATCGATAGTTCCATTTTTTGCGATCCCTCCGAAAGGAACTAGATCAATGATGGTTTGGCCATTTGACCAGATTAAGCGGTGGATAAGTTTGGTTTTAGAAAATCCGCGAATTTCCAACTTCCGTAGAAGTGTCTTGTACTCATCGTTATTTTTGACCATCACGGCAAAGTCAAAATCTTCTGTTCTTCTTGGTGGAGTAATTCCGTTTTTGATAAAATGAAAATCCCTTGCTTGTGCGCCAATGAGAAAAAAGCGAATCCCTAATCGTTTGAAAACACTTAGCAGCACGCTAAAGGCCTCTTCATGCTCAGAAAAGGCATAATCGTTAATACTATTTGATGAATCGTTCATGGATAATGTGAGCTATTTCAATATTACGGCTGTCACCTGTTTCCATCAAGTCTGCATAGGTAAGAATAGCGCTTGCTATCGCGTCCAGTGAAGACTCGCCCCAGAAGCGCTCATATATCCAAATATTGCCATCGGGCTTAGGTACCCATTTGTACTGCTTCATGATTTCAGGAATACGCTGATTCGTATAGAGTAAAAACACCTCTGGCTTGAGATATTGGGTAAGTATGTTGGCCGCGGGTTCGCCGCCCCAGGCAGTTCCATCAGCAAGTGTGAGTGTTTTCCAGTTTTTATAAAAATCCTTATCAGAGGAAGAAAATCGCTTTAATAACAAAGAGGGCTTCAAACGCTGGTTGTATGCAAGCTGCCACTCTTCAAGCAGCCTGTCGTAGTCCAAAAGTATCCACTCCTTGCTATTCTTTTTTATCAAATAATTCTTCTCAAATAGGCCCTTAAAAATCTTAGGAATAGACCCTAAACTCACTTTCGCCTTTGCTGCAATCTCGCGATATGAAGCATTGACAAGGTTTTTATCTCCAAGAAATAGAAACACAACCTTGAGTCCTGTTTTTGAAAAGGCCCGATTTGCCTGGTTCTCGGAAGGTATCTTATTGGGAATACCCTGAATGTGAATATGTATATTATTGGTATGAATCCAGGTGTTTCCTGCTCCATCTATATAGAAGAGACCGTTTTCTTTTAGCTGCTTTTTTGCAACGGGAGTGATATATTCTGCAACTACAAGTAAGGGTAAGTCTAATTGGCTAATCAATGAAATATGAGATGGATATATCTGTGATTTTCCAACAACGCCTATCTTTTTGTTACCCAAAAATAAGTATCCATCTAATAATGATTGTGGTTCATGAATAACTTCAAATTGAAGATTCTCTTTCAGCTCCTTCTGTAGAAACTGGATGGCATCATGAATAATATTTTGAGTTTTGTTCATTTTTTAAAAATGTTCACAAAAAGTGAACGATGTTGTTTATTGAACAATGATACATATTATTTAAGTTTATTCCATTAAATAGTCGAAAATGAATACCTGTTGTACTACGGCGAGATACTCGTAGGTCAGGCGGATATTATCCCTACTGATTCTGAGGTGTTCCCCTATTTGATTTCGGCGCCTACCATGCGTCATCCTATGACGATTGCGCGCACGCCTAATGTATATCTGGCGTTTCGAGCGATTTTGCCTATTTCTACACCAACGATCTCCGTGACTTGAAATACGACATTCCTTAGCTCTTATGTGATGTAGGCTATTTCGGATATGTGCAATATTCATCTTTAGAAATGAGTGCTTTTTAAAAATATCCTGTAAATTCCGGCAGCGATCACTCCCGCTACTCACATAATGTCACTACCAATGAAGAAGAATAATGCTCAGGCAGACCCTGATTATTATGAGGCTGACGCTTACAATGACTCGAAGTTAGAGTCCAAAATCCGGCCCATAGACAATGTCCTTGGTCGCGCATTCAGCAATATCCGTCTGCTGAGTGGAGCGCTGATCATTACGATCATCGCACTTGTACTGATTCTATTCGTATTTCTGATTCCGGTCCAATCTGTCGACTTATTTAATGGCCTTGCCTCCGACTTCGATGCCTCGTTGGTTTGGTTTTGGGCGAGCATTATTCTGCTTAGTCTGGTGATTTGGTACAGCACGGTTATATCGCTGTATCTCCATGACCTGAATGGGCTTGAGCTACGATGGTTTCGCTCTCGAAAAAAAGCGAATAAAGGCCATGAAGGAAATGATAATGACCTTATAGTCAATACGTTACCCTATTTTTTTGGCTTCCTTGTTTTTGTAATTGTAGCGATGGGTTTTGGAAAAAAAGAGGTCGTTGATAATAATATCGGCTGGGTCTTTATTGTGACGGGAGTCCTGGTCTATGGAACGCTATACGTAGTGAGGCGCTACGTTTCCAAAAAGCGTAACCTGGGTTATATGATCGAAATGGATCGCTGTGATTATAAGGACTTTTCAAAAATAGATAAGTGGATTACGCGCCTGAGCGGAGTCCTTATTTTGGTCAGTCTTGTTTCATTTTTGCTGATGAGTTGTTTTGATAAAAAGCCGGTGGAGTTTCCGCTTTATTTTACCACGACAACTATTCTATGTGTGTATCTGGCTGGTTTTGTCATGCTATTCAGTGTGTTGTGGGGTGTGTTCAAACTCAAACAGACACGCTTTTCCTTAGGGCTTTCTTTGCTCTTTATTATTCCCTTTTTTTCCATTTTTAATAATAACCATGAAATAAGGCTCGCAGACCAGCAGATCACCACAAAACCTCAGGTAGAGACCGACTTCCAGCAATGGCTTGGAGATCGAATGCAGGATTCTGCTTACAGCGAGGAACATAAGATGCCGATTTTCCTTATTTCGGCCGAAGGCGGCGGAATCCGCTCGATGAAGTGGACCGCCCTGGTCCTGGACCAGCTATTTGAAGCGCACCCCAATATGCTCAGACATACCTACGCCTTGAGTGGCGTATCGGGAGGAAGTGTCGGAATGGTCTTTCAGCAAGCCTCGTTGGAACAGCCGAAAGCGAGCGTTACCAAGCCCTTGAATAACGCTATCAGCAAAGACTTTCTTTCGCCTGTCACCTTTGGTCTCTTGTTTCCAGATATGGTACAGGCGATCATTCCGTTTCCTATCCATACCTGGGATCGCTCGCGCTGGCTGGAGGACTCCTGGCATTATTCGTTTGATGAAGAGTTTGGGTCAAATGCGCTTAACATGAGCCTCAATGATTACTGGAATGCCCCCAATCGGGAATTGCCCAATATTTTCCTCAACGCCACCTGCACCGAAACGGGCCAGAAGGTCCTGATGTCTAATCTTGATCTCTCCAATACGTACTTCGATAATATCATCGATCTGGATGCCGAGATCGCCAAAACGAACCAGAATAAAGGAATTCCGCTCAAGGTAGCGGCCTCACTGAGTGCACGCTTTCCGCTCGTCACCTCTGCCGGACTCGTAAAGCTGGGCAGCTCTTCGATGAATGTCGTCGATGGTGGCTATCACGATAATACCGGCATGGAGACACTCGTACAATTGGCCAATATGATTATGAATACGACTGATAGGGAGATGCTTAAAAAGATCCACCTCTCGTTTATTTTGATCAAAAACAGTGAAACGATCGAGTTCGATAATATAGAAAGCAAGAACTTCCTCATCGACGGAAATGCTCCGCTACTCACCTTGCTGAGCAACTGGAACAACCGCTCCGCCTCTTCTTTAGGCTTGCTAAAAGGGCATGTTGCCTCGCTCAATACATTCGGGATGGCTACGAGCTTCTCGAAATTTGAACTCGACCGTTCGGTTTTTGTCAACGAGGAAGGCCATCGTGTGTATAGTGAAAATGATGGCAAAAAGGTGATTCTTCCTCTGGGTTGGTATCTATCTAAATCCTCAAACCAGGAAATCTCCCGACAAGTGAAGGCGATCACCGACAGCACCGAATTTGATATGGACCAGGACGCCGTCGCCCGCAACAATTTTCGCAACTTCATGAACATGATGCAGCAATGCACTGGCCGCAAAAAGCCTCAGGTGAAGCTTAAAGATAAAGAAGAAACGAAGCTTATTTTTGGAAAAGGAGTAGCGCCTGCTTTAGAGTAGTGGCTATTGGATTTAGGAAGGGCTTTCTGAGTCCCCTTTATCTGAGTACGACTTAATAGCGCGCCTCTGCCTGCGGTATGCAATGTACAGAAATGACCAAGGGAATAAGATGATGATCACGATCCATTTGAGGATATTGAGAAGTTTTTTCATGGGGTGAGGACAAATCGGTTATTTGGCACTAAACAGATTTAAATCATTTTATCTGGAGCGTTTTGTGAAAATAAGCAGATTCAAATATGCTTATTTTGATCAAATAAGCGAAAACAGGGCAGCCTGCATGATTAGATCTAGCGTTGGTAATGTAAAAAATGGCTCTTAGTTTGAATAGGTGAACCGCTCATTCTCCCTCCAGCAACTCCAGCACCCGCTCGATCGGCCTGCCGATCACAGCCTTGTCGCCTCTTACGATAATGGGTCGCTGGATCAGGATTGGGAACTGCACCATCGCGTCGATCCAGTCTTCTTCTGATAGTGTTTTGTTTTTGAAACTCGTTTCAAAAACGGCTTCGCCTTTTCGGACGAGGTCATGAGCTGGCATATCGAGCTTTTTAAGCAAATCGATTAGCTCCTCTTTGCTAAGCGGTTCAGTAATGTAATTCCTGATTTCAAAATCGGCATTGCGCGCATTGAGGATTTCGCAGCTTCCTCTGCTTTTGGAGCAGTCAGGGTTGTGATAGATTTTCATGACTGAGGTATTTTTTTAGCTCAATAAAATCCTGTTCCAATTCAGAGGGTTCAATAAGCCGTTCTACTATCGATGTTTTTTCCGTCGTTCGCTTCCAATATGGAAAAAGCCACGTCCCTGCTGTTCCAAAAGTTTCAAATTCGGTCTCATCGAATACAATGTCGACTGTATACTTGTAAGCAAAAGCACCTTTGTAATATTGAGTAATGCGAATCTGCTTAGTCAGTAAGTTGAAGAATAAATCAATCGCTTCTTGTACATCCTGATAACGTGGATCATAATGATTATGGATCCTGTCAAATCCTACTGTAAGTTCTTGGTCATCTGAAGCTATCCATAGGCCTGACTCTCTAAGGCTAACATGGAGCCCTTCGTCAAATTCTTCTAACTGATCTTCAAAATGCTTTTTTAAGAGCGCTTTGAATTTTTCGAAAATGATCGCGTGAATAGTCATATTGGTTTATTTCTCCTCCTCCCGCGCATGATACTCGCGAATCGAGGCGATGATCCGTGCTTTCATCGGCTCATCATACTCATGGCCATAATAGCGCTCAAATACCTTAATGAGTAAGTCGATATCTGAGATGCCTGGATTGGCTTCTTTGATGCTATTTTCTACACTTGTTCGCACAAAATCATTGATGTCCCAGCCAAGTTGCACGCGTTCTTCAGGAGTCATGGCTTGTACCATCTCCTGTTGTTTTTGCCACATCGCTGGGCTAACATCACGTGGAAGGTAAGAGTCCATAGTCGTTTAGTTTTTTTGCTAAAAAGATATTCACGCATTAAATATACCTAAAAATGCTTGCTTGTTTCTCTTCCCAAACAATATGTTAGTCTGCTGGTTTTGGACCAAATAATGCACGTAAAGGAATGTCAAAACTCAGCGAGCATAAATGATTACTTTTTCCGACTTTTGCAGCCTAGGTTGAAAAAAGTCATTCCAGCTTGCAACTCAGGTTGCATAATCGGCATTGAAACTTTTGCACATTTATCATCTCAAACGATTCTCAATCAATGGAAGATAACAAACATACACATCACGGAGCCTACAATATGAACAACGGTGGCGAGGCAAAATGCCCGTTCACAGGTGGTTCTGTTAAGAAAAGCGCAGGCGGTGGCACATCTAACCGCGACTGGTGGCCTAATCAGTTGAACCTCAATATCCTTCGTCAGCACTCAAATCTGTCCGACCCGATGGGCGAAGGTTTTGACTATGCTGAAGCATTCAAAACGCTGGATCTTGCAGCGGTCAAGAAAGACCTGTATGATCTCATGACAGCATCGCAGGACTGGTGGCCAGCAGACTATGGGCACTACGGACCATTCTTTATTCGTATGGCATGGCACAGCGCCGGTACATACCGTATCGCTGACGGTCGCGGAGGTGCAGGTTCTGGTACCCAGCGTTTTGCACCGCTCAACAGCTGGCCAGATAATGGTAACCTCGATAAGGCTCGTCTTCTATTGTGGCCTGTCAAGCAGAAGTATGGTAGAAAGCTTTCCTGGGCTGACCTTATGGTGTTGGCAGGAAACTGCGCCCTGGAATCGATGGGCTTTGAAACCTTTGGTTTTGCAGGCGGTCGTGCTGACGTATGGGAGCCAGAAGAAGATATTTACTGGGGAGCGGAGACTGAGTGGCTTGGAGACAAGCGCTACACAGGTGACCGTGACTTGGAGAATCCACTTGGTGCCGTACAGATGGGACTTATTTATGTAAATCCTGAAGGCCCTAACGGAAACCCTGATCCATTGAAGTCGGCCAGAGATATTCGTGAGACATTCGGCCGTATGGCCATGAATGACGAAGAGACTGTCGCACTCGTAGCGGGTGGACACACCTTTGGAAAAGCACACGGTGCGGCTGATCCTGAACAATATGTTGGAAGAGAGCCAGCCGGTGCTTCGATCGAAGAGATGAGCACAGGTTGGAAAAATACATTTGGTAGCGGACATGGTGATGATACCATCACGTCAGGCATCGAAGGAGCCTGGACTCCAAATCCTACCCAGTGGGACAACGATTATTTCGATGTGCTATTGGGGTATGAGTGGGAGCTAACTAAAAGCCCAGCAGGCGCCAATCAGTGGACGCCGACTGCCGCTTCTAATGCAAGAATGGCCCCAGCGGCTGGCGATGCATCCAAGACGCAAGCCTTGATGATGACCACTGCTGATATGGCGCTGAAGCTTGACCCGATCTACGCACCTATCTCTAAGCGTTTCTACGAAAATCCTGCGGAGTTCGCTGATGCTTTTGCACGTGCATGGTTCAAGCTGACACACCGCGACATGGGACCGCGTGAGCGTTACCTCGGTGCTGAAGTTCCAGCAGAAGTGTTGATCTGGCAAGACCCGGTTCCTGCTGTCGATCACGAGCTCATCAACGATGCAGACGTAGCTACACTAAAAAGCACCATTCTTGATTCCGGCTTGACCGTGTCACAGTTGGTCAGTACTGCCTGGGCATCAGCCTCTACGTATCGTGGCTCTGACATGCGCGGTGGTGCAAACGGTGCTCGCATTCGTCTGTCTCCTCAGCGTTATTGGGAGGTGAACAATCCTTCACAATTGGGTGATGTTTTGAGTAAGCTTGAAGGCATTCAGGGAGCTTTTGGTAAAAAAGTTTCCATGGCTGACCTCATCGTTTTGGGTGGTTGTGCTGCAATCGAAAAGGCCGCCAAAGATGCTGGCCACGATGTGACCGTACCATTCACCCCAGGTCGTACCGATGCAACTCCTGAGCAGACCGACGTTGAGTCATTTGCTGCGCTTGAGCCTGTAGCCGACGGCTTCCGCAATTATTATAATGCAAAGAACCGCGCCACAGCCGAAGAGATGCTCGTCGACAAGGCACAGTTGCTCACACTGACTGCTCCTGAAATGACCGCGCTCGTAGGTGGTATGCGCACGCTGAATACGAATTATGATGGTTCACATCATGGTGTATTCACCAATCGTCCAGGAACCCTCAGTAACGATTACTTCGTGAATGTCCTTGACCTAGGTACTACCTGGAGCGCAGTTTCTGATGCCGATGACGCATTTGAAGGCCGCGATCGCAAGACTGGTGAAGTCAAGTGGACAGGCACACGCGTTGACCTTATCTTCGGCTCCAACACAGAGCTTCGCGCTATCGCCGAAGTATATGGTTGTGAAGATGGTGAAGCCCGTTTTGTAAACAACTTCGTCGCTGCCTGGGACAAAGTGATGAATCTTGGACGATTCTAGTCAAAGATTTAGCTCATCAATATTTAGACATGCGGCTCCTTTTGGGGTCGCATGTTTTGTTTTTAGAGGGGCGGTTTGATATTTACAAAAAGCCCTAATCCTAAATAAAGCGCTTTATGCAAGGCCGTAATCCCAGATAAAGCGCTATATTTGGGATTTGTGAAATTATCCATGATTAATAGAAATATAACCGAAAGCGTTCGCGCTGTGATTGACTTTGAAAAAGCAATCATTATAAAAGGTGCCAGACAGGTAGGCAAAACTACTCTGATCCACACACTCTTTGATGATGAACAAAGGGTGCTATGGATAGATGGTGATGATCCTTATACTCGAAGTTTGTGGGATGATATTGCAAAAGAAAACATAAAACGCCTTATAGAAAATGTTGATTATATCGTTTTCGACGAAGCGCAACGGATCGAAAATATCGGCTTGACTGCGAAGATGATTCTTGATATGAAACTTAAGAAACAAGTTATTATATCTGGAAGCTCTTCCATCAATCTTGCGTCTTCAATCAATGAACCCCTTACCGGAAGAAAGTGGACATTTGAGCTTTTTCCGATTTCGTGGTCAGAATTAGAAGTACATCAAAATCTGATGGTTTCACTTCAACAACTGGAGACTAGATTGATATTGGGAAGTTACCCTGAAATAGTCTCTTCAAATTCTTATCAAACAAAGCGCCTTCTAGAACTGACTTCATCCTATTTGTATAAAGATATTTTAGAGTATGGAGACATTCGCAAGCCAGAATTAATTGTAAAGTTGCTTAAGGCGCTCGCTTATCAAGTGGGGAACGAGGTTTCTTACCATGAATTGGGAAGTATGCTTCAGGTTGATAATAAAACGATTCTCAAATACATTGGCTTGCTAGAAGATAGCTATGTGATTTTTCGGTTAAATCCTCTTTCTACCAACCCAAGAAAAGAAATATCAACTTCAAGAAAGGTCTACTTTTTTGATAATGGAATACGAAACGCCATTATCAATAATTTCAATTTGATAGAAGCGCGAAATGATATTGGGCAGCTTTGGGAAAACTATATTGTAAGCGAGTTTTACAAACAAAACCATTACCAAAGCCTGCATGATGAGTTGTTTTTTTGGCGCAGTAAAACAAAAGCTGAAATAGACCTTATAAAAAAGCAGGCTGATCGGTATGAAGCTTTTGAAATAAAGTATAACCCCAAGCGGAAAGCCAGATTTGCAAATTCCTTTTTGGAGCGATATAAGCCTAAGCGGTGTGAAGTTGTACATAGAGACAACTTTTATGAGTATTTGGGATAAAGCACCCAATACCCTCAAAAATAAATAGCTCAGATTTTTTAAAGTAATTTACAGACTTAATCGTCATCCCTCATAATGACGACCAATACGCCTGAGCAAATGGCTGAAAAACGGGAACGTACGATCAGCACTGTTATAAACGAATACGGTAGTAGACTCTACCGATTCGTCAGGGGACGGGTATCGACCAATGCGGACGCGGAAGACATCACGCAGGAGGTTTGGTACCAATTGAGTAGAGTCATCGAATTGGACTCTATCGAACAAATAAGCGGTTGGCTTTTTCGTGTGGCGCGTAATCGCATCACCGATAACTACCGCAAAAAGAAGCCGGAATTACTCGTCGATAAAGAATTCGAAAACGAGGACGGCGCTTTCAATTTCAAGGAATTTTTATTGGCAGATGAGCATTCGCCCGAGCACGAAAATCTCAATGAATTATTCTGGGAAGCGTTGTTCAAGGCGCTTGATGAATTGCCGGAAAAACAACGCGATGTCTTTATATGGAATGAACTGGAAGACGAAACCTTTCAGGAGATCGCAGACCGAACCGGAGAGAATATCAAGACCTTGATTTCGCGCAAGCGCTACGCTGTGCAGCACTTGCGCACGCGCCTGGAAGCGCTTTACGGCGAGTTTTTTAATCAGATTTAATGCATCATAGAAAATAATATCATGTTTGAAAACGAGAAATATTCGAAACGCGGATTTAACCCTTTGAAGGCGCTGGGCCTCTTTGGGGTTTTTGTCGTATTCGCCGTCGGAATGTCGTGGCTGGTGATGTTCCTCTGGAACGCCATCTTGCCCGATACGGTAGGTGTAAAGCCGCTCAATTTTTGGAAAGCTGCCGGCCTGTTACTGTTGGCAAAAATCCTCTTTGGAGGTTTCAAAGGGCGAGGAAGAAGCGGCCGAGGGAGCGCGAAGCGCGAGCACTGGAAGAAAAAATGGATGGGCATGAGCTCCGAAGAACGTGACGAAGCGAAAGCCCGCTGGAAAGCGCACTGCGAACGCAAAAAAAACGGTCGATCCTGATCCTATTTTCTATGATGCTACAGAAGCCCTGCAAGATGATTCTTGTAGGGCTTTTTTGTGTGCTGGGCACACCTATGTTCTTTAAGGTTCAAGTCCTGAATGCACCCTGACGATTGGGAAGCATAAGCGAAGGCCAAGGGTGTCCTCTGCGAAGAGGAATCTGAAGGAAGGCCGTAGCAAAAACTGGTTTCGA